>CALBTT010000081.1 GCA_937967645.1 uncultured Zoogloea sp.
CTGGCCGGCCAGGTTGACGATGCGCGGGTCGGCCGCGGCGATGCGGGCCGCCGCCGGCTGGTCCGCCGGCCCGCCGAGGATCACCGGAGTCAGGCCGGTGGCGGCGATGAGCTGTGGCGCCAGGGCCTGCCAGGCATCTTCGAACCAGTGCTTCTGGGGCCGCGTGGTGAAGGGAGCGAAGACCGCGAAACGCCCCGCCTGCAGGCCATGGGCCTCGAGCTTCTGTGCCGCCGCCGCCTCGGTCTCCGGCGCCAGCGTGAGGGTGGGCAGGAAATCCCCTGCATCAAAACCCATCTGCTGCGCCAGGTACTGGTATTCGGAGCCGATACGGGCCTTTTCACCGCCCCGGGGGATGACCTCGCTCATCAGCCACTGGCTGCCTTCCTTGGACCCCAGGCCGACCCGCCGCGGGGCACCGGACAGCCAGGTGAGGAAACCGCTCTTGAGCAAGCCCTGCAGATCCACCGCCACATCGAAGCGCCGGGCATGAAGCTCGCGCCGGAACTGGCGCACACGCCCCAGCAGTTCGAGCTTGCGGCCCGACTTCCAGAGCTTCACCCAGTCGGCCTTCGACCAGGTAATGACCTCGTCAATGGCCGGATCGGGCAGCAGCAGTTCGTGGATGCCCGGCTCGACCAGCCACGCGATGTGGGCGTCCGGATGAGTGCGGCGGATGGCGGCAGGCAGGGCCGAGGCGAACACCACGTCGCCGATGGCCGAGCTGCGGACGATCAGGATGCGCATCAGGAAGCCGCCCCTGCCGCGACGGCCCCCATGCCGGGAGCCTCCAGCCCGGCCAGGCGCGCCAGCACCGCGTCCACCGTGATGGAGGCCATACCCTCGCCGGCCAGGGCCTGGAGCAGCGGATCGTGGGCCAGCGGCGGGGTGGCGCCGAACAGCCCCAGCGCGGGAATACCGTTGGCCACGGCCATGTTGAGCACCCCCGTGTCGTTGCCGACGCAGTACTGGCAATGACGCAGCAAGGCCGCCGAGCGCTGCACGGAGGGCTGGGCAGAGACCAGCACGCGGGCACGCAGCCCGGCCGGCAAGGCCTGCAGGACGGCGTTGGCGGGCTCCGCCTCGGCAGGCCCCCCCAGCAGCACCACGCTGCCCCCGCGCTCGGCGATGGCCGCGGCAAGCGCCGCGAAGCGCTCTGCGCCCCAGTTCTTGCGCGGTTCGGAAGTCCCGATGGAAAAGGCGTAGCGCGGCCCCGGGAAGGCGGCCAGATCACGTCCAGCCTCCGCCAGCACGTCGGGCAGCACCTTCATGCGCGGCACCACCGGCCCATCGACCAGCCCGTGGGCCACGCAGAAGGCCGTGGCCTCTGGATAGACCCAGTTCCCCGGGCCGTCGTAGGGACGGATGTAGGGCGGACGGTTGAGCAGCAGGCGCTCCCCCGCGCTGAATCCGAAACCCGCCCGCTGGGGGATGCCGGCCAGCAGGGCCAGCAGGGCGTAGCGGGCGCGGCCGGAGAAGATGTAGATGCGCTCGAAGCGCTGCGCACGCAGCTCGCCGACAAAAGCCAGCTGGGCCCCCAGCCCGTCGTGACGGCCGACGCGGCGCTCGCTCTTGCGTGGCTTGCGATCAAACTCGATGACGCCCTCGATGCAGTCTTCCGCCGCCAGCACTTCGGCGGCCCGGCACGACGGGCGGGCGATCACGCTGACCTTTCCCCCTGCGCTGACGGCCGCAATGGCCCGCAGATAGGGAATGTGCCAGACCAGATCGCCGATGCCACTGCGATGGTGGACAACGACGGTGCGGGGAAACGACGGGGGATGAGACATCGGAGCGGAGAGCGGCATCACGCCGGGGCACGTCAATCCGTCATTTTGCCTGATTGGCCGCCTGGCTGCGTCGCTGCAAGCGGCGCGCCAGCAGGAAGACCCGCAGCTTGCGACGCTGCGCCTCCGTCACCTGGGCCAGGTGGCGGGCCAGGGTCTTGCGCTTGCCGCTGCCGAAGCGCCCATGGATGCTGCTGGCAATGGTGCTGTCCTCCTCGACCACCGCGGGCGTGACCACCGGCACGTACAGATCGTGCTTCCAGTAGGCATCCAGCGTGGTGTCGATCGGCGCACGGGGAACCGGCAGGGCCGCCAGCAGCCGGCGCGCCCCCGCCTGGGTCACCAGATAGCCCTGGGTGCCACTGGGGTTCTTGCTGGGCAGCACCAGGCGGCGGCCGCCGGGCAAGGCCCCGAGGGTGATGCCGCGCACGGGGCGCAGGGCCGACAGGCGCACCGCATCCACCGGATAGCCCAGCGCCAGGACCCCCTGAGCGACCTCGAGCAGTGCCGGGTCGAGCAGCACATCGTCCTCCAGGATGATGGCGGCCGGCAGCCCCTGCTCCACCACGGTCTCCCAGAAACGCACATGAGACAGATAACAGCCCAGCTCCCCTGGCGACAGGCCAGGCTCGGTGCCGGCAGGCAAGCTGCCCCGGTCGATGCGCGCGCCCTCGACGGCGGGCAGGATCTCCGCCTCCAGCCCGAGGGCCGCCAGCCGCTCGCGCATGATCCGCAGACGATCGGTGGCACGGGGCAGATTGAGCACAAATATCTTCATGATGAAAAAACGCCGTTCGAAAGGGCCGCCCCCCGGACTCCAGCCGCGGAGTGAGCGTTTCTGTAAAGATGGAGGCGCGAATGGTAACAGGCCGTAAAGGTGATGGTGCCTGGCCGGGTGGGCCGTATCTCACCGGGCGGGATTGGGTTACTCTCCGGGCCGGTCCCAAGCAGCACCCGCACTCTGGCGCTTTTTACTTGAAACTCGATCTCTCCACCCTCAGCCTGGCCTGTGTAGACACCCTCCACCCGGAGCTGGCGGTCCAGGCCATGATGCGCTGCCTGCAGCACGCCCGCTTCGGCGAGGCCAAGCTGCTGACCCGCCCCGGCTTCCGCTCACCGGACCCGCGCATCGAGGTGGTCAACACAAGCGCGATCAACAGCCGCGACACCTACTCGGCTTTCATGGTCAAGGAGCTCGGCCAGCTCTGTTCCGGCAGCCATGTGCTGGTCGTGCAATGGGACGGCTTCCTGCTCGATCCGTCCGCGTGGGATCCGGCCTTTCTCGACTACGACTACATCGGCGCCCCCTGGCCGCACCGCGCCGAACCGGTGGGCAACGGCGGTTTCTCCCTGCGCTCACGACGCCTGCTCGAGGCGCTCGCCGACCCGGAGATCCGCGAACTCCACCCGGAAGACGCCTGCATCTGCGAACGCTACCGCGCATTGCTCGAAAGCCGCCACGGGATCCGCTTCGCCCCCCTCGAGCTGGCCCGCCGCTTTGCCTTCGAGCTGGAGCCCCCGAAGGGGCCGACCTTCGGCTTCCACGGGCTGTTCAATTTCCACCGCGCCCTGCCCGACGACAGCCTGAACACGTGGCTGGCCGCTGCGCCCGCCCCCCTGCTGATGTCCGTGCCGGCCCGGCGCCTGCTGAAGAACCTGATCCGCAGCAACCAGCACGCCGCCGCGCGCCACATCCTGCGGGCACGCGGCGAAGGGCCGCTGCCGATGAAGCTCGACACCTTCAAGCTCAACGGCGTGCTGGCCCTGCGCCGCTGGCGCGGCCAGGACGGTAATGACTAGCGGCTAGCGGGCCGGCGTGGCCGGATGGGCACCGGCGGCAAATACCGCCAGCATCACCGTGAAGGTCAGCGCCCCGAGGGACGAGGCGAACATCGAGCCCACGTTGGAGAACACGAACTCACCGAGCAGCAGCATCAGCCCCCAGGTGGCGAAGAGGCGCTTGTCCGGGTCCGCGGCACGGCGCTGGGCGGCAAAGAAGCCCACCATGCCGATCCAGAAGGCCAGCATCGCCAGGGTGCCCAAGACTCCGGTGGTGGTGAGGTGGTCGATGAACAGGTTGTGCAGGCCATTGAAGTTGATCAGGATCGGGGGCAGCACCCCGGCCGCCGCCGCGGCCTCCACCGCAGCACGGAAGTTGGCCATGCCGAGTCCCAGCCAGGGATGGGCGAGGAACTGCTCCCAGCCCCACTGCCAGCTCAGCAGGCGCAGCCCCAGCGACGTTTCGCGGGCACTCGCCGCCGCCGGATCGGCCTGATAGGCCAGCACCTCGAACACCCCCTCCTCCACGCGCCCCCAGATCCGCTGGCCGATCAGCACCGCCACCAGCACCACGAGGACGCCGGCCAGCACCAGGGGGCGCCGCGGCAGACGCTGTCGCCCGGGCATCTGCAGGGCCAGCAGGGCCATCAGGGGCAGGGCCACCCAGGCCGAGCGCGTCCCGGACAGGATGGCCGCCACCGTGCCGCCGATGATCGCCAGCGGCACCAGCAGGGGCAGACCGGCATGGCCACGCCCCTTGCCCGCCGCCACCCCGCCGGCCAGGGCCACCATGGCCACCACCGCGCTGTAGTTGCCGAAGGGCCCCGGGCTCGAGAACGGCCCCATCGGGCGCCCCGAGTTGAGGGCCAGCAGGCCTTCACCACCGCCACCGGCCAAGGCCGCCAGGGCCACCAGCATGCAGCCCGTACCGGCGACGGCGAGCCCCCGCAGCACCGACACCCGCGCCACGCCGACGCGCCGGAACAACAGGTAGACCAGGATGGCGGCCAGCAGGTGGGCGGGCCGGTCGAGCAGCCGGAAATTCCAGCCGAGCAGGGCCATGTTGAGCACGTAGGCCGCCGGCAGGATGGCCGCGGCCAGCATGAAGCGGCGATCCAGCGCATCGAGGCGGTGGCCCGGCAGGCACACCGCCGCCAGGCCGAGCAGCGCCATCAGGACGGCGCAGGCCTTGGCCAGCCCGGCGGACACCACCAGGCCGGCGAAGAAGAAGGGGAGCAGCCAGGACACACGGGCAGCCAGCCAGGCGGGACGCCGGGCGAAGGTGGAGGAGAGGGACATCATGAATTCACGGGACAGGCAGCAGATCGACACCCGTGGTGCGGAAGGCGTCTTCCATCTGGCGCCGCTCGGCCTCGGACTTGAAACGCACCCGCTCCCAGCCGAAAGCCACCACCGGCGTGCTGGCAGGCGCCGTCTGGCGGGCAAACAGCAGGGCGCTGGAGCGCACCCCGACCACCGCGTCGTAGGCGGTGTTGGCCAGGTGCACCTCGAGGGGTTCGTCGAGGGTCACCACCGTATAGTCGGAGTGGTTCAGCTCCAGCTCGGGATCCTTGGGGTGGCCCTTGTAGAACACCCGCCCGATCCCCTCGGCAGCCAGCCAGGCGTGGATGGCCTGGCTCACGGCATCCCGATCGGCGGCCTTCATCAGGCCCGCCCCGACCAGCGGCTGGCCGATCACCAGGGCCGTCCGCAGGGCACCGGACGCGGCGCGGCTGCCTGCTCGCGGGGTGACCAGCGGCGGCAACACCACCGCCTTGCCCAGGGGGTATTCGTGGGGCAGGCCGGGGATCACATAGATCCGGTCGCAGAAGGGCGCGTCGGAACCGATGCGGTCGCCGGAAAAGCACCAGTAGTCCAGCTCCGGCGCCAGCAGGCGGCGCAGCTTGCGGACGTACTGGGCCAGGCGCTTGACGGCGGACAGAGGATAGCGGCGGATGCTGATGATGCCGTCGGGCAGGATGCGGGCATGCATCCGGCGCGCCCCGCAGGCCCTCGGCAGGGCCCTCAGGAAGTAGTTGATGGCTTCGGTGTCGAACACCGCGCTGTGGATATGCACGGTGTCGCAGGGCCCCACCAGGCCGGCCACCAGGCGGATGTTCTCGCGCTGGCGGCGCAGCCGGCCGAACAGGCCGGGCAGCGGCTCCCAGCGGGGCCAGGGCATGTAGGTGGCGGCGTCCCAGTCTTCCGCACGGACAATCGGGGTGACGCCGGGCTTGTACCACACCAGCACCTGGCGGGCGCCGGCCTCGAAGTTCTCGGCGATGCGCCACGCTGCCAGGTATTGCAGCGGCGAGGCGACGAAATAGACGGCGACGCGCCCGGTGCGCTCCCGGCCGGCCACCTCAGGCCTCTTCCTTGAGCTGCTCGCCGCTGGCCAGCAGGCGGGCGTAGGCCTGGCCGCGGGCGACCAGTTCGTCGTGGGTGCCGGTCTCGACGATGCGGCCGCGCTCCATCACCACGATCAGGTCCGCGTCGCGGATGGTGGACAGGCGGTGGGCAATGACGATCACGGTCCGGTTGCGGCGCAGCTCCACCAGGGCATCCTTGACCGCCCGCTCGGACTCGTTGTCGAGGGCCGAGGTGGCCTCGTCGAGCAGCAGGACCGGCGCGTCACGCAGGAAGGCGCGGGCGATGGCGATACGCTGACGCTGCCCCCCGGAGAGCTGGCTGCCGTTGGCGCCGACCCGGGTGGCGAGGCCGTCGGGCAGCTTGTCGATGAACTCCATCGCATGGGCGGCGCGGGCCGCCGCGATGATCTCGGCCTCGGGCACGTCGGGCCGGCCATAGGCGATGTTGGCGGCGATGCTGTCGTCGAACAGCACCACCTGCTGGCCCACCCAGCCCAGCTGGGCGCGCAGGTGGGCCAGGGGCAGGCTGTCCAGCGCCTGGCCATCGAGCAGGATGCGGCCGCTGCCCGGCTCGTAGAAACGGGCGATCAGGTTGACCAGGGTGCTCTTGCCGCTGCCGGAGGCCCCCACCAGCGCCACCGTCCGGCCGGGCTGCACGTCCAGGCTGAAATGCTGCAAGGCCTGCTCGGCCTGGCCCGGGTAGCTGAAGCTCACATCGTCGAAGCGCAGCGCACCGGTGGCCCGCGGGCGGGTGCCGGTGGCGGTATCCACCTCGGGCAGGGTGTCGAGCAGCTCGAAGATGCTCTGGGCGCCGGCCAGGCCGCGCTGGATCACCGCATTGATGTTGGTCAGGCGGCGGATCGGCTCGAAGAGCATCGACATGGCGGTGACGAAGGAGACGAATTCACCCGGAGTGAGCTTGTCCTGGGCCGACAGGGAGCTGGCCGTCCAGATCACCGTGGCCACCGCCGCGGCGGCCAGCACCTGAACCAGGGGCACGTTCACCGCCGACACGCGTACCGTGCGCATGGTCTGGCTGCGCAGGCGCTCGGCCACCTCGGCGAAACGCCGGTCTTCGTGGTCGTGGGTGCCGAAGAGCTTGATCTCGCGCACCCCGCCGAGGGTCTCCTCGACCATCCCGGTGAGGCGGCCGGTGGTCTCCTGCATCTGCTGGTTGGAGCCGCGCAGCTTGCGGCTGGCCACCCGGATCAGCCAGGCCACCACCGGGGCGATGGCGACGATGACGAGGGTCAGCTCCCAGGCGGTGTAGATCAGGTAGCCGGTGAGGCCGATGATGATCAGGGTGTCGCGCACCACGATGATCCAGGCGTTGGACAGGGCCGCGCCGACCTGGGGGATGTCGTAGAGGATGCGCGACAGCATGCGCCCGCCGGTCTCCGCCTGGTGCACCGGGATGGGCAGGTGCATCTGGTGGCGGAAGACCTGCTGGCGCAGGTCGGTGATGGCCTTGTTGGCGATCCACTGGCTGGACACGTTGGCCACGTACTCGGCCACCCCCTTGGCCAGGAAGGCCAGCATCAGGAACAGGGGCACCTGCCACTGGGCCACCGGGCTCTTCTTGATCAGGCTCTCGTCCACCAGGGGCTTGAGCAGGCCGGGCAGCACCGGCTCGAGGGAGGCGGCGGCGATCATGGCCAGGATGGACAGGACCACCACCCGGCCATACGGGCGGATGGAACCGAGAAGGCGCTTGTAGAGCTGGATGGAGTCTTTCATTCCCGGTGCAGGACCTTGTCCACGATGAGGCTGGCCCAGCCTTCGGCCCGGAAACGGTTGTGCATCTCGAGGCGGTTGTATTCGGTGTCCACCCACTCCAGGAAACCGATGGGTGACTGGCGGTTGCGGGCCACATAGGTGGCGAAGAAGAAGTCGAGCACGCCGGTCTTGGCCCCCTTGAAATGGCCGTACTTCCAGCCCAGCTCGCTCATCGCGTCCTCCACCGGGTGGCCCAGGTGCAGGATGCGGTACAGGGCCGCGCCGATGCCCGCCCGGTCGGCGCCGGACTTGCAGTGCAGCAGGGCCGGATACTCAAGGGACTTGAAGAGGTCGTCCATGGCGTGGACCTCTTCGATCTCGGGTGGGGTGCGGGAGTACAGCTTGATGTCGTGGAGGGTGATCCCGAGCTGCTCGCAGGCCTCCTTCTCCAGGGCGTAGGAGCCATAGCCATGGGCGCCGCGCAGGTTGATCACGGTGCGCAGGCCCAGCTTCTCGCGGTATTTGCGGAGCTGGGCCGGGCTGGGCTGGCTGCTGCGGTACATGCCGCCGCCCAGGTTGTAGAGGTTGTTGTACACGGCGCGGATCGCCCCGTGGTCCACCAGGTGCATGTCCAGCCAGGCGCGGACGCGGCCGCTGGTGGTCGAGATGTCCATGATCATCGGGCGGGTTCCTCAGGCCTGCAGCAGCAGGTCGGGCTGCAGGCGTGCCAGCAGCGCGTCGCGGCCGGCCTCATCGACGGCGACCACCCAGTCCACCGGGCGCAGCGCGGCCAGCAGGGCCAGGCTGTCGGGCGCCGCCGCAAGGGGCTCGATCACCAGCACCCGGTCGGCCTGGCGGCCGGCTTCTTCAAGACGGGCAAGCAGGGCCGCGCCGGGCAGCCCCACCGGCCCCTGCAGCACCGCCAGGCGCTCACCGGCGGCGCGGGCGCGCTGGCAGGCGGACAGCACCGCCTCCACGCCCAGCAGGCCGCGGGCCACCGGGGTGTGGGCATCCATGGCGTCGCGCAGCTCCTCGAGGGTGGCCGTGGCCGTACCCAGCTTGCCCACCACCACGCCCGCCGCCAGATTGGCCAGGGCCGTCGCCTCGCGCAGGCTCAACCCCGCCGCGATGCCGCAGCCCAGTGCCGCCGAGACGGTGTCACCCGCACCGGTCACGTCATAGACCTCCCGCGCCCGGGTCGGCTGATGGTGGGCGGGCTGGCCACGCTGGATCAGGGTCACGCCCTGCTCACTGCGGGTGACCAGCAGGGCCTCCAGGTCGAGCTCGGCGCGCAGGGCCTCGCCACGGGCGATCAGGGTCGCCTCGTCCGGGCAGGGGCCGACCACCGCCTCGAATTCAGACAGATTGGGTTTGACCAGAGTAGCGCCCCGGTAGCGGCTGAAATCCGTACCCTTCGGGTCCACCACCACCGGCACCCCCCGGGCCCGGGCGGCCTGGATCAGGCCTTGCACGTCGGCCAGGGTGCCCTTGGCGTAATCGGACAGCACCACCACGCTGACCCCGTCCAGGTGCGCCTCGAGGGCGGCGGCGACGCGGGCCCCATGGCGGGCGTCGAAGCGCTCCTCGAAGTCCAGGCGGATCAGCTGCTGATGGCGCGAGATGACCCGCAGCTTGGTGATCGTCGGCGCATCGGAGACCCGCTCGAAGGCGCAGGCGACGCCCCGCGACAACAGGCTGTCCTCCAGCAGGCGGCCAGCCTCGTCCTCGCCCACCAGCCCGATCACCCGCGCCTGAGCGCCCAGGGATGCGGCGTTGAGGGCGACGTTTCCCGCCCCGCCGGCCCGCAGCTCGTCGTTGCGGACGGTGACCACCGGCACCGGTGCCTCCGGCGAAATGCGCGCCGTCGCGCCATGCCAGTAGCGGTCGAGCATCACGTCACCGCAGACGAGCACACGGCAGGCGGAGAAATCCGGCAGGGGGAAATGCATGGGGCAGGACGGTCCTCCACGCCGGGAGGCACCGAAAGACGAAAGCCGCGATTATCGCATCAAGGGCGGGGGGGCGGGAGGGACCGGCGCCCCGCCTTGCCGCAGCCCGCGTCGCGGACGCATACTGGGCCCGTCCGCAGCACAACGGGGAGAGCAGCATGGTTCAGCACAAGACCGGCCTCGGCCGGGTCGCGCAACCGGAGGAGGACGAGGAGGAGCCGTTCGGCGGGCTGGTACGCTACGAGCGCAACGTGCCGATCCACCAGGTGTCGTACTACCTGTGCGGGGAGATCCAGGCCCCCCAGTTCTACACCGAGCTCTTCTACACCCTGCGCACCGCCGCCGAGACAGACCTGATCTACCTGCACATCAATTCACCGGGCGGCGACTTCAACACCGGGCTGCAGATCATCAACAACATCCTGGCCTCGGATGCCCAGGTGGTGACGGTGCTGGAGGCGCGGGCCTACTCGATGGCGGCCTTCATCTTCCTGTCCGGCGACGAGCTGATCGTGCATGACAACTGCCAGCTGATGTTCCACACCTACTCGAGCAGCTTTGCCGGCAAGGGCAGCGAGCAGCTGGCGGAGGTGCACGCCCTGGGCACCTGGTTCGAGAAGGTGACCACCCGCCTGTGCACGCCCTTCCTGAGCCCCACCGACATCGCCCACATCCTGCAGGGCAGCGACCTGTGGATGGATTCGGACGAGATCCGGCGGCGCCTGGGGCGGGTCAAGCGCCCCCGTGCCGCGCCTCGCAGCCGGGCCGCCAAGAAGCCGGCCGCGGACTGAACCGCTCAGCGCAGGGCCCGGGCCACATCCCGGGCCAGCGCCGTCACCAGCCGCCCGTGGGCGGCCGCCAAGCCGTCCCAGCCAGGCACGGTGACGGTCTCGGTGGCGGCGAAGCGCCCGCTGGCCACGTCCTTTCCGGCCTTGCGCAGGGTCCACACCGCTTCCAGGGTGACCCGCTCGAAGCCCTCCGCCTCGAAACGCAGCACGTCGATGGGCAGGCCCATGTCCGGTTCGACGATGCTCCCCTGCGGCCACGCGACGATACGGCCATTGCCTGTGCTGCGGCTGAGCTCGACGGCGACCCGGCGGGCGATCTCGGTCTTGAGGGGCGCCGCCCAGCGGTGGCCCTCGGCCACCTCGGCCCGCACCCCGTCCACCTGGCGCACGATCAGGAGCCGGTCGATGGCCGCGGGCACGCCCACCGGCCCCACCACCAGGCTTGGCCCCTGGGCTGCGTGGGCAGCCTCGGCCGGCCCTTCCGACCCCAGGGTGTAGTAGCGCACCGGGGGCGTGGTGCCGCAGGCTGCCAGCAGGCAGGCGCTCAGGATCAGGGGCAGTGCTCTCATGGCTTGTCCTCGGGTTTGCCGCGCAGCAGGGCTTCGGGGTGCCGGTCCAGGCTGTCGGCCAGGTGGCGCATGGCCTGGGCGGTGCGGGACACCTCCTGCAGGGTCGCCCGCAGATCCTGCTGCAGCGGGGCATCGCTGGCCACTAGCTTGCGCGAATCGGCGATCACCGCGCGGGCTTCGGCGAGGGTCTCCCGGACGCCCCCCAGGGTGTCGCGGACGTCGGTTCCGACCAGGCTGTCAATGCGCTTGACCAGGTTCTCCAGCTCGTCGACGGTGCGCCCCAGCCCGACGATGGCCTTGCGGGTGTCCTGGCCGATCTCGTCGAGGGGCAGCTTGTCGAGCTTTTCGACGATGCGCAGGAGCGCCGTCTGCAACTCATCCAGACTGCCACGCTGGGTCGGCAGGCTGGGCGGCTGGGTGCTCCAGTCGGCCTTGCCGCCCTTGGCCGCCGGGAAGAAGTCGAAGGCGACATAGAGCTGCCCGGTGACCAGGTTGCCGTTGCGCAGCTGGGCGCGCATGCCGCGGGCGATCAGGCGGTCGATGAAGCTGCGGAAGTCCTTGTCGCGGTAGTCCTTGCCGAAGAAGGTGGGCTTGCCGGCATCCGGACGGGCCTGCATGCGGCCGGGAAAGATGGCCACCTCGACCACCATGCCCAGGTCGCCGGCCCCGCTCCCGATGTCGGGATGGACGGCGACGACCTCACCCAGCTGGATGCCGCGGAAATCCACCGTAGCCCCCGGCGAGAGGCCCCGCACGCTCTCCGAGAAGCGCAACAGGTAGTACTGGCGCACGCTGCTGGGCTGCTTGAGGGCTTCGTCGCGATTGCGCAGCAGGGGGAACACATGATCGGCAGGCGCCGGCTCTTCGATGCTGCTGTCCGGCGTCTGGAAGGCCAGCCCGCCGGCCAGGATGGAGGTGGCGGACTCGGTATTGACCTGGATACCCTCCGCGCCCAGCTTCACATCCACGCCGCTGGCGTTCCAGAAGCGGGTGTCGGTGGTCACGAAGCGGTCGTAGGGGGCCTTGATGAAGATCCGGATGTCCAGGTGCTTGCCCTTCTCGTCGAGCTTGAAGCCGGTGACCTGGCCCGCCTCGATGCGCCGGTAGTAGATCGGCGTGCCCACGTTGATCGAGCCCAGGGTCTCGGCCTCCAGGCTGAAATGCCGGCCGGGGATGTCGAAGGTCACCACCGGCGCCTCGGGGAGCGCCACGAACTTGCGCCGCGCCTCCTCCGACTTGCCCGCATCCATGCCCACATAGGCCCCCGACAGCAGGGTCTCGAGGCCCGACACCGAACTCCCCGAGACGCGCGCGCTGACCACCCAGAAGCGGGTGTCATCGACCAGCAGGCGGGTCGCCTCCTTGGCCAGGCGGGCCGTGGCCACCACATGGCTGCCATCCTCGGCCAGGGTCACCGAGACGATCTGGCCGACATCCACATCCTTGTACTTGATACGGGTCTTGCCCGGCTCGAGGCCGATCCCGGTGCGGAATTCGATGCTGATCACCGGCCCCTGCTCGTAGTAGCTGCGGGCTGCCAGGAACAGGCCGATCAGGGCGGCCACCAGGGGAATGATCCACACCAGCGGAATGCGGAAGCGGCGGGGCGCCTCGACGGCAGCGACGGGGATGGCGGACGGGACGGGATCAGTCATGGGCAGGCCGTTCGTGGACGGGGTCGGCAGACTCTGCGGGGTCGGAGAGCGGGTCCCAGATCAGGCGGGGATCGAAGCTCATGGCGGCAAACATGGTCAGCACCACCACGGCCCCGAAGGCCACGGCGGCGGGCCCCGCCTGGATGGTGGCCAGCCCCTGGAACTGGACCAGGGCGACCAGGATGGTGATGACATAGATGTCGAGCATGGACCAGCGCCCGACGAACTCGACCAGCCGATAGAGCCGGGCCCGCTGCATCAGGCGCCGCCGGGAGCGGCTCTGTACCGAGGCCGTCAGGTAGATCAGGGCAAGGATCTTGAGCAGCGGCACCATCACGCTGGCGAAGAAGACCACCAGGGCCAGCGGCCAGGATCCGGACTCCCACAGGAAAACCACCCCGCTCATGATGGTGTCCTCCTGGCTGCCCATCAGCGAGGCGGTGGTCATCATGGGCAGCAGGTTGGCCGGGATGTAGAGCAGCATCGACGCCACCAGCAGGGCCCAGGTGGTGGTGATGCTGGCCGGCCGGCGCAGATGCATGGGGGCATCGCAGCGCGGGCAGCGCAGGCGCTGCTGCGGGGCACGGGGGCTGCGGGCGAGCTGGCCGCAGACATGGCAGCTCAGCAGGCCGGCCTCACGGGCGGTGACAGGACGGCTCACCTTGCCGCCTCGCGGCCTGGTGCGGCCTGCCACAGCAGGCGCGTATCGAAGGAGCGGGCGGCCAGGGTGAGGATCACGATGAGGGCGGCGGTGGCCCAGAAAGCGGTGCCCAGGATGACGGTGGCCAGGTGGGACAGCTTGACCAGGGACACCAGCATGCCCAGCAGGAAGACCTCGACCATGCCCCACGGCTGCACCGAGCGGACCAGGCGGTAGAAGGTGGCGAGCCGGGGTGACACCCGGCCCAGGCGGAGCGGCAGCAGCACGACCAGGATCATGCCGAGCTCCAGCACCGGGAACAGCTGCGCGGTCACGAAGACCAGCGCCGCCACCGGCTCCACGCCATCGCGCCAGAGGATTCCCACGGCCTCGAACAGGCTGACTTCGACCCGCCGCCCCTGCATCTCGAGACCGACCAGCGGGTGCAGGTTGGCGATCAGGTACAACACCGCCGCCGTGAAGGTCAGCGCCAGGCTGCGGTCGAGGCTGTCGGGCGGGTTGCGGGCCAGGAACGCATGGCAACGCACGCAGCGCGCCGTCTCGCCGGGCGCAAGCACAGGCGCGGTCTGGAGCAGGTCACATTCGTGACAGGCCAGCAGGTCGGCGGGAAGAGGCGCATGGGCGTGTGGGTCGGTCATGGCGGGGCCCGGATGATGACGACCAATTGTGCGGTGCGGTGCCCGCCGCTGCAAGCAGATCGGCGGAACCGCCCACACATGCCCCGGTGGCAGCCCCTCAGCGCGCGGCGGGAACCTCCGGACCGGCTGGCTGCGGGGAGCGTGCCCCGGCTGGGGCTCCCCCCTCGGCCGGGGCGGCGCCCGCGATGAGGATCATCGGCGCGTCCAGCCCGCGATGGCGCAGGACGACCCGGTCGTTGAGCACCCGGTCAACCCGTAGCTGCTCGTTGAAGCTCGCGCCCTCCGGCACCAGCACCGGCGGATGCTGTCCATCGGCCAGGATGGCCATGCCCGGTGCGGCACCGCTGGCCGGGATGGTGGCCTGCAGGACCAGCCCGGGTGGCGGCGGGAGCACCTGCAAGGACGTACCGCCCGGCTGCGGGGCGACGTGCAGGATGCCAAACTCCTCGGCCGTCCATAGACCGACTACAACCAGCGCCCCAAGCCCAAGCAGTGCGCGCTGCAAACGGACCATGTCGAATCCAGCCATTCCTTGCTCCCAGCACGGCCACGGCCGGTGCGGACCGCGGGAAAATCATCGTTGAGCGTTTCGAGGGCGCTACCGTAACACCCCAGGCTTGCATGTGGAGCGGGAGTCACGATTCTTGACCCTGTCACGGGCAGCCGGAAGGCGCCTCGGGCAGGGCCAGAAACGCCCGCAGCTCCTGGACAAAGCGCTCCCGCAGCCCCAGGTGGGGGGCATGGTCCTGCGCGGCATACAGGCTCAGTACGGATCCTGCCGTCCGGTCCGCCACATAGCGGGCCGTGTCCACCGAATAGAAATTGCTCTCATCACCATAGACGAGAAAACTGGGCCGCGTGATCGTCGGCAGCACGTCGCGGTAATCCGCGGCGGTCAGGCTGGCCCAGCAGTCGATCAGGGGCTGCGGATCGAGGGCGCGCAGGCGCTGGCGGGCCACCTGGAGGCCGCTGCCGTTCTCCAGGTATTTTTCGCGGGCCCGGGCGTTGTGGCCGAAGGCCGCGAGGCGCAGCACCGCCTCGGCGAGATCTTCCGCCAGCTCGCCCATGAAGGCCGCATTGCGCGTGGCATCGAAATCGCCATAGATGCCCAGCTTCCAGCCGGCGTCGGTCAGCAGGCGTGGCGACTGGTCGATGAAGCCCAGGTGGGACACGCCCTCCTCGCCCCAGTCCCGGAGGTATTGCCAGAGCGTCAGGGCCCCCATCGAATGGCCGACGATCGCCACATCGCCGAGCCCGTAATGCTGGATGAGGTTGCGCAGGTCGCGGGCCATCCGCTCCGCCGTCGGCACCGCCCCGACCCGGGGCGCATGGCCGCCATGGCCACGGGCATCCCAGCGGAAGATGCGGCAGCCGGACTCGAGGGCCGGCATGAAGGGAGTCCAGTCCCGGTGGGTCGAGGTCCAGCCATGCAGGAGGATCAGGGGGCGCCCCTGACCGGAAATGCGGAGATGGATTTTTTCGCCGTCATCGGCGAGAAAGTGGTCCATGGTTCGGGCCCGTCACGTGGAAGGCCCGCAGTCTACCGGAGAGTCCGGGGCCGCAATCAGGCGCCGGACGCCTCGCCGCCCGCGTCCCGCCGGTTGAACCAGCGCAGCACCGTGCCCCAGTCGTGCAGATCCAGGCGGGACACTTCGCCGCAGGCGAAATCAAGCCCCAGCCAGCGCTCCGGGGGCAGGCCCAGCAGGTGCCCGGCGATGGCTCGCAGGGGGCCGCCGTGGGCCACCACCACCGCCGCCGCAGGCGCTTCGTCGCGCAGCGCGGCCAGGAAATCCAGCACCCGCCCGGCCATCGCGCGGGGCGATTCGCCGCCCGGGGGCGCGAAATCCAGGGGCGAGGCCACCCAGGCATCCAGCGCGGCCTGGCCGATGTCCTCGAAGCTGCGCCCCTCCCATTCGCCGAAGTGGATCTCCTTCAGGCGCGGATCCAGCTGCGGCACCCCCAGGGCCTCACCCAGCAACCGGGCCCGGGCCAGGGGGCTGGCGTGCAGGCTGAAGTCGGCGGGCAGCAGCGGACGCAGGCGCCGCGCCACCTCCACGGCGGACTCGGCCAGCCCGAGATCGGTCTGGCCATAGCAGATCCCCGGCGCCACGGCGGGCCGGGGGTGGCGGATCAGGTAGAGCTCCATGCGGCCAGGATTCCCAGGTAGATCGCGATTTCCGAAAGCTGCTGAACAGCCCCGAGGGTGTCGCCGGTGTACCCCCCCAGGCGCCGGGCGAAGGTCCGCAGGGCCATCACCACCACCACCACGGCCAGCCCCAGCGCCGCCAGGGCCGCCGCCGCCGGCAACAGCAGCAGGGGCAACACGCCGGCCAGGGTGGCGATACCCAGCTCGCCGGCATCCGGACGGCGGGCCACCGGCGCCGACTTGGCGCTGTCGTCGCTGCGGGCGTAGTCCAGCATGGCCATGATGCTCACCGCAGCGAGCCGCGAGAGCGGATGCGCCACCAGCAGCGCCGCCAGCAGGGGGTAGTCGTCGTCGGCACCCAGGGCGCTCAGCACCAGGTACTTGGCCAGCAGCAGCAGCACCAGGCCGATGGCCCCATAGCTGCCGATGCGCGAGTCCTTCATGATCTGCAGCACCTGGTCGCGGGTCCACCCGCCGCCCAGGCCATCGCAGGTGTCGGCCCAGCCATCCTCGTGGAAGGCGCCGGTGGCGCGGATCGTGGCGGCCATCGACAACACCACCGCCAGCTCCACGGGCAGGACCTGCACCGCCAGCCAGAACACGGCCGCGCCGATGGCCGCGATCAGCCACCCCACCAGCGGCAGGAAGCGGGCCGCATGGCCCAGCTTGTCCGGGCTGAACTCGACCCAGCCAGGCACCGGCAGTCGACTGAAGAAGCCGACGGCGATGAAGAAGAGTTCCAACTGGGATCGGATCACGGTAGAGGTGGCCGGTCTGGGCGCTCAGGCCTGGCCGCTGACGCCGGCCGACTCGAAGCTGGCCATCTCGTTGAGGAAATTCACGGCCGCCTGGACCAGGGGATAGACCAGCGCGGCACCGGTGCCCTCCCCCAGGCGCAGATCGAGCTCGACCAGCGGCTCGGCCCGCAGATGGGCCAGCTGCACAGCGTGGCCCTGCTCGTGGGAACGGTGGGCAAACACGCAGTAATCGAGGATCTCCGGACTCAGCGCGTGGGCCACCAGCAGCGCGCTGGTGACGATGAAGCCGTCGATCAGCAGCAGGCAGCCGGCCTGCGCCGCGCCGATCATGGCCCCCGCCATCATGGCGATCTCGAAGCCGCCGTACTGGACCAGCGCCTCGAGGGGGTCGGTCGGGCGGCCGCCACGGGCCACCGCGCGAGCCAGCAGCTCACGCTTGCGGGCAAGGCCGGCATCATCCAGCCCGGTGCCCCGGCCGATCACGCTGTCGAGGTCGGCACCGCTCAGGCAATGGGTCAGCAGCGACGCCGCAGCGGTGTTGCCGATGCCCATCTCGCCGAAGCCCATCACCGTGCAGCCCTGGCGCGCCAGCTCGCCGGCCAGCGCCTGACCGCGGGCCAGGGCCAGGTCGCGCTGGGCCGCCTCCATGGCCGGCGCCTCCAGATAGTTGGCCGTGCCGGCGGCGATCTTGGCCGCCACCAGGCCGGCACGCTCGCCGAAATCGTGGGCCACCCCGGCATCGACCACCGACAAGGCCATGCCCATCTGGCGGGCGAACACGTTGATCGCTGCGCCACCGGCCAGGAAGTTCTCCACCATCTGCCAGGTCACGTCCTGCGGATAGGCCGACACACCGGCTCTGGCCGCCCCGTGATCCGCAGCGAAAACCAGCATGTGCGGCTGCTGCAGGGTCGGGGAAAGCGTCTGCTGGACCAGGCCGATCTGCAATGCCAGCGCCTCGAGACGGCCCAGCGCGCCGAGCGGCTTGGTCTTGGTGTCGATGCGCCGCTGCAGGGCGGCGGCCAGGTTCTGATCGGGACGGGCGATGGCGAAGGACATGGGGCGAGAGACATCCGCAGACGGTATCGAGGCCGCGGATGCTAGGACGCAGACGCGCCAAACACAAGCTGCCGGTACGACAGGACCAGCCGGGAAAGACCCCGCCCGACCCGGGAAATGCGCCGGAAACCCTCAGTGGGCGCGGGTGCGCCGCCCCGTGTTCTGGACGTGCAGCACCACCCGGTGGCTGCTGCGCACGCGGGTCTCCCAGGCACGCTTGAGGACGAAACGCAGTTCATGGGCGCCGGGCAGTTCGCCGACCAGCACGAAGGTCTGCTGACCATCACTTCCCATCCGGCCGCTCTGCTCGAGGTTGACCCTCACCGGTGCGCCCGCCGGCTCGACATACCAGGTGGCACCTGCAGTGGCAGGCAGGACGATGCGGCAAGGCTGGCCGATGTGGCTGGCGAGGCGCTGGGTGTACATGGCAAAAGGCTCCCTGAATCTGACTTTTTGTATCTCGCGTTTACCCTCCACGCTGAGCCCAACCGCCGCCATGAAATGCACCATCGGATCCGTGTGACCTAGTTCCGCCCACCCTGCCCGACTAGGATGACTTGAGCATCAGAGGCAGGCCGGCGGCCACGAAGGTGACCCGCGGACAGGCCGCCGCCACCGCCTGGTTGAGCCGCCCTGCCTCGTCACGGAACAGCCGGCCCAGCGGGGTTTCCGGCACCAGTCCGAGACCGACCTCGTTGGCCACGAAGATCACCCGCCCCGGCAGGGTGGGGATCAGCTCGAGCAGGGCGGCGCGCTCTTCCAGCAGGCGAGGCAGGCCTTCGGCGCCCACTCCGGGCGGCAGGGTCTCGGCCCCCTCCAGCAGGTTGGCCAGCCACAGGGTCAGGCAATCCACCACCACGCAACGGTCTGCCCGGGCTTCCCGGGCGAGGGTCCCGGCCAGCCCGCGGGGCGCCTCGACCACCCGCCAGCCGGCGGGACGATCGGCCTGGTGGCGGGCGATGCGGGCCGCCATCTCCGCGTCCAGGGCCTCGGCGGTGACGATCACGCTGACCGCCAGGCCCGCCGCACTGGCCAGCGCTTCGGCGTGACGGCTCTTGCCCGAACGGGCGCCGCCGAGAATCAATTCACAAGGCATAAGAGGCTTTCAAAAGTTCCGTGCACGTAAACCAGCTCATGGAAGTACATGATTTTGGTGGTATTATCGCAGTCTGTCTGCTGGCAAAGCATTTCGCCGCAGGCAAACGTGCTCCAGGTGCTCCACGGGCTTTCCGGCCCAGGAGTTAAACGGGAAACAGGTGAGCGGGCTTCGTCATCGAAGCTGCAATGCCTGTGCTGCCCCCGCAACGGTAAGCAAGCGCAAGGTGAGTCACTCCGCCACTGGGCCTCTGGCCTGGGAAGGCGACCCACCGCGTCCGGTCCGGCATCCGCCGCACCGGCACAGCTTGTGAGCCCGGATACCGGCCTTGACCACACGATAAGCGGAAGTGCCACGGGGTGGTGGCGACGAGCGCGGTCATGGTGTGTCCTCCAGGCCTTTCTCCCTGTCTCCCCCGGCGCCTCCAGACGCAATCCACCCGGAGGCGGGGACGCCGCCGGGCCAGGGAGATTCCTTCGATGACCATCCGCCTTTCCGCCACCGCCCTCGCGGTTGCTGCCGCATTCCCTTTCGGCTTTGCCCTCGCCGCCCCCGTCGAACAGTCCACCGTGGTGGTCACCGCCACCCGCCAGAACGTACGGGCCGATGAGGCCCTGGCCGATGTCACCGTGATCGACCGGGAACAGATCGAGCGGGCCGGCCCCAGCTTCTCGCTGCCCGAGCTGCTGTCCCGCCAGCCGGGCATCCAGATCACCAACAGCGGCGGCCCGGGCAAGGCCACCGACGTGTTCATCCGCGGCACCAGCAGCAAGCACAGCCTGTTGCTGGTGGACGGCATGCGCATCGGCTCCGCCACCCTCGGCACCGCCGCCTGGCAGGACATCCCCCTGTCGCAGATCGAGCGCATCGAGATCGTGCGTGGCCCCGCCTCGGCCCTCTACGGCTCCGATGCCATCGGCGGCGTGATCCAGGTGTTCACCAAGAAAGGCAGCGGCGCGCCGAAGGTGGATGCCTACGCCGGCGCCGGCAGCTACGGCACCCGCGATGTCTCGGCCGGCGTGTATGGCGGCACCGACACCCTGTCCTACGGCCTGCGCGGCGCCTACACCGAAAGCAAGAGCTACAGCGCCATCTACAGCAAGGCCAAGCAGCCGTTCTATTACAACGGCGACAAGGACCCGTACCGCAACAGCAGCTTCTCGGGCAACCTGAGCTACCGCCCGGCGGCCGGCCACGAGCTGGGCGCCACCGTGCTGTATTCCGAATCGCGCAACCACTACGACTCCGGCGCCGGCTTCGACAACTACGCCAACAACGTCACCAGCGCCTGGAACATCTTCAGCCGCAACCGCCTGCTCGACAACTGGACCAGCACCCTGCGCTTCGGCCAGTCCATCGACGACGCCCGGAACTTCGCGTCCTACGCGCCCAATGGCGCGACCATCAAGACCACCCAGGACCAGCTGATCTGGCAGAACGACATCGGCCTGCCGGTCGGCACCCTGCTGGCCGCATTCGAGAACCTGCACCAGAAGGCGGTCAACGAAGGCACCTTCGATGTGGGCCGCACCATCAACTCGGCCCTGCTGGGCTGGACGGCCAGCTTCGGCGCCCACAAGGTCCAGCTCAACGCCCGCCACGACGACAACAGCCAGTATGGCGGCAAGACCACCGGCTACGCCGGCTATGGCTACCAGATCCTGCCCAACCTGCGGGTCCAGGGCAGTGTCGGTTCCGCCTTCCGGGCGCCGACCTTCAACGAGCTCTACTACCCGGGCTTCGGTAACCCGAACCTCAAGGCCGAGAGCGCCTACAACAAGGAAATCGGCCTGCTGTGGGAGAAGGCCGGGCACAGCCTGAGCGCCACCTACTACCGCAACCGGATCAGCAACCTGATCGCCAACGACCAGAACTTCATCCCCCAGAACATCGCCAATGCGCGTCTGGAGGGCATCAGCCTGGGCTACGGCGGCCAACTGGCCGGCTTTGATCTGAACGCCAGCATCGACTTCCTCGACCCCGAAGACCTGGGCACCGGCAAGCGCCTCCAGCGGCGCGCCAACAAGACCGCCAACCTCGCCGTCACGCGGCGCTTCCAGGCGCTCACGGTGGGCGCCGAATGGCAGGGTGCCGGTGGCCGCTACGACCGCGCCGCCGAGATCAACCCGATGGGCGGCTACGGCATCCTGAATGCCTTCGCCAAGTACGCGCTGAGCCACGAGTGGGCGCTGGAGGCTCGCGCCAACAACCTGCTCGACAAGCAGTACGAGACGGTGCGCGGCTTCCAGACCGCCGGCGCGAATGTCTTCTTCGGCGTACGCTACGCACCGAAATAAGACCGCATGCTCGGAGGGACGATGGCCCACGGCCACAGCGCAACACCTATCGCGAAGGGCGGCATGCCGTCCCAGCGGCGACGCGCCTTGCAGGTGCTGGCCGGCCTCGTCCTGGCCGCGCTGGCGGCCTTTGCCTGGTCCCTCACGGCCGGTGCGCTGCCGGTCGGCCTCGGTGACCTGCTCGGCGCCCTGCTCGGCGCCCTGGGAGGCGGAGACGGCAGCATGGAGGCGGACATCATCCGCAGCCTGCGCCTGCCCCGCGCCGTGGCGGCCTTCGCCTACGGCGGCCTGCTGGCCCTGGCCGGCGCCCTGATGCAGGTCCTGCTGCGCAACCCCCTGGCCGACCCCTATGTGCTGGGCATCTCGGGCGGCGCGGCGGTGGGTGCCCTGGGCGCCATCCTGGCCGGCGCCACCGCCGGCTGGATCGACGGGGGCGCCTTCATCGGTGCCCTCGGCGCCACCCTGCTGGTTTTCGGGCTGGCCCACGGCGATGGTTCGTGGACCCAGACCCGCCTGCTCCTCACCGGGGTCATCGTGGCGGCCGGCTGTGGCGCCGCCGTGGCCCTGATGCTCAGTCTGGCCCCGGAGGGGCGGGTCAAGGGCATGCTGTTCTGGCTGATGGGCGACGCCAGCGGCGCCACCCGCCCGTGGCCGGCCCTCGGGCTGCTGGTCGTCGGCCTGGCCAGCGTGCTGCCCTTCGCCCGGGAGCTCAACCTGCTGTCCCGCGGCGAGATCACTGCCCGCGCCCTCGGCGTGCGGGTCACCCGCCTGCGCGGGCTGGTCTATGGGCTGGGCTCCCTGCTCACCGCGGTGGCGGTCACCACGGTGGGCTCGGTCGGCTTCGTCGGCCTCATCGTGCCCCACCTGGTGCGCCTCGCCATCGGCAACGACCAGCGCCTGCTGCTGCCGGCCGCCACCCTGGCCGGTGGCGTGCTGCTGTGTGCCGCCGACACGGCGGCCCGCACCGTGGTGGCCCCGGTCCAGCTCCCCGTGGGGGTGCTGACCGCCCTGATCGGGGTGCCAGTCTTCCTCTTCCTGCTGACCCGGCATCCGCGATGAAGATGGACGTGCGCCCCCCCGTGCTGGCGGCCGAACAGCTCACCGTCCATGTGGGCCGGCGCGACGTGCTGCGGGATCTGAACATCACCGTCCAGCCCGGCGAGACCCTGGTGATCCTGGGACGCAACGGCGCCGGCAAGACCACCCTGCTGCACACCCTGGCCGGCCTGCGCGATCCGGCCCGCGGCCTGGTGCTGCTGTCCGGCCAGCCTTATGCCGCCTGGCCGCGGGGCCACGAGGCCTGCCTGCGCGGCCTGCTGGCCCAGAGCCAGCCCGACTTCTTCAGCGCCTCGGTGCTGGAGACGGCCCTGGTGGGGCGCCACCCCTACCTCGGCCGCTGGGACTGGGAACGCCCCGAGGACGAGGCGATCGCCCTGGCGGCCCTGGCCAGCATGGGCCTGGAGGGCTTCGCCGAGCGGCAGGTGCCCACCCTGTCGGGCGGCGAACGCCAGCGCCTGGCGATTGCCGCCCTGCTGACCCAGCAACCCCGCCTCTACCTGCTGGACGAGCCCCTGGCCCACCTCGACCTGCATCACCAGGTCGCCGTGCTCGACCACTTCCAGGCGCTGGCAGCCCAGGGGGCCGGGGTCGTGATGGTGCTCCACGACATCAACCTGGCAGCCCGCTACGCCAGTCATGTGCTGCTGCTGGATGGCGCGGGCGGCCATGTCTTTGGCGCGGCCCATGACGTACTGACCACCGAACGCCTGTCCCAGGCCTTCGGCCACCCCCTGAGAGCCGTTGCGGACGGGGCCCAAACCCTGTTCGTGCCGACCTGAACCAACAGAAAAAGAGAAGAACCGATGAGCGATCAGAACACCAGCGACCGCGACAGCCGCCACAAGAGCCGCATGGAACGCAAGAAGGCGGTGGTCGACGCGGCCATCGCCGCCGCCACCGACACCCGCGGCTTGCTGCTGGTGAACACCGGCAACGGCAAGGGCAAGTCCAGCGCCGCCTTTGGCGTGCTGGCCCGCGCCCTCGGCCACGGCATGCGCGCCGGCGTGGTGCAGTTCGTGAAGGGGCGTTCGGATACCGGCGAGGAAGCCTTCTTCCGCCGCCAGCCGGAAGTCAGCTGGCATGTCATGGGTGACGGCTTCACCTGGGACACCCAGGACCGCAGCGCCGACATCGCCAGCGCCCGCGCCGGCTGGGAGCAGGCCCGCGCCTTCCTGCGCGACCCGGCGATCGGCCTGGTGGTGCTGGACGAGCTGAACATCGTGCTCAAGTACGCCTACCTGGACGTGCAGGAGGTCCTCGCCGACCTGCAGGCCCGCCCGCCCCTGCAGCATGTGATCGTCACCGGCCGGGGTGCCCCCGAGGCACTGGTCGACGCCGCCGACACAGTGACCGACATGGGCGTGGTCAAGCACGCCTTCAAGGCCGGCATCGCCGCCCAGCCGGGGGTGGAGTTCTGAAGCCCCTGCGGTAAACCCGGGTTCAGCGGAGCCACCGGGGCAGGCTAAGCTGCTCCCCTGCCCCGTCCACGGAATGCCCCGCCCCATGCACCGCATCGTCTATCTTGAATCCGGCGCCCTGATCGCCGATCTCCGCCGCCCGGCCTTTGCCCACACCTGGACGGAGCATGTCGCCACCCGCCAGGCGGAGGTGATCGAACGCCTGGCCGGCGCCAGCATCGCCGTGGTGAACAAGCTGCGCCTCGACGCCGACACCCTGGCGGCCCTGCCCGACCTGCGGATGGTGGCGATCGCCGCCACCGGCTACAACAACATCGACCTCGAGGCCTGCCGGGCGCGCGGGATCGTGGTCTCGAACGTGCGCGGCTACGCCCGCGAGACGGTGCCGGAGCACGTCTTCGCGCTGCTGCTGGCGCTGGCGCGGCAGATCGGCCCCTTCCATCAATCGGTGGCCGCGGGGCGCTGGCAGAAGAGCGAGCAGTTCTGCTATTTCGACTACCCGATCCGCGACCTGGCCGGACGCACGCTGGGCATCCTCGGCAGCGGCGTGCTCGGCGACGGCGTGGCACGCCTGGCCGAGGCCTTCGGCATGCGGGTCCTGCGCGGCGAGCGCAAGGGCGTGGCGGCGGTCCGGGAGGGCTACACCGGCTTCGACCAGCTGCTCCGCGAGGCCGACGTGATCAGCCTGCACTGCCCCCTCAACGACCACACCCGGCACATGATCGGCGCCGCCGAGCTGGCCGCCATGAAACCCGGCGCCCTGCTGATCAACACCGCCCGGGGCGGGCTGGTGGACGAACAAGCCCTGGCCACCGCCCTGCGCGCCGGACACATCGCCGCCGGCTTCGACGTGCTGACCGAGGAGCCCCCGCGGGACAACCCCCTGCTGGCCCCCGACCTGCTCGCCGCGGGCAACTTCATCCTGACCCCCCATGTGGCCTGGTCGAGCCGCGAAGCCATGCAGGTGCTGGCCGACCAGCTGATCGACAACATCGAAGCCTTCGCAGCCGGGCAGCCCCGCAACCAGCTGGCGTGAGGACGGCAGGGCGGCGCAGCCTCCCCGTACCTTGACCCGCCTTGGCCGGCGACCGAAGCGCCCGTCCTGGCCACCGTCCGCGCCCTCTCCCGGACAGGACTGCCCATTCCGCGGGCTGCTCGTGTCCCTCTCCGGGATAGGCCGCCCCTGTCCCCGACACGCTCGTGAGGCACTCAGGGCGTCTCGCCGGGTGTCCGGAGTGTGGCTGGGCCGGTCTGCGGGACAGGGGCAGCCTTTCCCACAGACCCTCGCGAGGCACGCGCGGACAGGAGTTGCCATGCTGCAGGGGCGGCTTCAGCCGCCCGCAGGTGTTTGATCGGAGTCCGTGGGCGGCTGAAGCCGCCCCTACACCGCCCCTACACCGGCCTACACCGCCCGCCCGCGTTTCTTGGGCGTGTTGCTGGTATCGCCCGCCGCTTCGGGCAGGGGTTCGAGCAGGGCGCGCAGGTCGTCGTCGCCAAACTTGACGGAGCCCTCGTGGTCTTCGGCCAGGATGCCAGCGGCCAGTTCGGCCTTCCTTTCCTGCAGGCCGAGGATCTTCTCCTCGATGGAGCCGGCCACCACCAGCTTGTAAACGAAGACTGACTTGGTCTGGCCGAGCCGGTGGGCACGGTCGGTGGCCTGGTTTTCGACGGCCGGGTTCCACCAGGGGTCGTAGTGGATCACCGTATCGGCGGCGGTCAGGTTGAGGCCCACGCCGCCGGCCTTGAGGCTGATCAGGAAGATCGGCACGTCCCCCTCCTGGAAGGCGCGGATCGGGGCCTCCCGGTCCTGGGTGTCGCCGGTGAGGGTGACGTGCTCGATGCGGCGGGCGTTCAGCTCGGCGGCGATCAGGGCCAGCATGCCGGTGAATTGGGAAAACAGCAGCACCTTGCGGCCCTCCTCCACCAGCTCTGGCAGCATGTCCATCAGCAGGTCGAGCTTGGCCCGCTCCTTGACCCGGGCGGCAGCGTCAGTCTTCAGCAGGCGCGGATCGCAGCACACCTGGCGCAGCTTGAGCAGGGCGTCGAGGATGACGATCTGGCTGCGGGCGAAGCCGCGGGCGGCGATCTCGTCGCGTACCCGCTGGTCCATCGAGGCGCGCACGGTCTCGTAGAGGTCGCGCTGGCGCCCCTCCAGCTCCACGCTGCGCACCACCACCGTCTTGGGTGGCAGCTCCGTGGCCACCTCGTCCTTGCGCCGGCGCAGGATGAAGGGGGCGATGCGGCGCGCCAACAGGTCGCGGCGGACGTTGTCGCCGTGCTTTTCGATGGGGGTGCGCCAGCGGGTGGTGAAATCCTTGGTGTCGCCCAGGAAGCCCGGCAGCAGGAAGTCGAACTGGCTCCACAGCTCGCCCAGGTGGTTCTCCAGGGGGGTGCCGGTGAGGCACAGGCGGTGCTCGGCCTTGAGGGTGCGCACCACCTGGGCGGCCTGGCTGGCGGCGTTCTTGACGGTCTGGGCCTCGTCGAGGATCAGCGAGTGGTATTCGTGCGCGGCGAGCTGCTCCCGGTCGCGCCACAGCAGTGGGTAGGTGGTGAGACACACGTCGTGCGCGGGAATCTGCGCGAAGGCCTCGGCGCGGCCGCTGCCGCGCAGGCTGAGCACCTTCAGGTCGGGCGCGTAGCGTTCGGCCTCGCGCTGCCAGTTGAAGACCAGGGAGGTGGGCAACACCACCAGGGCCGGCTTGCCGAGCCGGCGGCCGCGCTTTTCGGTGAGCAGGTGGGCCAGGGTCTGGGCCGTCTTGCCGAGGCCCATGTCGTCGGCCAGGATGCCGGCCAGCCCATGCCAGCGCAGGTGCTGCAGCCAGGCCAGGCCTTCCAGCTGGTAGGGGCGCAGGGCCACGCCGAAGCCCTTGGGCTCGGCCACCGTCTTGACCTTGCCGGCGCCCCGGATGCGCTTGATCCAGTCATCCAGGCTGGCCAGCCCCTCCGCCCGCCAGCCCTCGCCCAGCACCTCGGAGAGGCGGGGCGCGTCGAAGCGGGAGACCCGCAGGGTGGCCGACGGGGTGTCAAAGAGATCCACCAGGTTGCGGGCGATCGGCTTGACCCGTTCGGCGGCCAGGGCCACCCGGTCGCCGTCGTCGAGCTGCACGATGACCTGCGCCTCGTCGGGGATCTGGTCCAGCTGCCTGGGGTCGAGCCAGCGGGCGTCCTGGCGGAACACCAGGTGCAGCATCGGCGCCAGATCCACCCGGCGGCCGTCCACCTCGACGCCCAGGGAGACGTCGAACCAGCCATCGTCGCTCTCCTCGATGGCCACTTCCCAGCCGGTCGCCACCAGCACCCGGTGGCGGAAGTCCTTGGGGGCGTCGATGCGCCAGCCGGCCGCCCGCAGTTCGGGCGCGATGAGGCCGAAGAAATGGGCCCAGCGGGCCTCGCTGTCGAGGCCGTACAAGCCCTCGGTGACCGTCCCCGGGCTGATCAGCCAGCCCCGCTTGAGGGGCTGGAAGCCAACCTGCAGGAAGGCCTGCCAGGCCGCCGCCTCGGCCGCCGGATCGCGCTTGACGCGCACCGCGCGGCCATCCGGCAGGCTGGCCAGATCGCCGATCGAGCCCGGCTCGAAGCGCGCCTCTCCGTAGGCAAAGAGCGGGGTGGCCACATCGTATTCGCGGCCACCGAAATCGGCCTCGTAGCCCCGATGCTTGCGCCAGCTCCAGCAGAACAGGCTGGACACGCCCAGCACCGGCTGACAGGGCTGCTCCAGCAGCGGCAGTTCGGCCGCCTCGCGCCCTTGCGGCGACGGCAGCGCCGGTGCCACCTGGGCCAGCGCCTCGGCGATCACCGGAAGCTCGGCGGGAGACAGGGCCGGCAGGGTCAGCAGTTCGCCGATCACCAGCGCTTCGCCGATCTGTACGCGGCCTGCCTCGCCGGCGGCCATGTCGATGTAAGCCAGTGGCTCAGTGCGGATCACCAGGCCGGCCGCAGGCTCCACGGCCACCCGGGCGCGCACGCCGTTCTCGCCAGGCACCCACTCCAGGGCGGCCGGGCGGGCCACGCCGGCCTTCAAGGGACGCACCTGACCGTCGGACAGAGACTGCAGGTAGCAGCGGCCGGTGGCCATGGCCGCCTCCAGCAGGGCCAGTCCGGCGGCGCCCGCCAGATGGGGCCAGCCGTAGCCACCGGTACGCCGGTTGGCCTCGCGCAACAGGCGGAAGACGTGCAGGTCCTCGTCGCGCACGAAGGCCGGCGGACGCAGCAGGGCCTGTTCGTAATTGGTCCACTCGGCGGCCACGCTGGTCAGCTCGCCGTCGCTGCCGGTGCGGGCCTTGAGGAGGCTGAACTCGAGTTCGTCGCCGGCGGGCAGATGCAGCACCGAGCACAGGTAGAAGATCCCTTCCCTGGACACGGCGGCCTTGCGCGCCTTGCCGGCCTTGTCCATGCGCTCGCGCAGGCCGCGGGCCCAGGCCAGCACCTCCGCACGCGGCTTGTTGTCGGCCAGCGCCCCCGGGCGCCGGGCCGCCAGCACCAGGGCGGCGGCATGCTTGCAGCGGTTGCCCACCGGACAGGTGCACCGGGTGGCCAGCTCGACCGAGCTCTTGCCGAAGAACTCCCGTCGTTCGAGGCGCACGCTGACCCGGTAAGGAGCGGTCTCGGAGCCCTGCACCAGGGCCTGCAGCTGGTTGCCGGCGACCTCGATGTTGCGCACCCGGCCCACGTAGGTCCGGGCCCGCATCAGCGCGTTGGCCGAGAACAGTTCTCCCAGCAGGGTGTCATCGAGCTGTGCGAGGAGTCTGGGGAGATCCATGCCGTATCCGGGCAGCGAAAACCCCCGATTCTAGGCTTTGCGGCGCTGCAGCGAAACGGTGGGCCGGCGATCTCCACTCAGCCGCTGGCGTCCCGGCCGCTGTCGAGGGAATAGCCGGCCGCATCGAGCATGGCCGGCAGCGCCTCGGCCGCACGCAGGCGCAGGCGGATATCCACCTGCCCGCTGAGCGGGGTCTCGCCCGGGTTGATCTCGATGGTCGGCACACCGGCCGAGATGGCGTGCAGCACCGGCCCGGCGATGTAGGGGAAGGCACTGCCGGTGCCGACCGAGATCACCAGATCCGGCCCGGCCGCCAGCACCGCCTCGAAGCGATGCACCGCCGGGTCGGGCAGGCTTTCGCCGAACAGCACCACGTCGGGCCGCAGGGTGCCGCCGCAGTAGGGGCATTCGGGTGGAATCGTCAGGCCCGCATAGTTGTCCACATGCCGGGAACGGCCGCAATCGACACAGCGCAGGCGGCGCAGCGTGCCATGCATCTCGATCACGTCACGGGAGCCGGCCATCAGGTGAAAGCCATCCACGTTCTGGGTGAGCACGCTGACATGGCCATGCAGGGCCTCCAGCCGGGCGATCGCGTAGTGGCCGGCATTGGGTCGGGCATCACGGCAGCTGGCCTCGATCTGCGCCAGGTAGCGCCAGGTGATGTCGGGACGACGACGGAACACCTCGCCGGAGAGGGCCTGCTCGATGGGCAAGCCGATGTCGGTAAGGGCACCCTCGTACAGGCCTCCGACGCCCCGGTAGGTGGGCAGGCCAGAGTCCGCCGACAGGCCGGCGCCGGTGATGAAGAGAATGCGCCTTGCGGTCGATAGCAGGCGACCTGCGGCGGTGATCTGCCCGGCGTGATCAGCTAAGGTGTTGTTTGTCATGGGAAGTCCCTTGCGGGAGAATTCGGTGCTCTTGTGCAGGCTGTCGGCATGCGGCAGCAAGAGTTTAATCCTGACCAGCGTGACGGTCTCAAGCCATACGGGAATCGCAAAGAAAAATGTGCCAGTTGCTGGGAATGAACTGCAATACACCGACGGACATCTGCTTCTCCTTCGCCGGCTTCCAGGCGCGGGGCGGGCTGACCGACGTGCATGGTGACGGCTGGGGCATCGCCTTCTTCGAGGGCCGCGGCGTACGCCTCTTCCTCGACCCCAAGGCCAGCGCCCATTCGCCGGTGGCCGAGCTGGTGCGCAGCTACCCCATCCATTCGCTCAATGTGATCGCCCACATCCGCAAGGCGACCCAGGGCTTCGTCAGCCTCGAGAACACCCACCCCTTCAAGCGGGAGCTGTGGGGGCGCTACTGGGTGTTTGCCCACAACGGTAACCTGAAGGACTTTGCACCGACGCTGCGGGGCTACTTCCAGCCGGTGGGGCAGACCGATTCCGAGCTGGCCTTCTGCTATCTGATGGAGACGCTGCGCCGCCGCTTTCCGGACGGAGAGCCGCCGCGCGACGCCCTGTTCGCGGCGATCCGCGACATCGCGGCGGAGATCGGGGCCCACGGAGAGTTCAACTTCCTGCTCTCCAACGGCACCTGCCTGTTTGCCCATTGCGCCTCGCGGCTGACCTACATCGTGCGGAAGGCGCCCTTCGACCGGGCTCACCTGAAGGATCAGGACATCACCGTCGACTTCCGGGAGCTGACCTCGCCGGCCGACCGGGTGGCCGTCGTGGCCACCACCCCGCTGACCGACAACGAGACCTGGACCCCCATCGCGCCGGGTACCCTGGTGCTTTTTGTGGACGGCGAAACGGTGGATTGCGGCCCCGCCGGAACCTGCGCCTTCATCCGTGATGACGGTGGGCAGCCCGCGCCGTCCGCAGGCAGCGGAAGCACCTGCCTCAAGGAATGAACTCACACCCGGTGACGATGAGAATTAGCCGGGTATCCGGGCTAGAATCGAAAGATATTGCCAATGCGGACCGAAACCTCCATGCCGATTAATGCTCCCAAAGACTGCCCCCTGTGCTTCCCCGAGCAGGAGACCGTCCTCTGGCACGATGCGAGTTGCCGTGTGATCCGGGTTTCCGACGCGGACTATCCGGGCTATTGCCGGCTGATCTGGAAGGATCATGTCTCCGAGATGAGCGACCTGACACCCGCGGAGCAACGCCACTGCTTCAACATCCTGATGGCCGTGGAGGTCGCGGTGCGGGAGTGCTTCCGCCCCGACAAGATCAACCTGGCGAGTTTCGGCAACGTGGTACCGCACCTGCACTGGCATGTCATTCCCCGCTACCTCGACGACCTGCACTATCCGCAGCCGGTGTGGGGCCAGGCCCAGCGCAAGGGCCGGGGTTCCCCGGCGCCCGAGGTCGATGATGCGCGCCTGGCCCTGGCCGTGCGCAATGCCATCGCCGAGCAGATCGCCGGCTGACGCGGAGATCCGCCCATCATGGAAACGCCCCTGAACTACACCGAGTTGCGCAGCGTGGACCAGTACCGCAAGCTGCTGCGCAATCTGCACACCCTCAACGCGGGGGAAAGCCACGCCACGCTGGTCCGCATGCTCGAGGGCCTGCTGGCCAGCCCCCTGGGGCCTGAAGAGCAGCTGGAGGTCCTGGAGTCGGCCCGCCAGACCATCACCTTCGTGCAGCATGAGATGTCGTCACGCTATGCGGCCCATCCTCTGCCGCCCGACAGCGCTGAAGACGCCACTCTGCGGCAGGTGGTCAAGCTGTGGACGGCCCTGAGCACCGCCTACGCCCGCCTCACCGAACACAGCAGCGGTGGCGGCGACGAGTTCCAGGCCCAGTTGCCCCTGCTGGCCCAAAGGCGCATCCAGTATCTGGGCCAGGTGATCATCGAGTACTTCCGCGCCCACCGGGCGGAACCGCCCGGTGCCTGGCAGGCCGTTCATGCGGCCTATCAGGAGGCAGAACGCGCGGGTGTCACCCACAGCCGGGTCATCGACCCCCTGAACAACACCTGGAAGGCCCAGAGCCCTGATGAAGCCTACATCGCCCTGCTGCTGATCGACCTGACCAACCCGTATGGCCGCAACCAGCGCGAGCTCAACTGGATCTGCCGCTGGGCCCAGCGCTTTGCGCCCTACTGCATCCTCCAGTCCGAGTGGGACAAGGACGACGCCCGCGCCTATGGGCTCGACCTGAACGAGGACCACGGCCTGCGCCCGATCGCCCTGATCGGCACCCGACCTGGCATGCGCCGCTTTGACGGCCATCGCCTGGCCGCCCAGATCAAGGCCATGCTGGCCGAGTTCAAGCAGGGCACCACCCCTGCCTCCCTCGGTCTGGGCGACGATTGCGCCCAACCCGCCTGCGCCCGCCTGCTGGTGTCGCTCTACCGTCCATGGGGCATGTCGGCGGCCGGACGCCGCTTTCCACGGCGCAGCAAGAAGGGGGGCAACGCCATCAGCACCGACTGGGAAGCCATCGGGCTGCTGATATCGGGGCGCGAGTTCGTGCCGCCCAACCGGCGCCAGCTGATGGGCAACCGCTACGACATGAGCGTGCTGACCTTCGGTGCCCGGGCAGACGACGAGGTCCAGCCGGAGATGGATCCGGAAGCCGAGGCGCGGCGAAAGGGTTTCATCATCGAGGAATGGGCCACGGTGGACCACTCGGTGTCCGGATTCCGTCTGCAGCGCAAGCATCCGGGGCAGCGGATCGAACACCACCAGCTGGTGGGGATCAAGCCCGGAGATGGCAACCAGTACCTGCTCGGCCAGGTCAGCTGGCTGATGTACGAGCCAGACGGCACCCTGATGGCCGGCATCCACCTGCTCTCCGGCCTGCCCTCATCGGTGGCCGTGCGTGGCACCGGCATCAATGTGGGCTCCCATGAGCCTTACATCCAGGGCTTCCTGCTACCCGAGATCGCCGCCATGCGGGCACCGGCCAGCATCGTGCTGCCGGGCGGCTGGTTCCAGGCTGATCGGGTGCTCGAACTGCACACCGGTGAATCGCGCCAGATCCGGCTGACCAGCCTGGTGGCCCGCGGCACCAACTTCGATCAGGCCACCTACGAGTCGGTGGCCGTCTGAAACAGCGATTGCCGGATCGTCCGGCAATCGCTCTGCAGCTCAATCCACGAGTCGCCGGGCCGGGAAGCAGGCGGTAAAGGTGCTCCCCCGCCCCGGTTCGCTGTCGATCAGCAGATCGCCCTGGTGGCGGCTCAGCACATGCTTGACGATGGCCAGGCCGAGCCCGGTGCCCCCTGTTTCCCGCGAACGCCCGCGGTCCACCCGGTAGAAGCGCTCGGTCAGGCGGGGAATGTGCTCGGGGGCAATCCCGATACCGTCATCCTTCACCGCGTACTCCACCACCGAACCGCGCTGGCGCCAGCTGATCTGGATTCTTCCGCCCTCCGGGGTGTAGCGCACCGCGTTGATCGCCAGGTTCGCCATGGCACTGTAGAGCTCCTTGGCATTACCGAGCAGGCGCGCGTGGGTGCCGCAATCGAAGTCGATGCGGTGGCGGCCGGCGGATACCGCCCGCGCCTCTTGAAGGACCTCTTGCAGCATGGATGCCATGTCCACCGGCTCCTCCACGAGGATCGGCGCATCGGACTCGAGGGCGGACAGGGTCAGGAGGTCCTGGATCAGGCGCTGCATCCGTCCCGCCTGTTCGTGGGCGAGGCCGAGATAGTGGGCGATGTCTTCCTTCTCCAGGTCGTCCAGCCCATCGATGACGGTTTCCAGAAAGCCCGCAACCACCGTCAAGGGGGTACGCATTTCGTGGGACACATTGGCGACGAAGTCACGCCGCATGGTCTGCAGCCGTTCGCCCTGGGTGATGTCCTCGGACATCAGCAGCAACATGTCCTCGCTGAAGGGCACCAGATGGACCATCAGGTTGCGCCCGATGGGTCGCCCCATGCTCAGGGTCAGCGGCTTCTCGTACCGGCCCTCCTGGAGATAGCGGACGAAATCCGGCTGACGGACGATGTTGGTGATCGGAGTCCCCTGATCCCGCGCCTGATCCAGGCCGAAATGCTGCTCACCCTGATGATTGACCCACTCGATGGTGTGGGTGTCGGACAGGAACAGCAACCCATGGGGCATGGCCTGGCTGGCCTGGCGGAAACGCTCCAGGGCAGTTGAGAGATGCTGCTGACGCCGGGCGGAACTCCTCACCCGACTGCTCATCTCGGCAAAGACGTAGTTCCACAGCCCACTGGCACGGGGCATGGGGACAGCCATCTCGACCGGCGTACGCAGCCAGCGGACGAGCTTGTAGATGTTGGCAAAATGATGGGCACCCAGCACGATGGATGCCACAGCAAAGGCGATCAACGCCTCCTGCGGCCCGAGGAAAATCCACACCACCAGGGCGGCGAGGACCATCAGGAACAGGGACAGGACTGCCGCGACAATGATGTACCGGATCGACCGTATGGCCGGCACTCCTTCGACTGACTGGACTGTCATCGATTATCGCACGGGGGCCGGAGATTCCTGCTGGGTCGAGAAGCGGTAGCCGCTGCCACGCACGGTCTGCACGAGGTTGTCATGACCGCTCGGTTCGAGCGCGCAGCGCAGCCGACGGATGTGCACATCGACGGTGCGCTCCTCGACGAAGACGTGGTCACCCCACACCTGATCGAGCAACTGGGCACGGGAATGGACCCGCTCCGGGTGGGTCATCAGGAAATGCAGCAGGCGGAACTCGGTGGGGCCGAGGGTCACCGGCGCACCGGCCGCAGTCAGGCGATGGGTCGCCGGATCGAGCCGCAGACCACCCAGTTCGACCGGATCCTCGGTGGTCTCGGGGGCACGGCGGCGCAGCACAGCCTTGATGCGGGCTACCAGCTCGCGGGGGGAGAACGGCTTGGTGATGTAATCATCGGCACCGGCCTCCAGGCCGGAGACCTTGTCCTGCTCCTCACCGCGAGCGGTCAACATGATCAGCGGAATGCCCCGGGTACGCTCTTCCGCGCGTAGCCGCCGGGCGAACTCGACACCCGACATGCCCGGCAGCATCCAGTCCAGCAGGACCAGATCGGGCAGGGCGTCGCGCACGATGCGCTGGGCGGTCTCGGCGTCGGATGCCCGCACCACATGGTGGCCGGCCCGCATGAGATTGGCGGCGATCAATTCCTGAATGGCGGGCTCGTCTTCGACGAGCAGAATGGTGGCGGGCATGAAAACCTCAAAGAATGCTGGCAACCGGGGCAGTGTATTGCAGCAAGTTGAACTTTTGATGACAGGTCACAGGTCTGCAATCCGGCGTCGGTATCGGGAAGGCAGGCTGCCTTCGAGTATCATTCGGGCTCGCGCAATCAGAACACGGAGCCATCCATGGCAGGCCTTCGCAAGGACGATCCCGTCCCCACCGAGATCAAGCTGCACAAACTCTCCCGCCTCATGGAGGTGAGTTTCGATGACGGCAAGCGCTTCGAATACAGCTTCGAGTTCCTGCGGGTCCATTCCCCGTCCGCTGAAGTCCGGGGCCATGGCCCGGGTCAGGAAGTCCTGCAGTTGGGCAAGCGGGACGTGGACATCGTCCGGATCGAGCCGGTAGGCAATTATGCGATCCGCCCGGTGTTTTCCGACGGACACGACAGCGGTTTGTATTCCTGGGATTACCTCTACGAGATCGGCGAGACCCGCGACGATCTCTGGCAGACCTACCTGCTGCGCCTCGCCGGGGCCGGTGGCAGCCGTGATCCGGCCGATCAGCCGGCTCCGGCTCCCAAAGGCGGTGGCTGCGGCCATCACCACTGATTTCCTGCCGATGCCCCACCGGGCCGGCCAACCGATATCGCTCCCGCAAGCAGATCATGAACGACAAGACCACCCATTTCGGCTTCCAGAAGGTCGCCGAGTCCGAAAAGGCCAGCAAGGTTCGCGGCGTGTTCTCCTCCGTGGCCAGCAGCTACGACGTGATGAACGACCTCATGTCCTTCGGCCTGCACCGCCTCTGGAAGGCCTTCGCCGTGCAGATCGCCGGCGTGCGTGCCGGTGACCGGGTGCTCGATGTGGCTGGCGGCACCGCCGACCTGTCCCTCGCCTTCGCCAAGAAGGTCGGGCCGACCGGCCAGGTGTGGCTGACCGACATCAACCACGCCATGCTGTCACGCGGCCGTGACCGGGTGGTGGACAAAGGCTTCCTGCTGCCAGTGGCCCAATGCGACGCCGAGAAGCTGCCCTTTCCCGACAATCACTTTGATTGCGTGACCGTGGCATTCGGGCTGCGCAACATGACCCACAAGGACCAGGCCATCGCCGAGATGCGCCGGGTGCTCAAGCCCGGCGGCCGCCTCCTGGTGCTGGAATTCTCCAAGGTCTGGAAGCCCCTGGCCCCTGCCTACGACTTCTATTCCTTCAAGCTGCTGCCGATGATGGGCGAGAAAGTGGCCAAGGACGCCGACAGCTACCGCTACCTGGCGGAGAGCATCCGCATGCATCCCGATCAGGAATCCCTCAAGACCCTGATGGAAGAGGCAGGCCTCAGCCGCGTCGAGTACTTCAACATGACCGCGGGCGTGGTTGCCCTGCACCGCGGCTACAAGCTCTGAACGGCAGGCTGGCATGCTCTCCTCATCCGTGATCGGCGGCCTGAACCACTTGCTGAAGGATGCCCCCTGGGCCCGCGAACGCCTCCGGCCTTTTGCCGGGCGCAGCGCCAGCCTGGTACTCAAGCCGGTCGAGATCGGCCTGGGAATCGATGCGGAAGGCTATTTCACCGAGTCGGCGACGGCCGATCCCGATGTCTCACTGGAACTGCCGATCGGCAGCCTCCCAAAGCTGGCCGGCGGCCCTGACGCCCTCATGTCCGACATCCGGATCAGCGGCAACGCCGATCTGGCCGACGCGCTGGGCTTCGTGCTGCGCAAGCTCCGCTGGGACGGCGAGGAGGCCCTGTCACGCCTCAGCGGCGACATCCTTGCCCACCGCGCGGTCGCCACGGCGAGGAGCCTGGTCGACTGGCAGCGCCAGACGGCCCGCAACGTGATCGACAACCTCGCCGAATATTTCAGTGAGGAACAGCCGGTGCTCGTCAAAAGGGCGCTTCTGGAAGATCTGGGCAGCGAGGCCGCCGCGCTGCGGGATGATCTTGCCCGCCTCGAGAAACGCCTGAAGAAGCTCGAACCCGCACGGCGCTGATCGACGACCGGTCAACGACAAAAGGGCAGACCAGTCGGTCTGCCCTTTTGTCTTGTTACTGCGACTGCCTTGCTCAGTGGCCGCGCTTCTTCAGCTTGTTGATAGCTGCAATCTGCGCGAGCGCCGAAGCGAGTTCGGACTGGGCCCGTGCATACTCCAGGGCCGAACCCTGGTTACGCATGGCTTCCTCCGCGATACGCTTGGCTTCCAGGGCCTTGGCCTCGTCCAGATCCTTGCCACGGATGGCGGTATCCGCCAGGACCGTAACCAGGTTGGGCTGGACTTCCAGCAGGCCGCCAGCCACGAAGACGAGTTCTTCTTCAGGCTGGTTCTGGACCTTGACGCGCACGGCACCCGGCTTGATCCGGGTCATCAGCGGCATGTGGCCGGGCAGGATGCCCAGCTCGCCGGCTTCGCCGGGGAGCGCCACAAACTCGGCCAGGCCGGAGAAGATCTGCTCTTCTGCGCTGACGATGTCGACGTGAATGGTCATTGCCATAGCTATTTCCTCCTCAAACCGGCGGGCCCGCTAGAGCGCCGCCGGGCGATGGTCGCATTGATCAGAGGGTCTTCGCTTTTTCGAAGACTTCTTCGATCGGGCCGACCATGTAGAAGGCCTGCTCGGGCAGGTGGTCCACTTCACCGCTGAGAATCGTCTTGAAGCCCTTGATCGTTTCCTTCAGGGGGACGTACTTGCCGGGGGAACCGGTAAACACTTCCGCCACGAAGAACGGCTGGGACAGGAAACGCTGGATCTTACGGGCGCGGGCGACAAGCAGCTTGTCTTCCGGAGCCAGTTCGTCCATACCCAGAATCGCGATGATGTCGCGCAGTTCCTTGTAACGCTGAAGGGTCTGCTGAACGCCGCGAGCGGTGTTGTAGTGCTCTTCGCCAACCACCAGCGGATCGAGCTGACGGGAGGTGGAGTCCAGCGGATCCACGGCCGGGTAGATACCCAGCGCGGCGATGTCACGGGACAGCACGACGGTCGAGTCGAGGTGGAGGAAGGTGGTCGCCGGGGACGGGTCGGTCAAGTCATCCGCAGGCACATACACGGCCTGGATGGAGGTGATCGAGCCCACCTTGGTGGAGGTGATACGCTCCTGCAGACGGCCCATTTCTTCGGCCAGCGTCGGCTGGTAACCCACCGCGGAAGGCATACGACCCAGCAGCGCGGACACTTCGGTACCGGCCAGGGTGTAGCGGTAGATGTTATCCACGAAGAACAGGATGTCACGACCTTCGTCGCGGAAACGCTCGGCCATGGTCAGGCCGGTCAGCGCCACACGCAGACGGTTGCCCGGGGGTTCGTTCATCTGACCGAACACCATCGCAACCTTGTCGAGAACGTTGGAGTCCTTCATTTCGTGGTAGAAGTCGTTCCCTTCACGGGTACGCTCGCCCACGCCGGCGAACACCGACAGACCGCTGTGCTGCTTGGCGATGTTGTTGATGAGCTCCATCATGTTCACGGTCTTGCCCACACCGGCGCCACCGAACAGACCCACCTTACCGCCCTTGGCGAACGGACAGATCAGGTCGATAACCTTGATGCCGGTCTCGAGCAGATCCACGGAGGGAGAGAGCTCGTCGAACTTCGGAGCCTTCTGGTGAATAACACGGCGCTCGTCGCACTGGATCGGGCCGGCTTCGTCGATCGGGCGACCCAGCACGTCCATGATGCGGCCCAGGGTGCCGTGGCCGACCGGCACAGCAATGCCCTTGCCGGTGTTCGAAACCTGCATGCCACGACGCAGGCCGTCCGAAGACCCCAGCGCAATGGTACGCACAACGCCATCACCGAGCTGCTGCTGAACTTCGAGAACCAGTTCAGAACCTGCCAACTCGAGGGCGTCGTAAATCTTGGGCATCGCGTCGCGCGGGAACTGCACATCCACCACGGCGCCGATGCATTGAACGATCGTTCCTTGACTCATCGTCGTTTCCCCAAACTTGTTAAACCGTTACACCGCGGCTGCGCCGCCGACAATTTCGGACAGTTCCTTCGTGATCGCGGCCTGACGGGTCTTGTTGTAGACCAGTTGCAATTCGCCGATCACGTTACCTGCGTTGTCGGAGGCTGCCTTCATCGCCACCATCCGGGCACTCTGTTCGGACGCCATGTTCTCGGCGACGGCCTGGTACACCAGCGCTTCGACGTAGCGCACCAGGAGTTCGTCGATAACCACCTGCGCATCCGGCTCGTAGAGGTAGTCCCAGTTCCCTTCCGGGGTACCGAGACGCTCGCCGGTCAGCGGGAGAAGCTGCTCAAGCTGGGGTTCCTGCTTCATCGTGTTGATGAAGCGGGAATAAACAATGTGCACTTCATCCAGCTCACCATTCTGGAAGGCATCGATCATGACCTTGACGGGCCCGATCAGCTTTTCCAGGTGGGGGGTATCCCCGAGCTGGGTGACGTGAGAAACCACCTTGGCACCAAGGCGCTGCATGAAACCCAGCCCCTTGTTGCCGATGGCGGTCACGCGGATGTCGGAGACACCCTTGCTTTCCCAATCCTTGAGCGCATTCAACCCGACACGCAGAGTGTTGGTGTTGAGGCCGCCGCACAGACCCTTGTCGGTCGTGACGACGATCAGCCCCACACGCTTGGCATTGTCCTTCTTGACGAGGAACGGATGCTTGTAGTCGGTGATGTTGGCTGCAGACAGATTCGCGGCGAGACGGCGGATCTTCTCGGCATAGGGACGGGCTGCACGCATGCGGTCCTGCGCCTTGCGCATCTTGGACGCTGCGACCATCTCCATGGCCTTGGTGATCTTTTTAGTGTTCTGGACACTCTTGATCTTGTTACGGATCTCTTTGCCGCTAGCCATATTGCTCTCCGTATGCCCGCGTTAAGCCCAGCTCTTCTTGAACTCTTCGATGGCGGCAGCGAGTTGCTTGTTGCCTTCAGCGTCGAGATCCTTGGTCGCTTCGATCTTGGCAACCAGATCGGCGGCCTTGGTCTTGACGAACTGGTGCATCGCGGCTTCGCAGGCCAGGGCACGCTTGACGTCGACGTTGTCGAAAGCGCCCTTTTCCACGGCGAAGAGGGTGATCGCCATTTCGGAGACCGACAGCGGAGCGTATTGCTGCTGCTTCATCAGTTCCGTCACGAGACGACCGCGCTCCAGCTGCTTGCGGGTGGCTTCGTCCAGGTCGGAAGCGAACTGCGCGAAGGCAGCCAGCTCACGGTACTGGGCAAGGGCCAGACGCACACCGCCGCCGAGCTTCTTGATGATCTTGGTCTGGGCAGCACCACCCACGCGGGACACCGAGATACCCGCGTTGATGGCGGGACGGATACCAGCGTTGAAGAGGTCGGTTTCCAGGAAGATCTGGCCGTCGGTAATCGAGATCACGTTGGTCGGAACGAACGCAGACACGTCGCCGGCCTGGGTTTCGATCACGGGGAGAGCGGTCAGCGAACCGGTCTTGCCCTTGACTTCACCCTTGGTGTATTGCTCGACGTACTCTTCGGACACGCGGGCTGCGCGCTCGAGCAGACGGGAGTGCAGGTAGAACACGTCGCCGGGGTAGGCTTCACGGCCGGGAGGACGACGCAGCAGCAGGGAAACCTGACGGTAGGCCCAGGCTTGCTTGGTCAGATCGTCATAAACGATCAGGGCGTCTTGACCGCGGTCGCGGAAGTATTCGCCCATGGTGCAACCGGAGTACGGAGCGATGTACTGCATCGCGGCGGACTCGGAAGCGGTCGCAGCAACGACGATGGTGTATTCCATCGCGCCGTGCTCTTCGAGCTTGCGCACCACGTTGGCGATGGTCGAAGCCTTCTGACCGACCGCAACGTAGATACAGATCATGTTTTCGCCCTTTTGGTTGATGATCGCATCAACCGCAACGGCAGTCTTACCAGTCTGACGGTCGCCGATGATCAGCTCGCGCTGACCACGACCGACGGGCACCATGGCATCGACAGACTTCAGGCCGGTTTGCACCGGCTGGGACACCGACTTACGCCAGATCACGCCCGGGGCGACCTTTTCGATCGGCTCGGACAGCTTGGCGTTGATCGGACCCTTGCCGTCGATCGGCTGGCCCAGGGAATTGACGACGCGACCGATCAGCTCGGGGCCGACCGGGACTTCCAGAATGCGGCCCGTGCACTTGACGGTGTCGCCTTCGGAAATGCCTTCGTACTCACCCAGCACCACGGCGCCGACGGAGTCGCGCTCGAGGTTCATGGCGAGGCCGAACACGTTGCCGGGGAATTCCAGCATTTCGCCCTGCATGGCATCGGAGAGGCCGTGGATACGGCAGATACCGTCGGTCACTGAAACCACGGTACCCTCGGTGCGGGCATTCGCGGACAGCTGCAGGTTCTGAATCCGACTCTTGATCAGGTCACTGATTTCAGAGGGGTTGAGTTGCATAGCTTATGCTCCTAGTTCTTTAGCGCGGCGGCCATGTTCGCGAGCTTGCCGCGGACCGAGGCGTCGATGACTTCATCCCCAACGGCGATCTTCACCCCACCAATCAGTTCGGGGTCGACGCTGACGGCAACGTTGAGCTTGGCCTTGAAGCGGGCTTCAAGGTCTGCAACGAGCGTCTTCAGCGTGGAATCGTCCATCGGGAAGGCGGAGGCGATATTGGCCTCCTTGACGCCTTCATGTTCGTTCTTGAGGGCAACGAACAGGTCACGGATCTCGGGAAGCACTTGCAGACGCTCGTTCTCGACCAGGACGCGGACATAGTTCTGCTGTTCGGCAGTGAGTCCGGTCCCGGCGATATCGAGGAAAAACCCGGCCAGCTGCTGCTGGGCGAGCTTGGGATCGCTGATGCAATCCCTCATTTGCGGATCGGTGGCGACAGCAGCCAGACGATCAAGTGCTTCCGACCAAGGCCCCAGCGCATTGCCCGCGGAAGCGAGCTGAAATGCCGCTTCAGCATAGGGGCGTGCGATGGTGACGTTCTCGGCCATGGCTTATTGAAGTTCCTGTTTCAGGTTGGCCAGCAGGTCGGCGTGGGCTTGAGCGTTGATTTCCTTGCGGAGAATCTTCTCGGCACCGGCGACAGCGAGTTGGGCGACCTGATCGCGCAGGGCTTCCTTGGCACGTTGAGCGGCGACGCCAGCTTCGGCTTCAGCGGCTTCACGGGCCTGGGCAATGATACGGGCGGCTTCGGCGCGCGCTTCATCGAGGAACACTGCAGCCTGCTTTTCAGCAGAGGCACGCACGTCCGTAGCGGACTCGCGGGCCTTGCGCAGTTCTTCGACGACCTTCTTCTCGGCATGCGCGAGATCACTCTTCGCCTTGTCCGCAGCCGCCAGCCCGTCGGCGATCTTCTTCGCGCGCTCGTCGAGTGCCTTCACAATGGGGGGCCACACGAACTTCATCGTGACCCACGCCAGAATGAAGAACACAACGAGCTGGGCTACCAGGGTTGCGTTCAGATTCACGGTAATCTTCCTTTAGTCAGGTTGAACCGCGAAACTTAGATCTTGAACGGGTTGGCGAACGCAAACATCATGGCGATACCGACACCGATCAGGAAGGCGGCGTCGATCAGACCGGCCAGCAGGAACATCTTGGTCTGCAGGGCGTTCATCAGCTCGGGTTGGCGAGCGGAAGCTTCCAGGTACTTGCTACCCATGATGCCAATACCGATACAGGCACCGATAGCACCCAGACCAATGATCAGACCGGCGGCCAGAGCAACAAAACCAAGAACGTGTTCCATGACTACTCCTTTAGTTGAGATGATTTAAATTGAAACCGAAACAGACTGCTTGAAACTGAAACTTAGTGGCTCTCGTGGGCCTGACCGATGTACACCAGGGTCAGCATCATGAAGATGAAGGCCTGCAGGGCGACGATCAGGATATGGAACACGGCCCAGATGGAACCGGCAACCACGTGGCCGAGGAAACCGAAGACGGTGGCGGTACCACCCATCAGGGCGATCAGCATGAAGACCAGCTCGCCAGCATACATGTTGCCGAACAGCCGCATGCCGTGGGACACGGTCTTGGCCAGGAACTCGATCATCTGCATCAGGAAGTTGATCGGGTAGAGCAGCGGGTGGGAACCGAAGGGGGCGGTGAAGAGCTCATGCACCCAGCCACCAAAACCCTTGATCTTGATGTTGTAGTACAGGCAGATCAGCAGCACGCCGATGGACATGCCGAGGGTACCGTTGAGGTCGGCGGTGGGCACGACGCGGAGGTAGGCATGCTCGTCACCGGAGATCAGGGCCCAGATCTTGGGCAGCAGATCGACCGGCAGGAAGTCCATGGAGTTCATCAGGAAGATCCAGAAGAACACGGTCAGGGCGACCGGGGCCACGAACTTGCGGGATTCGGCGCTATGCACGATGCCCTTGGCCTGGTCGGCGACCATTTCGACGAGGATTTCGATGGCAGCCTGGAAACGGCCCGGCACGCCGGAGGTGGCGGCACTGGCTGCCTTGATCAGGATCAGCAGCGTGACGATGCCGAGGCCGATCGAGAAAAACAGGGTATCGAGGTTCCACACACTCCAGTCGATGATCGCGGTCTGGGCGTGACCGGTGGAGTTGAAGTGGGTCAGGTGGTGGACGATGTATTCGCCCGCGGTCGGGCCGTGCGCTTCTGTACTCATGGTCAGGTCTTCACCAAAAATGCAAACAAATTCGCCTTAAGCGCCACGACCAACCCGATGAACAACGCCAACCAATGGACGTCTGGATACACGAGTTGAACGGTCGCCAACAATCCTACGGTTGACGCGATCTTGAAGAACTCGCCAACGAAAAACTCAAGCGGGTACGACGCAGCCGGCCGCTTGGAAACCAAGCTCAGGCGCAGGGCGAAAAACAAATTGGGAAGAACACAGGCTGCGCCTCCCAACGCCGCCGACAACGCACCGCGCGTCCCTGAAATCAATCCGGCGATTAATGTCACCAGTATTGTCGCGCCTATCTGCAGGAATACCGCTTTTAACATTGGCTCTCTGCGTGGCACGTCGGGTAATGCGCCGTCCGCCGTACGAAAAACATGCGGATGATAGGGGTTAACCGCATGAAAGTCAATGGTTGTGGCAGTGCAGCATCAGGATTTCCGGGCGTTTCGGGATCTGCTCCAACTTGACACACCCAATAAACATGTCGATGATTATCGACATGAATAAAAACTACTCACGGACCATTCCGGCCGCCTGGCGCGATATATCCGCGGTTTTCGCGGCCCTCGGCGACGAGCACCGGCAGCGCATCCTGCTCACCTTCGAGCCCGGTGAGCGACTCAATGTGGGTCAGATCGCTGAAGTGTCCACCCTGGCCCGCTCCACAGTGTCACACCATCTGAAGGTCCTGCGCGAAGCCGGTGTGCTCATTTCGGAGCGGGAAGGCAAGGAAATCTATTTCCGGGTTAACAAGCGCTTCCTCGAAACGTCCTTCAGCCGGGTCACCAGTTATCTGGCGACCTATCTCTGATTCCTTCCTTCTCCGGCACATTCATGCGAACCCTGATCAAGGCGCTACTGCGCACCGTGACCCGCCTGCTGTTCCGCGTCACCCTGAAAGGCAGAACGCCCGCCGACGGCGAGCGGCTGCTGATCATCGCCAACCACGAATCCTTCCTCGACGGCTTGCTGCTCGGCCTGTTCCTGCCCCTCGACCCGGTCTTCGTGGTGCATACCGGGGTGGCGGCGAATCCGGCTTTCCGGTTGCTGCTGTCCCTGGTCGATTACCTGGCGGTGGACCCGACCAGCCCGATGGCCATGAAGAAGGTGATCCGCCTGCTGGAGGCCGGCCGGCCCGTGGTGATCTTTCCGGAAGGCCGGATCACCACCACCGGCAGCCTGATGAAGACCTATGAAGGCCCGGCCTTCGTGGCGGCCAAGACCGGTGCCACGGTGATCCCGGTGCGGATCGACGGTGCCGCACGCACCTATTTCTCGCGCCTGGCCTCGCATGTGCCACGCCGCCTGTTTCCCAGGATCAGCCTGTCCATCCTGGCCCCCACCCGGATCCCCATGCCCGAGGCACCCACCGCCCGGCAGCGCCGCCGTCTGGCCGGGGAGGGCATGCGCCGCCTGATGCAGGAGATGATCTTCGCCACCCGTCCGGAACAGACCCTGTTCGGCGCCCTGCTCGAGGCCTCCGCGATCCAGGGCAGCGGACATCGTCTGGTGGAGGATCTCAAGCAGATCGAATACAGCTACCGCGACCTGATCCGCATGGCCCTGGCGCTCGGCCGTCTGGCCGCCCGAGAGAGCGCCCCTGGCGAGAAGGTCGGCCTGCTGCTGCCCAACCTGGCGCCGACCCTGGGCCTGCTCTTCGGCCTGTCGGCCCATGGGCGTGTCGCCGCCATGCTGAACTACACCGCCGGTGTGGACAGCATGCAGTCCGCCTGCACCGCCGCACAGATCCGGACCCTGATCACCTCGCGAGCCTTCGTCGAGCAGGCCAAGCTCGGTGACAAGCTGGCCGCACTGCGCGACGTCCGGATCCTCCACCTGGAAGATCTGCGGGAACAGATCGGGCTGATGGACAAGCTGTGGCTGCTGCTGTGGGCCGCACCCTTCCCCCGCCTGGCCCTGCCTGCCCGTGCCACGCCGGAGGATCCGGCGGTGGTGCTGTTCACCTCGGGTTCGGAAGGCAAGCCGAAGGGCGTGGTGCTGTCGCACCGCGCGCTGCTGGCCAATGTGGCGCAGATCCGCGCCGTGGTGGATTTCTCCATCGACGACAAGATCCTCAACGCCCTGCCCCTGTTCCACTCCTTCGGCCTCACTGCGGGCGGCCTGCTGCCGGTGCTGACCGGCGCACGGGTTTTCCTCTACCCCTCGCCACTGCACTACCGGGTCATCCCGGAGGTGGCCTATGACCGCAACTGCACCGTCCTGCTGGGCACCAGCACCTTCCTCGGCAACTACGCCAAGTTCGCCCACCCCTACGATTTCTACCGCCTGCGCTACGTGATCGCCGGGGCCGAGAAGCTGGCCGCACCGGTGCGCGACCTGTGGTTCGAGAAGTTCGGCATCCGCATCTTCGAGGGCTACGGCGCCACCGAGACCGCGCCCGTGCTGGCGGTCAACACCCGCATGGCCTTCCGCAGTGGCACGGTGGGGCAGTTCCTGCCCGGCATCGAGTCGCGCCTGGTCCCGGTTCCCGGCATTCCGAACGGCGGCATGCTGCACGTGAAGGGGCCCAACCTGATGTCCGGCTACCTGCGCTTCGAGAACCCGGGGGTGCTTCAGCCGCCCTCCTCTCCCGCCGGTGAAGGCTGGTATGAAACCGGGGACGTGGTGGAGATCGACGCCGAGGGCTTTGTGAAGATCGTCGGCCGGGTCAAGCGCTTCGCCAAGGTGGCCGGCGAGATGGTGTCGCTGGAGGCGGTCGAGAAGCTGGCCGCCGCCGCCTCACCGGGCGCAGCCCATGCGGCCTCCACCCAGGCGGATCCGGCCCGCGGCGAGGCGATCCTGCTGTTTACCACCGATTCCGGGCTGACCCGCGAGCAGCTGCAGGCTGCCGCCCGCGACGGAGGCTGGCCGGAGATCGCGGTGCCGCGCCGACTCATCCCGGTGGACGCCCTGCCGCTGCTGGGTACCGGCAAGATCGATTATGTCACCCTGAAACAATGGGCCGAGCAGGCCTGAGACAGGAGATCCATTCATGAATGGCAAGATACTCGCGGCGGGTCTGTTCGTCGCAATGATGCTGAGCGGCTGCGCCACCTGGTTCGACAGGGGCGGACAGGTCCACCGCGGCTCGGTGGTGGACTACCTGTATCCGAAGGGCGAGCAACCCACCCTGACCCCGACGGTGCCCGAACTACGCCTACCCCTACGCGTCGGCATTGCCTTCGTGCCGGGCAACAACACCCTCGGTGAGCTGCCCGAGACCGAGAGGGAGCAGTTGCTGAGGCGGGTGAGGGACGCTTTTGCCAACCGGCCCTACATCGCCTCCATCGAGGTCATCCCCACCACCTACCTGCGCCCGAGAGGCGGCTTTGACAACCTGGAGCAGGCCGCCCGCATGTTCAACGTGGATGTGGTCGCCCTGCTCTCCTACGATCAGGTCCAGTTCAGTGACAGCAACCGCCTGTCCATCTTCTACTGGACCATCGTCGGCGGCTATTTCATCAACGGCAGCCAGTACGACGTCAACACCCTGGTCGACGCAGCGGTGTTCGACATGGCAACCCGCAGCCTGCTGTTCCGTGCCCCGGGCACCAGCCAGATCAAGGGCAGTTCGCCCTTGGTGAAATTCGCCGAAGTCTCACGGGAAGCCCGTGGCGAGGGCTATCGACAGGCCGTCGATGACCTGATTCCCAGGCTCAATGCTCAACTGGAGGCCTTCCGCGTCCGGGTGAAGGAGGAAAAGGTCGCCCGCATCGTCGAAAAACCGGGCTACAAGCGGGGCGGCGGCAGCGTCGACCTCGCCACCCTGGGCCTGCTCGGTGCACTTGCCGCCCTGAGCCGGTACAGAAAGCGTCATGCCGGCTGAACGCCTCCTGCTGGGGACGCTGGTGACGCTCACCGCCGCCGCCAACCTGCTCCCCGGCGACGCCATGGAGTGGAGCCGTCAGGCCATCGGCCAAGGGCAAGCGTGGCGGCTGTGGACCGGCCAATTCTGCCACTGGTCCACCCTCCATCTGGCGGGCAACCTGGCTGCCGTCGGCGCGATCGCCCTGATCACCGGGCGAGGCATCCGGCGCTGGCTGTGCGCCCTGCCCGTACTCGCCCCCCTGCTGTCCCTCTTCCTGCTGGCGAGCGCGCCCGCCCTGACCCACTACCGGGGACTCTCCGGGCTGGTCGGTGTGCTGATCGTGGGCGCGATGCTGGAGGGTGGGACGATCGGCCGACTGCTGGGTCTCGGCTATCTGGCCAAGCTCGGCGTCGACGCGCTCAGCGGAAACAGCTCCCCGCTGCTGCCGGACGGCATCACCACCACCTGGCAGGCTCATCTGGGCGGTGTCCTGCTGGGGGTGATCACCGCGGCAGGCCTGCGCTGGAACCACCTCGGGAGGCGTTCGGGATGATGAATCGACGCCAGTTCCATCTCGATGAAGACAGCAGCCGCTCAGCTCGGAGGGGTTCGAACTCCAGCCTGGTCTCCCGCCTGGTGCCGGAGCCACGGCACGCGCGGCTGCTGGCACCCGCCACCGTACCACTGCTGGAATCCCTCCGCGAGCACAATCCGCTGCTCTTCGATTTTGTCCTCAAGCGCCAGCTGCGCGCGGGCTCCGCCCGCTTCGCCGACCCGGTGTTCGAGACCCGCCCTTTCTTTGAACGCACGCCTGCATGAGCTCCCAATTCCATCTCCTCAGCGAACGGCGCTTCCGGCCCTTCTTCCTGACCCAGTTCCTGGGGGCCTTCAACGACAACCTGTTCAAGAACGCACTGGTCGTGCTGCTGACCTTCCAGGCCGCAAGCTGGACCACGCTCGCACCGGCCCTGCTCTCCAACCTGGCCGCGGGGATCTTCATCCTGCCCTTCTTCCTGTTCTCGGCCAGCGCCGGGCAGCTCGCCGACAAGTACGACAAGGCCCGCCTGACCCGCCTGGTGAAGGTGCTGGAAATGGCCATCATGGGGGTGGCGCTGGCCGGCTTCCTGCTGCACAGCCTGGTCGTGCTGTTCGCTGCCCTGTTCCTGCTGGGCTGCCACTCGACCCTGTTCGGGCCGGTGAAGTACGCCCTGCTGCCCCAGCACCTGCACGAACATGAGCTGGTCGGCGGCAACGCACTGGTGGAGGCCGGTACCTTCGTCGCCATCCTGATCGGCACCCTGGCGGGTGGCCTGCTCGCCAGCCTCGACCACGGCGATGTGTGGATCGCCGGTGGCGGGCTGATCGTCGCCGTAGCCGGCTACCTGACCAGCCGCGGCATCCCGCCCGCCCCGGCACCCGCCCCCGATCTGCGGATCAATCCCAATCCCCTCACCGAAACCTGGCGCAACATCGGCTTCGCCCGGCAGAACCGCACGGTGTTCCTGGCCATCATGGGGATCTCCTGGTTCTGGCTGTACGGCGCCCTCTTCCTGGCTCAGTTTCCGGCCTATGCGAAAGGCGTGCTGGGTGGGGGGGAAGCTACGGTCACCCTGTTGCTGGCCACCTTCACGGTGGGTATCGGGCTGGGCTCACTGCTTTGCGAGAAGCTCTCCGGTGGGCATGTCGAGATCGGTCTGGTGCCCTTTGGCTCCATCGGCCTCACCCTGTTCGGCCTGGATCTGGCCTTCGCCTCCCCGGCAGTGATGCCGGCCGGCGCACCGCTGGCCATCGGCGAGGTGCTGGCCCAGCCCGGCATGCTGCGGATCCTGCTGGCGCTGATGATGCTGGGAGTGTTCGGTGGCTTCTTCATCGTGCCCCTCTACGCCATGTTGCAGAGCCGCTCCGCGCCGGCCCAGCGGGCACGCATCATCGCCGCCAACAACATCGTCAATGCGCTGTTCATGGTGGTGGGCGCACTGGCCGCAGGCAGCATGCTCGGCGCTGGGCTGTCCATCCCGATGCTGTTCGGGGTGGCCGCGGTGATGAACGCCGCCGTGGCGATCTACATCTACAAGCTGGTGCCGGAATTTCTGCTGCGCTTCATCATCTGGTTGCTGGTGCACACGGTGTACCGCCTGCGCACGGAGGGCGTGCACCACATCCCCGAAGAAGGCCCTGCCGTGATCGTGTGCAACCACGTGAGCTTCGTCGATGCCTTGGTGATCGCTGCCGCCAGCCGCCGGCCGATCCGTTTCGTGATGGATCACCGCATCTTCCGCTGGCCGGTGCTGTCCTTCGTGTTCCGCCACAGCCGGGCGATCCCGATCGCGCCGGCCAAGGAAGATCCGGCCATGATGGAGGCCGCCTTTGCCGAAGTTTCCCAGGCCCTCGCGGCCGGTGAGCTGATTGGCCTGTTCCCCGAGGGGAAGATCACGGGCGATGGGGAGATCTGCCCCTTCCGCCCGGGCATCACGCGGATCCTCCAGGCCAACCCGGTACCGGTGGTTCCGATGGCGCTGCGCGGGCTGTGGGGCAGCATGTTCTCGCGCAAGGACGGCCCCGCCCTGAGCCGGCCGCTACGGCGCGGCCTGTTCAGCCGCATCGAGCTGGTGGTCGGTGAAGCGCAACCCCCTGAAAAGGTCAGCCTGCCAGCGCTCCAGCTCCGGGTTGCGGAACTGCGCGGCGACTTGCGCTAGGCCGGGCCGGCTTCCTGCGGAAGCCGGCCGGCAGGCGTCATCAGCCCAGGTTCTGGAGGGCGAATTCCCAGTTGAGCAGCTTGTCGAGCAGCGCGTTCACGTAGTCTGCACGACGGTTCTGGTAGTCGAGGTAGTAGGCGTGTTCCCACACGTCGATGGTCAGCAGGGGCTTGAGGCCGGCGGCGGGCAGATCCGCATTGCCGGTCCTGACCACCTTGAGCTTGTCGCCGTCGGCCACCAGCCAGGCCCAGCCGCTGCCGAACTGGCCCATGGACGCGGTGGCCAACTCCTTCTTGAGCGCGTCGACGCTGCCGAACGAGGCCTCGATCTTCTGCTTCAGCGCGGCAGGCGGCTCACCGCCGCCGTTGGGACGCAGGCTGTTCCAGTAGAAGGTGTGGTTCCAGATCTGCGCGGCATTGTTGAAGATGGCCGTCTTGTCGGCCTTTCCGGTCACCGCGGCAACGATCTTGTCGAGGGGCAGGTCGGCCAGGTCGGACCCGGCCAGCAGGCGGTTGAGGTTATCCACATAGCCCTTGTGGTGCTTGCCATAGTGGAACCCGATGGTATTGGCCGAGATGACCGGGGCCAGGGCGCTGTCCGCATAGGGCAGCGGCGGCAGCAGGATGGGGCTGGCTGCGCTCGCCGGGCGGGCCAGACCACCGAGGGAGGCCGCGGCGATCAGCCCGAAGGAGGCACCCAGGAAATGACGGCGGTCGACACCGGACACACTGGTGGAATGTTGGGGATGTTTCATGCGGACTCTCCTGTATCAGGTTCGCTGGATCCGGTCATCGGAGTGATGACCAGGCCATCCATTATTCGCTAGTCCGGCACGCTTTTGTCATCAAGTGTGTCGCAAGATGCTCAGGCTGCCGGATGAAGGCAGACGGGCGCCAGGCTGAGCACTGTTTCGCCGGCAGAGAACCAGATCTGCCCATCCTGGATGGTGCAGGTCAGCACCATGTTCCGGGAGGCCAGCGCCGCCAGGGCACGGGATTCTTCCTGGGGCAGGGAGAGCACGCGCAGGTTGGACAGCTTGCCCAGGGTGCCGGCGTCCTTCTGCCACCAGATATCCACCGTGCGGCCACCGTAAGCCAGCACGATCACCTCATCCGCCCGGCCGGCAGCCCGGCGCAGCAGCCGTTCATCCGGCAGGCCCACTTCGATCCATTGCAGGATCCGCCCCGTGTCGTCCTTGCGCCACAGGGCCGGCTCGTCATCGGTCGAGATGCCGCGCCCAAACTCAAGGCGCTCGTCGGCATGGAGGGCGAAGGCCAGCACCCGCACCATCATCCGCTCGTCGGTTTCGGAAGGATGGCGGGCGAGGGTCAGGATGTGCTCGCCGAAATACCCCCGGTCGAGGTCGGAAACATTGAGCGTGGCTCGAAAGATGGTGGATTTGAGGGCCATGAGGATTCGGGGAAGGTGAACAAAAAACCGGGCCAGGGGCCCGGTTGCGGAACAGGCTGGCCGGATTTTACTTGCCGACGGCAGCCTTGGCCTTGTCGGCCGCTTCCTTGGTGGCGTCCGCGGTCGCCGCAACGGCTTCCTTGCCCGCCTCCTTGGCGGCGGCGCCAGCCTCCTTCGCGGCGGCCACGGCGTCCTTGGCGGCTTCCTTGGTCGCATCGACCGCTTCCTTGCCGGCTTCCTTCACGGCACCCGCGGCATCCTTGGTGGCTTCGGCGGCCTGCTTGGCCGCTTCTTCAGCCTTGACTGCAGCTTCCTTGGCGGCATCCGCCACCGGCGCGGGTACCGGTGCGGGGGCAGGCGCTTCTTCCTTCTTGGAGCAGGCGTTCAGGCCAAGGGCGATCAGGGCGGCGATGACGAGGGTACGGGTATTCATATGCAATTCTCCTGAGGTTGAATCCACAACATGTCGGGAATCGGGAAGGTCCTGGACCCGGCACGGGTCCATGTTCACTAACACACGGAAAATTAACGCAGAATCAGGTCAGCTGGATGACGGAAGCTACAAAATGAAACAAGGTCCCGCAGGACCTTGTTGTCATTTCGCCACGGGCAATTACTTGACCCGGTTGCGGTACTCGTCGGTACGGGTGTCGATTTCGATCTTGTCACCGATTTCAACAAAGGCCGGCACCGACAGCTCGAAGCCGCTGGGCGCGATACGGGCAGGCTTCAGCACCTTGCCGGAAGTGTCGCCCTTGACGGCGGGCTCGGTGTATTCCACTTCACGCACCACGGAGGTGGGCAGTTCAACGGAAATCGCCTTGCCGTTGTAGAACACCACTTCACAGGGCATGCCGTCCACCAGGTACTTCAGCGCATCGGTCATGTTCTCGGCTTCGACTTCGTACTGCTCGTAGTCGGCGTCCATGAACACGTACATCGGATCGGCAAAGTAGGAGTAGGTCACTTCCTTGCGGTCGAGCACCACAATCTCGAACTTGTCGTCGGCCTTGTAGACCGACTCGGACGGCGCGCCGGTAAGCAGGTTCTTGAGCTTCATCTTGACAACAGCGGCGTTGCGGCCGGACTTGTTGTACTCGGCCTTCTGAACCACGAGGGCGTCGCTGCCCACCATGATCACGTTGCCGGAGCGGAGTTCCATTGCGGTTTTCATGCTGTTTCCTGCTTGCTGAAGATTGCGCGGCACGTGCCACGGTAAATAGGTAACTTATTATTCTATCTCAACTTTACAGAAACGCACCAGATTCGACGCAAGGTCGCCTGTTTGCCGCAAGCGGGCCGACCAGGCCGGGCCATGGGCCTCGAGCCGCGCCAGACTACCGGCGAAGGCGGGCCAGGCCGCCGCCACGCCTTCCCCCCGGTTCCAGGCCAGCCAGAAATCCCGGAGGGCACGCGCCGCAGCCGGCTCGACGCTCTCCAGATAACGATCCATGAAGGCCTGCAGCTTCACCAGGTGGGCGTCCTCCTCCTGCGCGTAGATGTGCCACACGAAGGGCAGCCCGGCCCATTGGGCGCGCACGAAGGAGTCTTCTCCCCGCACGAAGTTCAGGTCGCAGGCCCACAGCAATTCGTCGTAGCGCACCTGTTCGACAAAGGGCAGCACACAGACGGTGAGGGCCTCGTGCAGGATCTTGTCCCCCGCCCGCAGGCCGCTCAGCCCGAGATGGGCGGCCAGACCCGGCAGAACCCGCCCTTCCGGGACCAGGCAGCAGACCGGTGCCGACGACTTGCTCCACAACTCGAGCAGCTCGGGCAAGGCCGGGTTCTCGTAGGTGAACAGGGACACCATGCGCTCACCGGGCTGTTCCGGAGGCAGTTCCAGAGCCTGCCTGAAAGCCTCCCTGGAAAATGCCCCACGCCGGGCATCGTAGTCGGACTCCCGCAACAGGCCGCCGGTACCGGCCTCCAGGCCGGGAAAGAAGAAATGCTGGACCAGGGGCAGGCGGGGATGCGGTGACGGCAGGCGGTGGCAGCCGATCACCCAGTCCTCCGCGCTCAGGTACTCCAGGTTGATCCAGGCCGGACGCGGTGCGCGCAAGGCCATCGCCTCGAGGAAGGATTCAGGCAGTGAGGCGGCAAACGCCGCGATCACCACGGCCCCCGGCGACATGACGGGAAGCGGATCGGTCCAGGCCAGAACCTCCACACCCCCGACGCGCTGGCTGGTCACCGCCGGATCGAGGCCAGGGATCAGGCGCCGCGCACTCTTCAGGTCGTCGATCCACAGGCGGACGGCAATCCCATGCTCGGTCACCAGCTGGCGGGCCAGCCGCCAGCACACGCCCACATCACCGTAGTTATCCACCACCGGACAAAAGATGTCCCAGTGGTCCTCAGGAGCGTGGCGGAGCGTAGAAGGATCCAAATCTGGGGACAAACCGTGGGAAGGACACCCCTGAAATTGTGCACAAAGTGCCTGACTGGCGCGAGGCCAAATTTCCTCAACAATCGGCCCACACTTCACCAGGGGGTCCGCCTACAGGTTTATCAACGCGACAAGATGCTGAAAATAATGGAATTATTCAGGTTTTCCACAGAAACAGGCCGAGCATTATTGTTAACAGTACTTATATATATTTAAAACCTGTAAACAACTTCTACTCAGGCCTTTTCAGGCCTTCCTGGAAACCTTGAGTGCAAAACCTGATGACAGGCATGCCTGAAAACCGACAGGCAGATCACCCCTTCATCCCAGGTTGTCCACATCGGAAATGTGCACAACTCTCGTGTTAACACACGCAGGAAATGTGGACAACAGATGAAAGAGCGACAGGCCGGTAAACCGTCCCCAAACTGTCCAGATCCTGTCCCCCCATGTTTCCAGAGCTTTTTTCATGGATCAAACCAATGATTTTTATAGGGTTAACATGGTTATCCACAGAAACTGGCCGAGCATAGTTAACGTGTACTTATATGTATACAAAACCTTATAAGTACACCCTGTATTCAGCGGGAACCGCCCATGGAAAGGCATAGGGGTAGATCCCAAGCGCAGGAAAAACACGGGTCACCGATAATTTCCAACCGATCAGTCCGCAGAATGCCGCCATGTCCTTGTCGCGATTGCCCCGCAGCCTGACCCACCCCTACCTGTTGCTGACGCTCACCGTGCTGTTCTGGTCAGGCAACATGGTGGTGGGACGAGCCCTGAGGGACGCCGTACCGCCCATGAGCCTGGCCCTGGCCCGCTGGATGCTGGCGTTCCTGCTGACCTTGCCCTTCGCCTGGCCACATCGGCACACCCTGCGCGGACTTTCGCCGGGCAAGTGGGGGGTCTTGCTGGTGCTGGGGGTGCTGGGGATCGGCGCCTACAACACTCTGGCCTACCTGGCCCTGGTGCACACCACCGCAACCAATGCGGCCCTGCTGAATTCCTTCATTCCGATCGCCATCATCGCCATCACCTGGTTCATGGGACATCGAGCGACCCTGGTGGAGTCGATCGGGGTGGCCATTTCCTTCGGTGGCGTGATGACCATCGTCGGGCGGGGGGACCCTGCCGTGCTGGCCGGGCTGAGCCTGAATGTGGGTGACTTGTGGATGCTCGGTGCGGTGCTGTCGTGGGCGCTGTACACCATCGGCCTGCGCTGGCGGCCCGCCGGCCTGCACCCGATGGCGCTGCTGGCGGTGCTGACGATGATCGGGCTGGTGGTGCTGGTTCCCCTGGCCGGGTGGGAACTCTCCCAGGGGGCGCAGCTGCATCTGAGCGCAGCGTCCCTGGCCGGGGTGGCCTACACCGGCATCTTTCCGGCCTTCCTGGGCTATGTGTTCTACAACCGGGCGGTGGGTGAAGTGGGCGCGTCGCGGGGCGGGCTGTTCATCCATCTGATGCCGGCCTTCAGCACCATCCTGGCCACCGTCTTCCTGGGCGAGGTTCCCCGGACCTATCATTTTTTGGGCATCGCCCTGATCCTGAGTGGAATCTGGCTGACGACAGGTTTCAAGAAAGGCTAGACTCCCATCCCTAATCCGGGAGCACCCCTTGCGTTTCGAACACCTCATCGAGATCAACGACCCCCTCAACCCGTTGATCGAAAACCTCAGCCTGGAGCAGGTGTGGGCCGGCCTGATGTACCGGGTCGAGGATCCCACCGCTTTCCTGCCGGGGCTGGACCGCTGCGAGATCCTGTTCCGTGACGGGCAGCAGCTCGAGCGTGTGTTGCACTTTGGCCAGGCCCGCATCCGTGACACCGTGACCTTCGAGCTGGAAGAATGGGTGCGCTTCGAGTCGGCTGCCACGCCCGAACATGCCGGCGGCAGCCTGACTATCCGCATCGAACAGCCGGAAGCCATGCGCCTGTTCCTGCGCTTCACCTACGAGACCACCCTGCCGGATGGCCTGAGCTCCGACGAGGGCCTGAAAGTGTCCGAGTTCGTCAAGTCGGCCTACCGGGAATCCGACCTGGACACCGTCCGGGTCATCCGCCTGATCGCCACCGGCGGCCTTCCCCAATGAAGGTCGGCGGTTCGTTTTCATCCTGACATCACGACAAGACCAGGAGACTCATCCATGAAGGTCGCCAATCCCGGGATCACTTCCTTCCAGCCGCCCGTCCGCACCCTGATGGGCCCCGGCCCGTCCGATGTGCCGCCGCGGGTGCTGGCCGCTCTCGCCCGCCCCACCGTCGGCCATTTGGATCCGGCTTTCGTGGGCATGATGGACGAGCTCAAGGGGCTGCTGCGCTACGCGTTCCAGACCGAGAACGAGCTCACTTTCCCGGTCTCTGCGCCCGGATCGGTGGGCATGGAGACCTGTTTCGTGAACCTGGTGATGCCGGGTGACAAGGTCATCGTGTGCATCAACGGGGTGTTCGGCCAGCGCATGGCCGAGAACGTCCGTCGGGTCGGCGGCGTGCCGGTGATCGTCGAGGATCCATGGGGCGAGCCGGTGGATCCGGCCAAGGTGGAAGAAGCCTTTGCCGCCAACCCGGACACCGCGATCTTCGCCTTTGTGCACGCGGAAACCTCCACCGGCGCGCTCTCCGATGCGGCAACCCTGGCAGCCATCGCCCGCCGGCATGGTGCGCTGACCATCATGGACTGCGTCACCTCGCTGGGCGGCGTGCCGGTGCTGCTGGACGAATGGGGCATCGATGCCGCCTATTCGGGCAGCCAGAAATGCCTGTCCTGCACCCCGGGCCTGTCGCCGGTGAGCTTCTCGCCCGCTGCGGTGGAGCGCATCCGCAACCGCAAGACCCCCTGCCCCAGCTGGTTCCAGGACCTGAGCCTGGTGCTCGGCTACTGGAGCGGGGCCAAGCGCACCTACCACCACACGGCACCGGTCAATCCGCTTTACGGGCTGCACGAGTCCCTGGTGATGCTCGCCGAGGAAGGTCTCGAGAACGCCTGGCAGCGCCACCGCGACAACCACCTGCGCCTGCGTGCCGGTCTGGAGGCCATGGGCCTGCGTTTCGTGGTGCGCGAGGAAGCCCGCCTGCCGCAGCTCAACACCGTGTGGGTGCCGGAAGGTGTCGATGAAGCCGCAGCGCGTACCCGCCTGCTGCAGGAGTTCGGCCTGGAGATCGGTGCCGGCCTGGGGGCGTTGGCTGGCAGGGTGTGGCGCATCGGCCTGATGGGCCACTCCAGCCGGGCGGCCAACATCGCCCTGTGCCTGAGCGCCCTGGAAACGGTGATCAAGGGCTGATTGCCGCTGCTGGCCTGGGGAGGCTCCCCGGGCTCAGCGCACGCTCAGGCTGATCCGGTCGTAGCGGCCCTGGTCGTCCAGGACCGTGATGTCGTAGCGGCCCGGGGTGTCCATCCGTCTCTCGAATCCCGCCTTCGCCGGCTTGCGTCCGGCGGGCTGGCCATTGACCAGCCAGATCACTTCGCCGTCCACCGCTCCGCGTACCTCCAGGCGCAACAGGGGCGGCGTGGCGCCGGCCCCCTTCAGCACATCACCGTTACCCGCCCCGACGATACGCAGCCCGCTGTCGGGCTGGACCCGGTCGGCGCAGGCCTGCAGCCACGCGGGCGGCACAGCTTGCTGACGCAGCTCCTTGCTCAGCCAGGGCTCAAGGACGGTGGGCCAGCGGGCCATCTCACGGCTTTCCAGGGGGCCTTTGAAGCACTCTGGCAGGGCGCGCTGGCCGGAATGTGGATCCACCAGGATACGGTAGCGCGCTTCACCACCGCGCAGCCGGTCCGGGAAGGTGGGCGGGCTGGCCCCGTCCAGGGTCCAGGCCAGGCGGCGTTGCTGGCAGGTGGGGTCGTCTCCGGGCGCTGCGGCGGTGCCGAGGGGCCAGCAGATGCGTTGCTGCGCGACCCCGGTCGGCGGCTCACGATGCACGGGCGGGCTGCCGTCCAGGGCATTGAACAGGTCCACCAGCAGGGGCGCGGCGATGTTGGCGCCAAAGAAGCCCGGATTCGGGGTGCCATCGGGGCGCCCCACCCACACGCCGATGGTCAGCCGGTCGGAGACCCCGATCGACCAGGCATCCCGGAAGCCGAAGCTGGTGCCGGTTTTCCAGGCGATGCCGCGCCGCACGCCCGCGCCGCTTTCCACCGCCCGGGCGGTGGGGCCGCCGGATTCGAGCAGGTCGCGGATGATGAAGGCCGCCCCGGCAGACAGCATGCGCTGCTCCTCCAGGGGGGCGTCAGCGGTGTAGCGGGGTTTGCCGGCCACACCGCCGCGGGCGAAGGCGCTGTAGGCGCCGACCAGCTGTTCCAGGCTGGTGCCGGCGCCGCCCAGGATGACCGACAGGTTGGGGGCGGCGCCCTTCGGGAAGTCCAGCTTCAGCCCACCGCGCCGCAGCAGGGACACGAAGCGCACCGGATCGAGGCGATCCAGCACCTCGACGGCCGGGACGTTGAGCGACTTGGTGAGGGCTTCCGAGACGCTGACCGGCCCGTGGAAGGACTGCTGGAAGTTGCCGGGCTGGTAGCCACCGAAGGACTGGGGCACATCGGCCAGCAGGGATTCGGAGTGGATCAGGCCTTCGTCGAGGGCCAGGCCGTAGAGGAAGGGCTTGAGCGTGGAGCCGGGGGAGCGGGAGGCCCGCACCATGTCCACGTGGCTGAAGCGCTGCAGGTCGCCGAAATCGGCCGAGCCGGCATAGGCGCGTACCTCCAGGCGGGCGTTGTCCACCACCAGGGCGGCCATCGAGACCCGTGCCGGCAGCACGGCAAGGCGGTCCGCCAGGAGGAGTTCGACGGTCTGCTGGGCCTGGGCATCGATGAAGGTGTCGATGCGGGTCCGTCCTGCTGCAGCGGCTCGCAGCCGCTCGGCCAGCAGCGGTGCCAGCAGGGGTTCGCGCAGGGTCTGGGCGTAGGCGGGCTCCTGCAGGGCATCGGCGATATCACTGTCCGGCCAGCGTCCGCGCAGGCGCTGCAGGACCTTGTCGCGGGCCCGGCGGGCTGCCTCGGCGTGACGGTCCGGGCGCAGCAGCGACGGCGCCTGCGGCAGCACCACCAGCAGGGCCGCCTCTGCATGGCTCAGGCGGCGCGCCGGTTTGCCCAGGTAGGCCCGGCTGGCGGCCTCGACCCCTTCCAGTACGCCACCCATGGGGGCGTAGTTGAGGTAGAGGGTCAGGATCTCGTCCTTGGACAGGCGCGCCTCCAGCTGCAGGGCGCGCAGGATCTGGCGCAGTTTGCCCGGCAGGCTGCGCGGTACGGGCTCGAGGATGCGCGCCACCTGCATGGTCAGGGTCGATCCGCCGGAGACGATGCGGCCATGGCGGATCCACTGTCCGGCGGCGCGCAGCAGGGCGGCCGGATTGACTCCGGGATGCCAGCGGAAGTAGCGATCCTCATAGGCCAGCAAGGCCTCCCGATACAGGGGGGAGACCTCGTCCAGGGTGATCGGGTGGCGCCACACGTGGTCCCGGTCGGGAAAGGCCCGCAAGGGCGTTCCGTCCCGGGCGACCACCAGCAGGGCCCGCGGGGAGTCACGCCCCGGCAGGGGCGGGGGCAGGCACTGATCCACCACCAGGACCCCGAGCAGCAGGGCTGCCAGGGTATGGCGCAGGGGGTGGAAGGTGGGGAGCCAGCGGGCGGGCATGGGGGACTTCAGCTCGCCAGTGCCGGGTAGGTGAAGCCGAGGAAGTGCACGGCATTGACGGAAAAATGGGCCAGGATCGCGGCTTCGATGCGCCGGCTGCGGGCATGGATCAGGGCATAGCCCAGCCCGGCCAGTCCGGCGAGTGCAGCATGGGGAAGGCCTCCGCCCAGGTGGGCGGCGGCGAACAGCAGGCTGCTCAGCGCCACCGGCAAGGCCGGGCCGAGCCCGGCGAAGCGGCGATGCAAGCCCTCCTGGATGAGGCCGCGGAAGAAGGCTTCCTCGGCGACGCAGGTGAACAGCAGGTTGCTGACCAGGAACAGGGGGGCGCTGGCCGGCCATTTGGGATCCGCCACCACCCGGCCACCCAGCCATGCGGCAGTGAGGGTGAGCGCCACGGTGACGGCGGCCAGGGGCAGTGCGCTGCGCAGGCTGCGGCCCAGTTCATCCAGCCGTGTGCACCGGGGGGCGAAGCAGACCAGCAGGAGCAGGCCCGCTGCGGCCTTGTCGAAGCCGGCGCGCAGGGTGAAGGGCGTGGCGCCCGGGCTGAAGACCAGCTTGTCCAGCAGCAGCAGGGGCTGGAAGCCGGGGACACGATGCAGGGCCAGGGCCAGGGCCAGGATTCCGGCGAGCCAGGGGGTGCTGGCCGGCCGCCGGCCGTGCCGGTGCGCTGTACAGACCAGACCCAGCACGGCGAGGCTTGCGAGGGCACGGGCATCGAGGGTGTCGCCGGCGACGCCAAGGCCGCAGGCCGTCAGAAAAGGCAGGCACCACCCCCAGCTCGCCCGGCCCCGGATCGGCAGCAGGGCGGCGAGGATGGCCAGCCCCAGGCAGCCGAAGGCCGCCATCGGCAGGTCGGGGATGGCGGAAGCCGGCAGCAACAGCATGTCGGGCAGACTGATCAGGGCGCGGACTTGTCCTTCTCCTTGCCATCCACCACGGTCAGGCTGCGGCCACCGTCGGCCAGGCCGTAGGTGTCGGGCCGGTACATGTCTTCGGCGAACACCGGCGGAACCACGAACCGGCCGGGGGTGACCACCCGCGCCCGGTAGAACAGCTGGATCGGGCCGTCCAGGCGCAGGGCGGCGGCGAAGCGGTCATCGCGGAATTCCACGTGCTGGATGCGTCGGTCGGCCATGGCGGCGGCCGGGTCGACCCCGTCGATGGTCACCGCGCCCATCCCCTCGCCCTGGACCAGGTTGAGGTTCTCGATCTCCAGCCCGGCTGGTATGCGGTCTACCACTAGGGCGTTGGCAATGTGCACCTTCGGCTTGACCAGGACCCGCAGCAGCACGCTTTCACCGACCCGCAGGGGACGCTCGCCGAGGGGCTTGCCCTGGCTGTCGAAGAGCCGGCGCTCGAGGCTGATGGCGTCGCTGCGTTCGGCCGGCATCCTGGCGGGGTGGCCGCTCACGCCCAGTTCGACGAAGAGCTTGTCGCTGTGGGTGTTGCGCAGCTTCACGCCGCTGGCGAGCCTATCCGCCGTGAGGCTGCTCACCTGGCTGCCCGGGCCGTTCAGCATCTGGGGCTTGTCGGGGCCGGCGGACAGTTCGGCACGCCAGGCCCCCCCTTTTTCCGGATTGCCCAGTTCGCGGCCGACCAGGAACAGGGCGAACTTCTCCTGGGTGCTGGTCCACCGGTTGCGTTCCAGCTCGGCGGCGGCTAGGCTCACCAAGGCAGCGCTGCCCTCCGCCTGGATGCGGTGACGCTGGATCAAGGCGTAGGACAGGGCCGCATCACGCAGCGGGCTGCCGTAGTCGCCCCACCAGTAGCCGCTGTCGCGGGGTTTGGCGATGCCCTCGGCGATGGCCACCCTGGCCCGGGCTTCATCCCCCATCAGCTTGAGGGCGATGCCGAGCTGCACCAGGGCCAGGCCGGAGTGGGCCTGGGCGCGCAGCTCATGTAACTGGCGCAAGGTAGCCAGCGGGGCCTTCGATTCGCGGGCCAGCACGTAGGCGCCATAGGCCAGCACACCGAAGCGGCCGCTGCCGGCGTAGCGGCGGTCGGCCCAGATGCTGTTCTCGTTGTAGGCGGGCTTGGTCGTGGGGAGGCCGGCCACGCCTTCCTGCAGGGCGCGCAACAGGAAGTCGGTGGCCTTCTGTTGCACGGCAGGCGGTACGTTGAAGCCCTGCTCGCGGGCATCCAGCAGGAAGTGGGTGACGTAGGCCGACAGCCAGTACTCGTACTCCGACACATTGCCCCACAGGCTGAAGCCGCCGTTGGGGGCCTGCATGGCGCCGAGGCGGGCGATGGACTTTTCGAGCATGGCCGCCCGTTGTTCGCGGCTGAAGGGCTTCAGCCCGAAGCGCCGGGCGCCGTCCTCGTCGATGAAGACGTGGGGATAGGCGGTGCTGGTGGTCTGCTCGGCACATCCGTAGGGATAGACCAGCAGGCCCTGGATGGCGGCGCGGACGTCGAGGGGCGGCTGGTTGGAGACGCTCAGGTGGGCGTCCACGGAATGGCGCAGGAAGCCGCCCAACTCCGCATCCTTGATCACCAGGGTCTCATCGGGCGCCAGGGTGAAGCGGCGGCTGTAGTTCTGCTGCGGGGTGGGGGCCTGGACCTGCAGGGCAAATTCCCGTTTCAGGGCAAGGCTGCCGCTGACCTGCACCTTCACGCTGGCGAGGCCGAAGGCGCTGCCGGCCTCCACCGGGAAACGCAGGGTCTGCCGGCGTTGATCGGCGAGGGTGAGGCTCTGGCTGGCGTTCTGGATGCGCAGGCCGTCGGGCGAGCTGAGTTCCACCTTCAGCTTCTGCTCGGCACCGGACAGGTTGTGCAGATCCAGGGCAACCGTGGCGCTGTCACCGACGGTGAGGAAGCGGGGTGTGGACAACTCGGCGACCAGAGGGGCCGCCACCACCACTTCGGCCTCGGCGCTGCCGAAGCTGTCGGGGCTGGCCACCACGGCCATCAGACGCAGGCTGCCGTTGAAGTCGGGCACCGGCAGGCTGATCTCCGCCTCGCCCTGCGCATCCAGGCTGACCGGCCCGGAGAAGAGGTCCACCAGGCGGACCTTTTTCGGGAGGCTCTGGGTGGGCTTGGGTGCCGCGTCACCGCCCCACTTGAGGGTGCCCTTGCGCCCGGCCATCTTCTCGATCAGCCGGCCATAGACGTCGTACAGGTCGGCGCCGTAGCGCAGCTTGCCGAAGAAATGCCCGTGGGGGTCGGGGCTGGGGAAGCGGGTGATGTTGAGGATGCCCACGTCCACCGCCGACAGGGTCAGCACGGTCTTCTGGCCCTTGGCGGCGGGCACTCTGACCTTCACCTTGAGGGGCGTCTCGGGGAGCATCATCTTCGGGGCCTCCAGGCTGACTGCCAGCTTGCGGTCGTTCCGTTCGAGGGGCAGGTGGATCAGGCCGACGGCCCGCGCGGGGGTGACCCGGTCACCCTCGTTGCCCGGTCGCAGGACCAGCACGGTGACGTGCAGGTCGTGGCGGCGCCAGGCCGGATCGAGGGGGATGTCCACCGTCGTGCCCTCGGCGGGCATGGCGAGTCGTTTCACCCACAGGGTCTTGTCACCTTCGACGCTGACCAGGGCCTGGCCGCCATGGGGCGGGGTGATGCTCAGGCGGGCGGTGTCGCCATCCTTGTAGGCTGGCTTGTCGAGCTTGAGGGCCACCCGGTCGGGGCGCAGGCCCTGCTCTTCGTCGCCCTTGGCGCTCCAGCCGGCATAGAAGCGGTACTTGAGGGTCTTGCCGGTCTCCGGGTCGCTGATCTCCAGGCGGTAGCGGCCGTACTTGACCGGCACTTCGAGCTGGCCCCGCTGGGTGGCGGTGAGGGCGACGCTGCGGGTGGCGACCAGCTCGTCGGTTTCGGTGAAGCCGGAGTGCCAGCCGCGCTGGTCGTCGAAACGCCAGTAGTAGTTCCGGTCTTCGCGGAACAGGCGCACCGGCAGGCTGGCGCCGCGCAGCTTGCCATCCCGGTCGGCACGCACCACCTCGAAGCGCGCCGGGGTGTTCTCGCGGGCGTAGTCGCCCTGGAACAGGGGGCGCACCCCGACCAGCACGGGGGCCGGCCAGAACACCCGTTCGACGGAGCGGACCACCGGGCGGCCGCCGCTTTCCAGCAGGCTCAGGGTGGCGCGCACCGTGAAGGCAGACTGACGGCTGGCGGCGGGATCCAGGTCGATGTCGAAGGCCGCCTTGCCGGCTTCGTCGAGGGTGGCTTCCGTCAGTTCGGCCCGGCTGCGGGCGCTGTCCTCATTCACGTCACCGAACTCGAAGCCAGGCAGGGCCTGGGCCAGGGGGTTCTTGTTGCGTTCGTACTGGACCACGCCGAGGAGCCGGTTGCCGGCCGCCGGGGCGCCGTAGAGGTAGCTACCCTGTACGTCGAGCTGGAAGGGGTGGTCCTTGTCGACGCTGGGGTGGCTGGGGGTGAGGGCCAGCTTCATGCGCTCGGGCAGGAACTCCTCCACCTGGAAGCGGTAGGTGCTGGTGGGCAGCCTGTCGGCCGGGTCGGCGCGCAACTCGAGCACCCAGGCGCCGGTGGGGGCGTCGGCAGGGAGTTCGATGGGGCGGCGGTAGTAGCCGGCGTGGCCCGCGTCGGCCTGCCAGGTGGCGGTGAACTGGGCCTTGCCGTCAGGCCGCTTGAGGATCGCCTGCACCGGCTGGGGCGGGACGGGGCGCCCGTCGGCGTCCCGTGCCAGCACCGACAATTCAAAGCGTTCGCCGGGCCGGTACAGATTGCGGCCGGACCAGGCGAACAGGCGCACGGCCCGCCCGGGCAGACCGGCAATGTCGAATTCGGACAGATCCAGGGCCGGCTCGCGGGTGGCGATCAGGGACATCTGCTGCCCCTTGCGGGCCATCACGATGCGGGCATTGGCGGGGCGTTCGGCGAAGCTGGCGCGGCCATCCGCGTCCGTTTCTGCACGGCTCAGCAGCTTGCCGGCTTCATCGATCCAGCTGATCTCGACCCCTTTGAGGCCCTTGCCGTCGGTCAGGGAGCTGACATAGGCGTCGGCGCCCTTCTCGAACAGGCGCAGGTGGAGGCCCAGATCGCTCACGTAGAACCAGCTCACCTGGTAGTCGTAGCGGAAGCGGTTGGGCTGGCTCATCACGGCGATATAGACGCCGGGCTCCTGCAGGGCCTTGATGTCCTCCACGGGGATGAAGGTGACGCTGCGCCGGTTGGTCTTCTGTTCGGTCAGGAAGCGGCCGGCATAGACGCTGTCGGTGAGTCCGTGCAGGCTGTCCAGCTCCCAGTTGCCAATGGCGCCGCGCAGCTTGAGCCGGCGGTTGGCGTAATCGTAGTCGTCCTCTCCCTCCTCTTTGCCCTCGTTGCTGCGGCCGGCTTCGCGGGCCTGCCGGGCGGGGCTGATGATGCGGTCGAGGAAGCGTGGCAGCTGGTCGGGTTTGACCCGCAGGAACTGGATGTCCACCTCGGGCACGTTGACGGTGACCACCGGCAGGCCGCCGTTCTGGCGGGTGGGCAGCACCGCCCCCTGGCTGGCGAAGTAATAGGCCGGCGAGACCGCCGCCGTGCGGATCGAGTAGCGGGCGTCGGCGTCCAGCTTGTGGCCGCTGCGGGCGGGCAGCCCGGCGGCGATGCGGACCACGTAGCGGGTGCGTGGCTTGATGTGGGGAAAGAAGAGCAGGCGCGGATTGTCACCGACGGTCCACGCGCCCTTGACCTGTGTGCCGCCCTCGGTGGCGACGTCGGCGGGCGCTGTGCTGGCGGTCAGGGTGGCCTTGTCGGCGGAGTCCGGGCTGCCTTCCCCGTCTTCACCGCCCTCTTCCTGCTGAGTCTGCTCGTTGCCTGCCGCGCCGGCCTCGGGGGGCATTTCGAAGACCTGGATCTCCGGATCGTAGCCGCGTTTCGGGTCGAGTGGCTGGCTGAAGGTCAGGGCCAGGGCCGGGGAGCCGTCGAGATCCCGGTTGGCCAGCTCGACGATGCGGAAGGGGCCATCGCTGCCGTCTTCGGCCGGCCCGGCATCGGCCCCGTTGCGGGTGAGGTAGAGGCCGGCGGCCACAGCGACGACAAACATCACCAGCACGGAGACCAGGGCCAGGCCCCGGTGGCGGACAGGGGGATTCACGGGCGTCCTTTCAGGCACAGCCTGGGGCTGGCCAGCGAGCATGACGGAGCAATGTGACGGGCAATGTACTCCAGCCCGGTTCGCCCGAGAAGGCGCGGTGTTCAGCGGCTGGCGGCTTCGGCCTCCTTGCGGCGCTGCTCGGCCTGCTGGTTGGCGGCATCGAGCTGGGCCTCGATGGCTGCCTTGGTGGTCCGGGCCTGCTCCGCTTCCTGGGCTTTGAGCTTGGCGGCGGTGGCGGCGCTGCTGCCGGCGTCGCCCAGGCCACAGCCGCCGAGGGATAGCAGCAGGGCTGTCAGCAGGAGCGGGCGGATGAAGCGGTGAGTACGGCCGGAGGTGAAGGCCGGTAGAGCGGGTGAAGCGGACATGATGGCTCCTTGTTGGCAGGGCATGACGGGATTCATCCGCACATTAGCGCGTGCGGCGCATCCCGTCATGCCCTGCCGGCAGAGGGGGAGCCCTACTTCTTGGCGGGACCCACGGTCAGCTCGTCCTTCATGCGGGCGATGCTCTTGTCACCAAAGCCCTTGATGTTCTTGAGGTCGTCGAGGCTCTTGAAGGGGCCGTTCTTGGTCCGGTAGTCGACGATGGCCTGGGCCTTGGACGGGCCGATGCCCTTGACGCTATCCAGCTCGGACACCGTGGCGGTGTTGAGGTTGACCGCCCCGAAGGCGCTGTGGATGCCGGCAAGGGCCAGGAAGAGGAAGCTGCGCAGGCGTTTCATGGTGTCTCCTTGTGCTTCTGGTTGTGGTGGAGATGACATTTAACTAAATGCAAAAGGCATTATCAAGGACTTTCGAAACATCCGGAGATGATTCCATGCGCACCGTTTCGCCTGCCGGGCGTTGTTCGGGTACGAATCAAACCCTGGAGTCATTCCATGAAGACCCTGCTTGCCCTGCTCCTGCCGATTACCCTGCTCGGAGGCTGTGTCGTGCTGCCGGTCGGCGGTGGGCATCACCACGGTTATCACCGCTACGATGCGCCGCCGCCGGCGGTGGTGGTTCCGGCCCCCCGTCCCGGCTACGGCCCGGGGCCGGGCTATGGGCGTGGCTGGGATCGCCGGGGCTGGTAAACCTGCGTAAAAATTGCGGCCGCCGGAGGGGTTTGGGCTTATGCTCGTCGCCTGCGAACAACCCTTCCGCGGGCATGCCCGATGCGGGCGTGCCATCCCTGTCCGATGCCGTCTGCCCTGCGTTCCGTTCCCACCCATGAACACCGCCTGACCCTGGCCGAGGTGCTCGACCTGCTGATGCTCGACCACCTGGTGGATCCGGCGGATGCAGATGCGCTGCGCCTGGCCCAGGGCCTGAAATCCGGTGATACCCACCCGCTGATCGTCATCGCCGGGCAGAAATGGGTGTCGCGCCAGGCGCCGCACCGGGTGCTGGGCCTGGAAGAGCTCACCGAATGGCTGGCCGGCAAGCTGGAGCTGGACTACTTCCGCATCGACCCCTTGAAGATCGATTTCGCGGCAGTGACCGCCGTGATGTCCTCGGCCTACGCCACCCGCTTCGGGGTGCTGCCGGTGCAGGTGGGCCTGCGCGAGGTGGTGGTGGCGACGTCCCAGCCCTTCCTGCGGGAATGGGAGCGGGAGGTCTCCGGCATCCTCAAGAAGGAGATCCGCCGGGTCATGGCCAACCCGGCCGACGTGGCCCGCTACCTGGTGGAGTTCTACAACCTGGCCCGCTCGGTCAAGAACGCTGCCCAGAGCAGCGGCGGGCATGGTGGCGGCCAGCTGTCCTCCTTCGAGCAGCTGGTGGAGCTGGGCCAGGGCAACCGCCAGTTCGATGCCAACGACCGCCACATCGTCAACATCGTCGACTGGCTGTGGCAATACGCCTTCGAGCAGCGCGCCAGCGACATCCACATCGAGCCGCGGCGCGACATGGGCCTGGTGCGCTTCCGCATCGACGGGGTGCTGCACCAGGTGTACCAGATGCCGATGCCGGTGCTGGTGGCGATGACCAGCCGCATCAAGATCCTCGGCCGGATGGACGTGGTGGAGAAGCGCCGGCCCCAGGACGGGCGCATCAAGACCCGGGTGGCCAGCGGCAAGGAGGTGGAGCTGCGTTTGTCGACCCTGCCCACCGCCTTCGGCGAGAAGCTGGTGATGCGCATCTTCGATCCCGAGGTGCTGGTCCGCAACATGGTGGAACTGGGCTTTTCCGAGCAGGACGAGGCGCGCTGGAAGTCCATCTCGTCCCGCCCCAACGGCATCATTCTGGTGACCGGACCGACCGGCTCGGGCAAGACCACCACCCTGTACTCGACCCTCAAGCAGCTGGCCACGCCGGAGGTGAACGTGTGCACCATCGAGGACCCGATCGAGATGGTGGAGCCGGCCTTCAACCAGATGCAGGTCCAGCAGTCGATCGAGCTGGGCTTCGCCGAGGGCGTGCGCGCGCTGATGCGGCAGGACCCGGACATCATCATGGTGGGTGAGATCCGCGACCTGGAAACCGCCGAGATGGCGATTCAGGCGGCCCTCACCGGCCACCTGGTGCTGTCCACCCTGCACACCAACGATGCCCCGTCAGCCGTGACCCGCATGCTCGATCTCGGGGTGCCGGCCTATCTGCTCAATGCCACCTTGCTGGGCATCATGGCCCAGCGCCTGGTGCGCATCCTGTGCCCCCACTGCAAGCAGGCGCATCCCCTGACGCCGGAGCAGGAAGCCATCTGGGATCACCTGGTGACGCCCTGGAAGGCGCCGCGGCCGGCCCGCATCCACCGGGCGGCAGGCTGCATCGAGTGCCGCATGACGGGCTACATGGGGCGCATCGGTCTCTACGAGATCCTGCTGATGTCGCCCGAGGTGCGCCGGTCGGTGGGTAGCGAGGTGGATGTGGCGCGGATCCGCGAACAGGCGATCCGCGAGGGCATGAAGCCCCTGCGCTTGTCCGGGGCGCTCAAGGTGGCGGCCGGTATCACCACGCTCGAGGAAGTGGTCAAGGTCGCACCGCCGGCGGAGAACGAGGAAGGTCGCTGAAGCGCGTGGCGGCGCCTTGTCCGGCCGTCTTCATCTTTTTTACGTGCCGGACGGCGGCGGACTACAATCGGCGCCATCCAGGGGCTTTACCCCGTCATCAGGAGCCATCCATGGCCGCATCCCCCGACAGCGTCAGCATGGCGCTGTTCTGTGACTTCGAGAACGTCGCCCTCGGCGTTCGCGATGCGAAGTACGAAAAGTTCGACATCAAGCTGGTCCTCGAGCGCCTGCTCCTCAAGGGCAGCATCGTGGTCAAGAAGGCCTACTGCGACTGGGAGCGCTACAAGGGCTTCAAGGCCGGCATGCACGAGGCCAACTTCGAGCTGATCGAAATTCCCCACGTGCGCCAGTCCGGCAAGAATTCCGCCGACATCCGCCTGGTGGTGGATGCCCTGGACCTCTGCTACACCAAGAGCCACGTGGATACCTTCGTGATCATCAGCGGCGATTCGGATTTTTCGCCGCTGGTCTCCAAGCTGCGCGAGAACGCCAAGCAGGTGATCGGCGTGGGGGTGAAGCAGTCCACCTCCGACCTGCTCATCGCCAACTGCGACGAGTTCATCTTCTACGACGACCTGGTCCGCGAGACGCGCCAGGCGGCGGCCCGCCGCGAGCCGAAGGAAAGCCAGCCGGCAGCCTCCCGGCGCAGCCCTGAGGAGGAAAAGCGTCGCAAGGAGGAGACCGAGGCCCGGCGCAGCCGCGCGGTGGACCTGGTAGCCGAGACCTTCGAGGCCTTGCTGGCCGAGCGGGGTGATACCGGCAAGATCTGGGCGTCGGTGCTGAAGGAGGCGATCAAGCGCCGCAAACCCGATTTCAGCGAAACCCGCTATGGCTTCAAGGCCTTCGGCAACCTGCTCGAGGAGGCCCAGGCCCGCGGGTTGCTCGAGGTCGGGCGGGATGAGAAGTCCGGTACCTGGGTGACCCGTGGCGCGGCGCTGGGTACCCGTCAGGAAGCGCTCCCGGTGGTGCAGGAGCTGCCGGTGCCCGCCGAGAAGGGGCCGGCTGTGGAACCCGGCGGTCAGGCTGCAGCGTCGGAATCCCGCCGTCCCCGGCGCAACGGCCGGGGTGGACGCAAGGGGCCTGCCGAAATGCCGGTCGAAGAGGCTCAGCCCCCGCTCGATGAGTCCTCCGAGGCCATCGAAGCCCGGATCCTCGACGAGGTGGCGGAGTCCGTTGCGCTGGCGCAGGAGTCGGCCCGGGAGTCGGCCCGGGAAACGGGGCGCAAGGGACGCGGCCGGCGCAAGTCCGCCGAGCCGGTGAGCGAATCCACCGCCGAGCCGGTGCCTGCCGCCGCGCCGGTCGCGGAAGCGTCGCCGCCTGCCATCGAGGTCCAGCCCGAAAGCCCGGCCGCCGCCGGAGGCGACAGCACGCCCGAGCCCACCACCAAGCCGCGCAAGCGCAGCCCGCGCAAGAAGGCCGAGGTGCTTGCCGAAGGTACTGTCGAAGCGGCGGCCGCTTCGCCCGAGCCGTCTGCCGAGCTTGCCGGGGACGCCGAGCCCCGCCGCAAGAAGCCTGCGCGGGAGCGTCGCCCCAGGAAATCCGGCGAGAGCTGATCCACCGATCCTTCCGATCGACCCACCGGCGGGCTGAACTTCCCTTCTGCCCGCTGGTCAGTCTCCTTTGCTTTGTCGTCCGCCGCATCGGCGCGAGTCCCCATGTCGTCCACCTCCCCGTCAGCCCGCTGGATCCCTGCCCTCGCCCTCGTCGTCCTGTCCTGTACCTGGGGTTACACCTGGGTCCTGCTCAAGCAGGGCCTGATGTACGCCTCGCCGCTGGCGCTGGCTGCCCAGCGCTGCCTGGGTGGGGCGCTGGCCCTGCTGGTGGCGGTCAAGCTGATGGGCAAGTCGATGCGTCTGGTGGCGCCTTGGGAGACCGTGGTGCTGGGCCTGGTCCAGATCACCGGCTTCGTGGCCCTGCAGACCTGGGCGCTGGTGGAAGGCGGCCCGGGCAAGACGGCGGTGCTGATCTTCACCATGCCGATCTGGACCCTGCTGATGGCCTGGCCGATCCTCGGCGAGCGGGTCCGCGGCAAGCAGTGGCTGGCGGCGGGTTTCACCCTGGGTGGCCTGCTGCTGATCATCGAGCCGTGGAACATGCATTCCAGCCTGTTCAGCAAGATGCTGGGCATCGGCGCGGCCATGTGCTGGGCGGTCAGCACCATCCTGATCAAGCGCCTGCGCAGCCGTGAGCCGGTGGACCTGCTGGTGCTGACCACCTGGCAGATGATCATCGGTTCGGTGCCGCTGCTGCTGCTGGCCGAGTTGGTGCCGGGGCACGCGACCGACTGGACCGGCCACTACATCGCCATCCTCAGCTTCCTGTCGGTGGCCAGCGTGGCCCTGTGCTGGTGGCTGTGGGTCTGGATCCTCGACCGGGTGCCGGCCTGGGAGGCCAGCCTGTCCGTGCTGGGCACCCCGGTGGTGGCCATCCTGTCGTCGCGGCTGGCCCTCGGCGAGGAGTTCAAGACCAGCGAAGTCGCCGGCATCCTGCTGATCGGCGGCGGCCTGACCCTGCTCTCCCTGTTCGGCTGGATGGCGAGCCGCCGGGCTGCGGCCCAGGCCCGCTAGGCTGCCGGCGTCCTCAGCGGGGCTGGGGGGCCTGGCGGGCCAGTTCTTCCGGGGTGTTGATGTTGGAGAAGGCGCCCGGCCAGTCGGAGAAATCCACTACTACGTGGCGGGCTTCCCCGACCCAGCGGCGGATCTGCCGCCCGCCGCCTTCCAGGAAGGTGGTCAGAGCCGGGGCGATACGCCGGTGGGCGAGCAGGAAGGCCGGTTCGGGCTGGCCGTCTGCGCTGGCCATGGCGACATCGGCATCGGCCGCGCAGGCAGCGGCCAGCATGCGGGTGGCCAGGTCGAGGGGCAGGAAGGGCGAGTCGCAGGGGCAGGTCAGCACCCAGTCGCCGTCCGCTCCCTGGGCGTGCAGGGCGGCGTCCAGGCCGGCCAGCGGCCCGACGAACCCCGGCAGACGGTCGGCCAGCACCGGCAGGCCGAAGCGCGCATAGGCCTCGACATTGCGGTTGGCATTGATCATCACCCGGCCGACCTGGGGGGCCAGGCGGGCCAGCACGTGCCCGACCATCGGCTGCCCGCCCAGCTCGACGAGGCCCTTGTCCTGGCCGCCCATGCGGGTGCCGAGACCTCCGGCGAGGATGAGTCCGGTGACGGACGGGTTGGTCATAGTGGGGGCGCCGTTCAGAAGCTCAGGCTGCGCCAGGCCGGGTCGAGGCTGCGGCCCAGGTAGGCAGCGGCCCCGGCCTGACCGGCCAGCTCGTCGATCAGGGCGTCGGCGGCAATGCCGTGGGCGGCCAGAGCCGTCGGGCAGGCGAACAGCCGCACGCCGAAGGCCAGCGCCTCACGCCGGAAGTCGGCCACCGACTTGCCGCTGCCGGCTGCGGCCTGCAGCCCTTCGGCCACGCCCCGGCGCAGCAGCTCCACCGAGCGGGCCGTGAAATACATCTCCACCTCCACGTCCATGGCCGCGGCAGCGGCGGCGAAATAGAAGGGCGTGGCGCACAGCTCCGGCCGGCCCGGATCGGCGGCCCAGACGAGGATGGCCAGCTTTTCGGCGGGAGCTTCAGAAGTCACGATCGTCCTCGTGGAACAGCGGGGCAGAGAAATCGGCCAGGTCGCGGAAGGCGTAACGCTCCATGAGGGTAGTGATCGGGCCCGCCGCCTGCGGCCACGGCAGCAGGAGTCCGTCGGCCGGAGCCTGCACGGCCTCCAGTTCGACCAGCCAGGCCGTGTAGGGGGCGCGGTTCATGGCCCGGGCGGACGGGTCGAGATCGGCATTGGCCTGCACCAGGCGGGCGGCGAAGGGCGTCTTGACCGGAAACACGGTCTTGCCGGCTTCGAGCAGGCCGAAGCCGCGGCCGGCAGTCAGTTCGACACCGCAGGGCTTGGGGGTGAACAGCAGGATCTCGCCGGACAGGGCGATGCCGAAGCGGGTCACGCCGACCCGGTAACGCCCGCCATCCAGAGGGGCGAACCACAGGTGGCTGTCCGGGTGGTACAGCAGGTCGTCCGGAAATTCGCAGCCGCGGAGCTGGGCCATGGATCGCTCGGCATCAAAAAGGTGGCGGAAGAGAATGGGAGTCGAACCCACCAGGAACCGTTTGACGGCCCCTCCTGGTTTTGAAGACCAGTCGCCCCACCGGGGGTCGTATCCCTTCCGTTGAAAGAAGGCAATTTAAGCGTAGTTTAACGCATTTGTAGTCAATTAACCGGAAGATCGCCGCGGATCATGTGTTGTTCCCCATGCCCATGGCCCACCTTGCGGGTGAAGCCGACCCGGTCGAAATACTCGAGGATCTGGATCGCCCGCTTGCGCCCCAGCCCGCTGCGGTCGCGGAAATCGGCGGCCCGGATGGCCCCCTGCCCGGCCATCAGCTCGGTGGCGATGGCGCCCAGACGGCGTACGGCCGCCGGCGCGTAGAACAGGTCGCGCACCACCTGGCAGGCTTCGCCCCGCGCCGCCAGGCGTTTGAGCAGGTCGCGGGTGAGGGCTTCGGGTTGGCCCAGGCGGGCGGCGATGTCGCGGATCCAGGGAGGCTCGAAGGCGGCGTCCTGCAGCCAGGGCAGCAGGGTGTCGGCCAACCGGCGGTCGCGGTCATCCAGCTCGACCCGGTGGTCGGGCAGGTGCCAGGCACTGCCCGTGCGGGCCAGCCGGCCCTCGTCCAGCCACACCTCCAGCCATTCCACGAAGGCGGCAGCCGGGGCCTGGGGGGCCACCATGCGGCGCAGGCGGTCGCGCTCCAGGCCCAGCTCGTCGCTGTGCTGGGCGTGATGCTCGGCCAGCCGGGCGATGACCCGTCCGGCCAGGGCCGCCAGGGGTTGCCGGCCGATCAGCCACCCGGCCTTGTCGCTCAGATGCAGGCTGCCGGCCGGCAGCAGGGCGATCAGCGCGCCAGGTGTCTGGTTCTCGGCGGCGGCCAGCTGGGTCAGGTCGAGGCCGAGCGCAGCCTGGGCGAGCAGCGCCTGCAGGCGCTCCGCCGGATCGGCGAGGGCCTGGGCGGCGAGCATGGCGAGACGCTCCGGATGGCGGCGCTGGCGGGCCGGGCCGAAGGGGTCGAGGACCCGCCCGCCGCCCAGGGTGTGACGGCCATGGCCGTCCCGCAGCACGATCAGGTCACCGCGGCAGGCGTGCAGGGGGGTATCGGTCACCACCTGGGCCAGGCTGCGTCCGCCCGGTGGCAGGCCGCTCCGTTCGAGCCCGGCATCGAGCAGGGCGACGCGCCCGAGCAGGTGGCGGGTGCCGTGGTGGATCTGCACCACCGCGCCGTGGCTGAGGGCTTTCGGTGCATCGGTGGCCAGACGCAGGTCGAGATCGAGTCGGGTGGCGGGCAGCGCCTGTGCCGGGTCGCACAGCCAGTCGCCACGCTTCACCTGGTCCACCGACAGGCCGGCCAGGTTCAGGGCGCAGCGCTGCCCTGCCCTGCCCGCTTCGGCCTTGCGGTTCTGCACGTGCAGGCTGCGCACCCGGGCGCTGGTGCCGCTGGGGGCGACGCGGATCGTGTCGCCCACCGCCACCTGCCCCGCATGCACGCTGCCGGCGACGATGGTGCCGGCGCCCGGCAGGGAGAAAACCCGGTCCACGGCGAGGCGGAAGCCGCCTTCTGCACTGGGCAGCGGCAGGCTGCGGGCGGCGTCGATGAGGTGCTCGCGTAGCGCACCCACGCCTTCACCGGTGATTGCCGATACGGGGAAGATGGGCGCGCCGGCCAGCCGGGTGGGGGCCAGCAGGGCGGCGATGGCGTGGCTGACCCGGGCGATCTGCTCCGGCCCGGCCCGGTCGGCCTTGGTCAGGGCCACCGCGCCGCGGCCCAGGCCGAGGAGTTCGAGGATCTGCAGATGTTCGCGGGTCTGGGGCATGGGGCCGTCGTCGGCGGCCACCACCAGCAGGGCGAAATCGACGCCGCTGGCGCCGGCCAGCATGGTCGGCACGAACTTCTCGTGGCCGGGGACATCGACGAAGCCGATGACCTGCTCCGGTGCCGGGTCGTCGGCGCCGCAGGGCAGGTAGGCGTAGCCCAGCTCGATGGTGATGCCGCGCCGCTTTTCCTCGGGCAGGCGGTCGGTGTCCACCCCGGTGAGGGCGCGCACCAGGGTGGTCTTGCCGTGGTCGATGTGGCCGGCGGTACCGATCAGCATGCCTGGAAGCCCCGGGTGAGCTGGGTGAGGAAGGCGGCCTCGTCGCTGGTCGGCAGGCAGCGCAGATCCAGGTGCAGGGCGTTGTCGGCGATGCGTCCGATGACAGGCACCGGCAGGCCGCGCAGGGCGGCTTCGAGTTTGTTGAGTACGCCGCTCCGGCGGCCCTGGGGGCGGAACACCAGCCCGGCGGAGGGCAGGCGGTCCACCGGCAGGCTGCCGGAGCCGATCTGCGACAGCATGGGCTCGATGCTCACGGTGAGGGGCCAGCCAGCCAGCGCGGTGCTGACCGGGCCATGCAGGCGCTCGGCCTGGGCCAGCATCGCGTCACGGGGGCGGGTCAGCAGGCGCAGGATGGCCAGGCGCTCGGCCAGGGTGTCCGGATCCCGGTACAGGCGCAGCACGGCCTCCAGGCCGGCCAGGGTGATCTTGCCGACCCGCAGGGCGCGCTTCAGGGGGTTCTTCTTGATCTTGCCGATCAGGTCCTTGCGGCCGACCAGGATACCGGCCTGGGGGCCGCCGAGCAGTTTGTCGCCGGAGAAGCTGACCAGATCGGCGCCGTTGGCGATGGCTTCGCGCGGCGTGGGTTCATGGGGCAGGCCCCAGCGTTCCAGGTCGGTGAGGGTGCCGCTGCCCAGATCCTCGACGAAGGGCAGGCCATGGGCGTGGGCGATGCGCGCCATGTCGGCCTGGGTGACGCTGGCGGTGAAGCCCTCGACGGCGTAGTTGCTGGTGTGCACCTTCATCAGCAGGCCGCTGCGGGGGCTGATGGCTTCCTCGAAGTCCCGGGGGTGGGTGCGGTTGGTGCAGCCGACCTCGACCAGCCGGGCGCCGGCGCGCTTCATGATGTCGGGCACCCGGAAGGCGCCACCGATCTCCACCAACTCACCGCGGGAGACGATGACCTCCTTGCGCTGGGCCAGGGTGTTGAGGAGCAGGAAGACGGCGGCGGCGTTGTTATTGACCACGGTGGCGGCCTCGGCGCCGGTGAGCTCCTGCAGCAGGGCATTGACCACATCGTCCCGGTCGCCGCGGCCGCCCGTCTCCACGTCGTATTCCAGGGCGCAGGGGGAGCGGGCGGCCTCCACCATGGCGGCGATGGCTTCGTCGGGCAGCACGGCGCGGCCGAGGTTGGTGTGCAGCACGGTGCCGGTGAGGTTGAAGACGCGTTTCAGGTGGGGGGCGGCGCGGGCATCGAGGTAGCGGGCCGCCGCATCGAGCAGGCTTGCACTGTCAGGGGCCGGCTGGCCGCCGGTGATGCCCTGGCGGGCATCGGCGAGGATCCGGCGCAGGGCGTCGGTGCATTCCCGGCGGCCGTGGCGCTCGACGAGACCCGGCGCGGCGGCGAGGAGCCGGTCGAGGCTGGGCAGGGCGCGGTAGGCGGTGTTGTCGTCGGACGTGGTGCCATGGACCATGGACGCCATCGTGGTGGTCTCCTAGGGGGTGAACAGGAAGAGGTTGCGGCCGGCGCGATGGAAGCCGGCCTCATCCACCAGCATGTCGAGGGCCAGGGTGGCCAGGTCGTCGGCGAAGGCGTCCACGAAGGGGTCCTTCTCCATCGAGACGATCTTCAGGCTGGCCTGGCAGGCGGGGCAGGTTTCGGCCTTGACGCCCGGGTTGAGGGCGCCCTCCTCGCCTTCCAGGCCCTGGTAGGCGATGCCCTGGGTGTTGTGGCAGGGCACGCACTTGATGCGGGTCACGTGCCATTCGTTGGCGCACAGGCTGCAGGTGGCGTAGCGCACGCCGTGGCCGGCATCGCCGATGCGCACGATGGAGGCCACCGGGTGGGAGCCGCAGGCCGGACACAGGCTGTCCTCGAAGCCGCGGGGGATGTCGTGCCCGCTGAGGGCCAGGGCACGGGCCGTCCAGGTGACCTGCAGGGCGGCGCCCACCAGGGGGGCGAGGGCCAGTTCGATCACGGTGTCGGGGCTGGCTTCGCAGCGCAGGATGCTCCGCGCGAGCTCGTTCAGGGCCGGGCGGCCGAGGCTGGGCAGGCTGAGGAGGGCCGACTGCAGCACGGGAGGGGCCCACGGCTCCAGCTCGCGGCTGAGGGTCGCCAGGACTTCGTACCAGGCATCGGGCAGGTCGGCGCCCTGGGCATCGAGGGGCGGCATGCCGTGCTGGCGGCAGCGCAACAGCAGGGCCTCGTCGGGCCGTTGGGTCAGGGGACGCAGGCGCTCCAGCTCGGTCTGCTGGACGTCGGCGATGCGGGCGCAGAACAGCAGGAAGTCGGCCATCGCATGCCCGGCGGCCAGGGCCCGCAGGCGGTCGGCCCGCTGGGCGAACAGGCGGTCGGCAGGCAGGCGGTTGGTGAGGATGTCGCCAGGGGCCTGGGTGGCGATTTCTTCCGGTGAGAGCAGTGGCTGCATGGCGGTCCGAAAAAGGTCGGGGCCTGGATTAGGCCCCGGGGAAACAGGGAGGGGGGCGTGGGCCCCCCGGCCGCGCGGTCGCGGTCGGGGGCGCTTGCGCATTGTGCTACTTGCCGGTCACCTGGCGATACCAGGCCCGGTGATGCTGCTTGGCCCAGGCGCGGGTCACGGTGCCGTAGAGCATGGCCCGGATGGTGCCGCGGACCCAGATGGCGGCATACACATGGACGATGATGGCGATGATCATCACCGCCGCAAAGGCCGCGTGCAATACCGCCCCCAGGCGGATCACGCCGATCGGGAAGTAATGGGAGAAGTACGCCCGCCAGATGATGATGCCCGAGACGAAGAGCACCAGCATGGCCAGCCCGAGGAACCAGAACAGCAGCTTCTGGCCCCCGTTGTACTTGCCCATCTCCGGCATGTTGTGGTCGTCGCCATCCACCATCTCCTTGGCCCGCTTGACCCATTCCCAGTCGGTGTCGCTCATCTGGTTGAGGTGCTTGAAGCGGAAGAACATCACCACGAAGAACAGCATCATGATGACCCCGACGAAGGGGTGCAGGATGCGCGTCCACACCCCACCCCCGAACAGGCCGGTGAGGGGGAACAAGGCCGGATGGAACAGGGCCAGGCCGGACAGCGCGAGCAGGATGAAACAGATGCCCACGACCCAGTGGTTGGCCCTTTCGGACGCGTTGTAGCGTTGCAGGTCGGACGGATCGCGGATCATTTTTCGGCCTCCAGTTCCTTTTCGACTTCGGCTTCAACCTCCTTCGACACTTCGTTCGGGCCCTTCATCACGTAGTGGAAGAGGCCGCCCAGGGCCGCGGCGGCGATGCCGGCCATGGCCAGGGGCTTGGCGAAGCCCTTCCACAGGGAGACGGTGGGCGCGATCGTCGGGTCGTCGGGCAGGCCGCTGTAGAGGCTCGGCTTGTCGGCGTGGTTGAGCACGTACATGACGTGCGTGCCGCCCACTCCGGCCGGGTCGTACAGGCCGGCGTTCTTGAAGCCGCGCTCCTTCAGCTCGGTGACCCGCTCCTCGGCCAGCTCCTTCATGTCCTCCTTGGAGCCGAAGCTGATGCTGCCGGTGGGGCAGACCTTGACGCAGGCCGGCTCCAGACCGACCGCGACCCGGTCGGAGCAGAGGGTGCACTTGTAGGCCTTGCTGTCCTTCTTGGAGATGCGCGGGACATTGAAGGGGCAGCCGGTCACGCAGTAGCCGCAGCCGATGCAGTTTTCCTGATGGAAATCCACAATGCCGTTGGCGTACTTGATGATGGCTCCGGGCGACGGGCAGGCCTTCAGGCAGCCCGGGTCCTCGCAGTGCATGCAGCCGTCCTTGCGGATCAGCCACTCGAGGCCCCGGTCCTCCGACTCCACCTCGGCGTAGCGCATGACCGTCCAGCTCTGGTCGGTCATGTCGGTGGGGTTGTCGTAGGTGCCGCCGCAGCTTCCGACTTCGTCCCGCAGGTCGTTCCACTGCATGCACGCCACCTGGCAGGCCTTGCAGCCGATGCACTTGGAGACGTCGATGAGTTTGGCGATCTCGAGGGTCTTGCGCGCCTGGGGTGGCTCGGTGGTGGTGGCCGAGCGCTTGGCGATATCCAGTGATTGCAGTGCCATGGCGATCTCTCTCCTCAGGCTTTCTCGACGTTGACCAGGAAGGACTTGAACTCCGGCGTCTGGGTGTTCCCGTCTCCGACGAAGGGCGTCAGGGTGTTGGTGATGAAGCCGTTCTTCGCCACCCCCTTGAAGCCCCAGTGGAGCGGAATCCCGACGTGGTGGACCGTCTTGCCGTCAACCTTGAGGGGTTTGATGCGCTTGGTGACCACCGCCACCGCCTTGATGTAGCCCCGGTTGGAGCTCACCTTCACCTTGTCGCCGGCCTTGATGCCCTTCTCCGCCGCCAGCGCCTCGCCGATCTCCACGAACTGTTCGGGCTGGATGATGGCGTTGGACTCCACGTGCTTGGTCCAGTAGTGGAAGTGCTCGGTGAGCCGGTAGGTGGTGGCGGCGTAGGGGAACTCCTTGGCCGTGCCGAAGGCCTCCATGTCGCCCTTGAATACCCGGGCGGCCGGGTTGGAGGTGGCCTTGGGGTTGTTGCGGTGCATCGGATTGACGCCGATAGGAGTCTCGAAGGGCTCGTAGTGCTCGGGGAACGGGCCTTCGTTCATCATGCCCCGGGCGAAGAAGCGGGCGATGCCCTCCGGGTTCATGATGAAGGGGCCCATGCCGTCTTCGGGGGCGGAATCCACCTTGAAGTCGGGTACGTCGGAACCCACCCACTTGCCGGCGGCGGCGTCCCACCAGACCTGCTTGCGTTTCGGGTCCCAGGGCTTGCCGGCCGGGTCGGCGGCGGCGCGGTTGTAGAGGATGCGCCGGTTGGCCGGCCACGCGAAGGCCCAGCCCAGGGTCTGGCCGTTCTGGTAGGGGTCGGCGTTGTCGCGCCGGGCCATCATGTTGCCCTTCTCGGTCCAGGCGCCGGAGAAGATCCAGCAGCCGCAGGCCGTGGAGCCGTCGTCCTTCAGCTGGGCGAAGCCGTCCAGCAGCTCACCGGCCTTCTTGATGACCTTGGTCGGATCCTTCGGATCGGTCTGGTCGGCGAAGGTCTTGCCGTTGTATTCCTTGGCCAGCTCTTCGGGCGACGGTTCGAAGGGGACCTTGTGGGCCCAGGTGAGGTTGAGGATGGGATCGGGGAAGGCCCCGCCGTCCTTCTTGTACATCTCCCGCAGGCGCAGGAAGATGCCGGCCATGATCTCCGGGTCGGACTTGGCTTCGCCCGGGGGCTCGGCGCCCTTCCAGTGCCATTGCAGCCAGCGGCCCGAGTTGACGATGGCGCCGTCTTCCTCGGCGAAGCAGGTGGACGGCAGGCGGAACACCGTGGTCTGGATCTGGGCCGGGTCCACGTCGTTGAATTCGCCGTGGTTCTGCCAGAACTCGGAGGTTTCGGTGGCCAGGGGGTCGATGATCACCAGGTACTTGAGCTTGCCCAGCGCCGCGCCGACCTTCGCCTTGTTGGGGAAGGAGTTGAGCGGGTTGAAGCCCTGGGCCACATAGCCGTTCATCTTGCCCTGGTGCATCAGCTCGAAGACCTGCAGCACGTCGTAGGTCTTGTCCAGCTTGGGCAGGTAGTCGAAGGCCCAGTTGTTCTCCCGGGTGGCGGCGGCGCCGTACCACGCCTTCATGAGGCTGACGTGGAACTTGCCGTAGTTCTGCCAGTAGGAGAGCTGGCCCGGCCGCATGGGCTTGGGCGCGCGCTTGGCGATGTACTGCTCGTAGTCCGTTTCTTTCTCGCCCGGCAGGGTCATGTAGCCCGGCAGCAGGTTGGAGAGCAGGCCCAGGTCGGTGAGGCCCTGGATGTTGGAGTGGCCGCGCAGGGCGTTCACCCCGCCGCCGGCCCGCCCGATGTTGCCGAGCAGGAGTTGCACCATGGCGGCTGTGCGGATGATCTGCGAGCCGACGCTGTGCTGGGTCCAGCCGAGGGCGTACAGGATGGTCATCACCCGGTCGGGGGTGTGGCTCGAGGCGAGCAGTTCGGCGACCTGCAGGAACTTGTCCTTGGGCGTGCCGCAGATGTTCTCGACCACCTCCGGGGTGTAGCGGCTGAAGTGGGCCTTCATCAGGTTCCACACGCAGCGCGGGTTTTCCAGGCTGGGGTCGGTGAGCACGTAGCCGTCGGCGCCGGTCTGGTATTCCCAGGTCGATTTGTCGTACTTGCGCTTGTCCGGGTCGTAGCCCGAGAAGAAGCCGTCCGCGAAGGCGAACTCCTCCTTCACGAGGTAGCTCATGTCGGTGTAGGACTTGATGTAGTCCATGTGCACCTTGTTGTTGGTGATCAGGTAATGGATCACCCCGCCCAGGAAGGCGATGTCGGTGCCGGTGCGGATCGGCGCGTAGAGGTCGGCCAGTGCGGCGGATCGCGTGAAGCGCGGATCCACGACCACCAGGCGGGCCTTGTTCTTGGCCTTCGCTTCGGTCACCCATTTGAAGCCGCAGGGGTGGGCTTCAGCAGCGTTGCCGCCCATGATCAGGATCACGTCCGCATTCTTGATGTCGGACCAGTGATTGGTCATGGCGCCGCGGCCATACGTCGGGGCAAGACTTGCCACCGTCGGGCCGTGTCAGACACGCGCTTGGTTATCGAATGCGAGCATCCCCAGGCTGCGCACCACCTTGTGGGTGATGTAGCCGGATTCGTTGCTGGAGGCGGAGGCGGCCAGGAAGCCGGTGGTCAGCCATCGATTGACGGTGGTGCCGTCGGCGTTCTTGGCGACGAAGTTGGCGTCGCGGTCTTCCTTCATCAGCTTGGCGATGCGGCCGAAGGCCTCGTCCCAGCCGATGCGCTTCCATTCCTTGCTGCCGGGCTCGCGCACTTCCGGGAACTTGAGCCGGTTCTTGCTATGCACGAAGTCGAGCAGGCCGGCGCCCTTGGGGCACAGGGTGCCGCGGTTGACCGGGTGGTCCGGGTCGCCTTCGATGTGGATGATCTCGGCGTGGGCATTCTTGGCCCGGTCGCCCAGGCTGTACAGGATGATGCCGCAGCCGACCGAACAGTAGGGACAGGTGTTGCGCGTTTCAGTGGTCCGCGCGAGCTTGAAGGTTCGAACTTCGGCGAGGGCTGCGGTGGGCGAAAAACCCATCGCAACCAGACTCGACCCGGTCAAACCCCCGGCGGCCACCTTGAAGAACTGGCGCCTGGAGAGTTGCATGGTGACTCTTCCTCCTCCGGTTGTTATGAAAAGACAGCGTTGTTCTGCTCTGCAAGGCTCGCGCCAGCGGGCTGTCTTATCAAAATCAAGGCTTTAAGCTGTCTCGATCAGGGAGGGGTGGGACATTTTGTCCAGCTGGACGACAAAATGTCCCCGGAGCGTGCCTGGCAGGCCCATGACGTCCGGGAAGCAGGCCGGAGGGGCCTTCACGCACGCATTTTCCCTCGTTATAGTCCGCCCCGCAGTCTGAGTACTGCCTGAATGCTGTTTCTGCGGGGCCGGTCCATTCCGGTCCCGATATCAAGCCGGGGCCGTTCTCCCTCGTCCCGGCGGCTGGTGCCTCGCGGTGCCTTTTGAGGAGCAATCGATGACTACCGTGCCGTTCTCCCGGCGCGCGCTGCTGCGCGCCTGTGCTGTGTCCACCCTGGCTGCCCTTGGTGCCCTGCCTCTTGTCGCCCAGGCGGAGGAGGTGCTGCGGGTGTCGGCCATTCCCGACGAAGCGCCCACCGAGCTGCAGCGCAAGTTCGCCCCCCTTGGCGCCTACCTGGAGGCCGAGACCGGCATGAAGGTCAGCTTCGTGCCGGTGACTGACTACGCTACCGTGGTCGAGGCCCTGGCCACCCGCAAGATCGACATGGCCTGGCTGGGCGGCTTCACCTTCGTGCAGGCCAAGATCCGCACCCATGGCACCGCGGTGCCCCTGGTGCAGCGGGCCGAGGACGCGAAGTTCACCTCCCGGTTCATCACCGCGAACGACAGCATCAAGAGCTTTGCCGACCTCAAGGGCAAGACCTTCGCCTTCGGTTCGCCCTCCTCCACCTCCGGCCACCTGATGCCGCGTTATTTCCTGGGCCAGGAAGGCCTCAACCCGGACAAGGACTTCAAGAACGTGGCCTTCTCCGGCGCCCATGACGCCACCGTCGCCTTCGTGCAGGCCGGCAAGGTGGATGCCGGTGTGCTGAACGCGTCCGTGTGGGACAAGCTGGTCGAGCAGAAGAAGGTCGACCCGGCCAAGGTGCGTGTGTTCGCCACCACGCCCCAGTACTTCGACTACAACTGGACGGTGCGCGGCGACCTGGATCCGAAGATCCAGGCCAAGCTGACCCAGGCTTTCCTGAAGCTCGATCCGGCCAACCCGGCGCACAAGGAGATCATGGCCCTGCAGCGCGCGAGCAAGTTCATCCCCACCAAGGTGGAGAACTACAAGGGCATCGAAACGGCCGCCCAGGCCGCCGGCCTGCTGAAGTAGCACGGCCCTCCGCCGGATGGCTGAGGCCGTCCGGCCAGCACAAGGATCATGATGGGCTTTTCCCTGAAAGGCGTCGGGCTGACCCACGCCAACGGCTTTCGCGCGCTGCGTGACGTGGACCTGCGTGTCGCCTCAGGCGAGCGGGTGGCGTTGGTGGGGGCGTCGGGCGCTGGCAAGACCACCCTGCTGCGGGTGCTGGCGGCTGCCCTGCGCCCGGATGCGGGGCAGGTATCCTTGCTCGGCACCGATCCGTGGACCGGATCGCCAGCCGCCTTGCGCCGGCTGCGGGCACGTATCGGCCTGGTGCACCAGGCGCCGCCGATCCCGCCACGGCAACGTGTGGTGACGGCGGTGCTGGCCGGCAGGCTGGGCCAGTGGCCGCTGTGGAAGGCGCTGGCCTCGCTGCTGTATCCGGTGGACCCGGAAGGGGCCCGCCAGCAGCTGGCCCGCCTGGACCTGGGTGAGCGCCTCTACGAGCGCTGCGACCGCCTCTCCGGTGGTCAGCTGCAGCGGGTGGCCCTGGCTCGCGTGCTGTACCAGCAGCCGGACCTGTTCCTCGCCGATGAGCCGGTGTCGGCGATGGACCCGGCCCTGTCGGAGCTGACCGTTGCCCTGCTCAACGAAGAGGCGGCACGGCGGGGCGTGACCCTGGTGGCCAGCCTGCATGCCGTGGATCTGGCGTTGCGCCATTTCCCCCGGGTGATCGGCGTGAAGGACGGGCAGATCCTGTTTGACCTGCCCGCCGGCCAGGTGCGCGAGGCCCAGCTACGTGAGCTCTATGCCGCGGAGGGCAGCGTGCCGCTGGCCGGCATGGCCGTGCCGATGGACGCCGGCCAGCCCGCCGTCGCGGGGTCTCCCCCCTTCCGTTGCGCATGAGCGCCGTGCGCCGCGATCCGGCCGCCCTGCCGCGCCTGGGATGGACCCTGGCCGCTCTGGTGTTGCTGTGGCCGCTGCTGCGGCTGGCTGATTTCGAGCCGGCCCGCCTGCTTGAAGAGGGCAATCTGCGGGCCATGGGCCACTTCATCGGCGGCTTCCTGCCGATGGAGACCTCCCATGACTTCCTGGCCCTGCTGGGGAAGGCGACGGTCGAGACGCTGGCCATGGCGACGGCGGGGATTGCCCTGTCGTCGCTGCTGGCGGTGCCCCTGGGCCTCGCCATGACGCGGGCCTTGTCGATCTCCCGGATCGGCCCGGGCCGGCGGGCGTGGATCGGCGTTTCCCTGCGGGCCCTGGTGCGGGCATTGCTGGCTGTGCTGCGAGGGATTCCCGAGCTGGTGTGGGCCTTGTTGTTCGTACGGATCTTCGGCCTGGGGGCGAGCGCCGGCGTCCTGGCCCTGGGCATCACCTATGGCGGGATGCTCGGCAAGGTGTATGGCGAGATCCTCGAGTCCGCCGACAGCCGTGCCACCCGAGGGCTGCTGGAGGCAGGCAGCGGGCGCATCGCCGCCCTGCTCTATGGCCTGCTGCCCCAGGCTGCTGGTGAGCTGGTTTCGTACACGGTGTATCGCTGGGAATGTGCGGTGCGCGCGTCGGTGGTGATGGGCTTCGTGGGGGCTGGCGGTCTGGGGCAGTTGATGGACCAGTCCATGAAAATGCTCAATGGCGGAGAGGCGGCGAGCATCCTGGTGACCTTTCTGGTGCTGGTGCTGGCGGCGGATGGCGTGTCCGAGTTCCTGCGCCGGAGGCTGGCATGAGGGCGGGCATCGGTCCCGCCGGGGTAGTCGGCCTGGCTGTGCTGCTGGCGGCGGTGACGGGCAGCTTCGTCTTCCTGGACATGCCGCTGGGGGCTCTGTTCTCGGGTTCCACGGCGCTTGAGGCGGTGGCCTTCGTGGGGCGTTTCATTCCGCCCGAGACGGACCCGGTGTTCCTCGCCAAGGTGGGCTGGGCGGCCCTCGAGACCCTGGCGATCTCCCTGCTGAGTACCTTGCTGGCGGTGCTGGGCGGCGTCGCGCTGGCGCTGCCCGCGGCGGGCCGGCAAGGGCCGCTGGCCCGTCGGCTCGCCCGCTTTGCGCTCAACCTGCTGCGCTCGGTGCCCGAGCTGGTGTGGGCGACCCTGATGGTGCTGGCGGCGGGGCTGGGGCCCTTCGCAGGCACATTGGCCCTGGCCCTGCACACCACGGGCGTGCTCGGCCGCCTGTTCGCCGAGGCCCTCGAGAACACGCCGAGCGGCCCGGCGGAGGCGGTGAGCGGGCTCGGCGGCGGGCCGTTGGTAGCATTCCTCTATGCGGTGCTGCCCCTGGTGGCGCCCCAGTGGCTGGCCTATACCCTGTATCGCTGGGAGATGAATATCCGGATGGCGGCGATCCTGGGTTTCGTCGGCGCCGGCGGGTTGGGGGCGCTGCTCTATTACAGCCTGTCCCTGTTCCATGAGGCGGAGGCCAGCACGGTGGTCCTGGCGATGCTGGCGATGGCCATTCTGGTGGATGGGGCCAGTGCCTGGTTGCGTCGGCGTATGGCGGGCTGATCAGGCCTCTTTCATCGCCGGGCCGCCCCAAGATGAAAAGAGCCCCCTTGGGGGGCAGCGAGCCGCGTCAGCGGGGAGCGTGGGGGCCTCTTTCATCGCCGGGCCGCCCCAAGATGAAAGGCG
>CALBTT010000082.1 GCA_937967645.1 uncultured Zoogloea sp.
CCGATGTAGGTGACGTAGGTGAGGCCCACCTGGAAGTTGCCCAGGTACTTGAAGTCCGCGCCCAGGGTCAGCCGGCGCTCGTCACGCCCCATCCCCGAGAAGCTGCTGCCGGCGACGTTCTGGGTCCAGATGGCGCGGGTGCTCAAGTCCCAGCCGCTGAACACGGAGGGATAGTCGAGGATCACCCCGGCACCGGCCAGGGTCGAGCCGCGGGTCTGGCCGTCATACACGTAGCGGGAGAAGCTGCCGTTCTGGCCTGGCATGGCGCCGCTCACGGTGAGGGTGTCCACACCGGTGATGCGCTGGTGGACCACCTCGCCCATCAGGGTCGTCTGGTGGGCCAGGGCGCTCGGGCCGAGGATGTAGACGAAGTTGCCATTGCCCTGGAGATAGCTGCCCCGGGTGGGGGAGCCGTTGTCCAGATAGACCGGGGCGCCGTCCCGGTAGCTCAGGTCACCGCCCACCTGCACCGCATCGCCGAACTTGGTGCTGAGGCTGAGGCCGGTGAGCTTGATGTCCTCGAAATAGGCCAGCTTGAAATACGGCGCGCTGCCCGGCGAAGCCATCGCGCCGAAACGGGGCAGCGACGAATAGCGGGTGGTGCCGGTGAAGTCGTAGAACAGGGCCCCCACCCGGTCGTGGTAGCGGTAGTGGAAGAGCCCCAGCTCGGTGTTGTCGCTGAGCTGGTAGCGGGCACCGACACCCCACTGGCCGGAATTGCGGGCGGTGATCTCACCGGCGTAGTTGGCCACGGCGAAACTGTGGTCCGGCAGGCTGGAGATCGGTGCGGCCGCCAGACGGTAGAACTGCGCCCCCGGGCCGAAGTAGTCACTGCCGAAGTAGTCGCCCACCGGGTTGAGGCGCGACTTCTCCCACTTGTACTGGTAGTAGCCGGTCACCGTGAGGGTGTCGGTAAGCCCCAGGCTGGCGGACAACTGGCCCACCGGCAGGTAGCTCTCCTTGGCCTCGGTGCCGGGCACGTTGAACTTGGTGGCATCCACGGGCACCTGCCCCTGGCTGATGTTGGGCCAGAAGAGGCTCTCCCCCCACACCACCGCGTGGCGCCCCAGCTTGACGTTGAGGGGCATGCTGTCCACCAGCCAGTTGCCGTACACGAAGGCTTCCAGCAGGCGGGTGTTCTGACCGCTCAGGCGGCGGGTCTGATCCACGAACTCGTTGGCCGGGCCGGTCTTGTTGACGGTGTCGGCGGACTCGTTGCTGTTGGCACCCTGATAGACCGTGTCATGGAAGGCGCTGCCGCGCAGCAGACCACCGAGGTTGTCGTGCTTGAACTTGATCTCGCCGAGCACGTTGAGGCGGTTGTTGATCAGGCTGTGGCGGTTGAAGTTGCGGGTCGCGTCGTCGTTGTTCAAGTCGGCCAGATAGGTGGCCGACGGGTTGTTCAGGCGCATCGAGCTGGTGTAGCCGACCGTCAGGGACGTGTCGACCGAGCTGTTTTCCCCCAACTGGAAGCTCGGGCCCGCCAGGGCCGGCAGGCCGGCGCCGGCCAGCGCCAGGGCGATCAGCCGACGTGTCTGCAATGGTGTGAAGCGGTGCTGATGAAGCATCAATCCCTCCCTGCGTACTGCTGTTCATGGGACGGAAGGGGCGGCCAGCCGCGACTTCCGGGCCGTTCGAGGTGACGGCGGGGGGATGCTGCCGATGGTGCACCGCGAGCCGCATCCCTCATTCGAGTGAAAGACGGCGCCGGCGCCGAAGGGGGCTCAGCCCAGGGGCACCACGCTGCGCAGCACCAGGCGCAGCAGTTCGGTCTGGCGGGTGACCCCGGTCTTGGCGAAAATGCTGCGCAGCTGGCTGCGGGCCGTGTGGCGGCTGACGCCCTGGTGGGCCGCCGCCTCATCCAGCGTCATGCCCTCCACCAGGAGCAGGGCCAGGCCGCTCTCGGCCATGGTCAGGCCGAACAGGCTGCGCAGCAGGGTCGGCGACGCGCCGACAGAACGCTCCGCGTCGCTGACGTGCAGTACCGCCTCGGGACAGGGGCCGTACTCGGCGATGCCGGCGGGCGGCGCCGGCCGGATCAGCACCCCCAGCCGGCTGCGTCCCGACGGGCGGGTCAGGGTCATGCCCTCCACCAGCCCGGGCCCCCGGCCCCGCTCACTACCGACCCGGGCGATCATGTCGTAGAGCAACACTTTCTCGGCATGCAGGCTGGGCCGCAAGGTCCGGCCCACCAGGCGCAGGCCGTCCTCCGCAGCCAGGATCTCGTCCGCCACCCGGTTGCTGCCCAGCACCCGGCCGCGGCGATCCACCCACAGGGTCGCCACCTCCAGACGCTCCAGGGCGCCCGCGTACAGCCGGCGCTCCCGGTCCGAGCCGTCCAGCACGGCGCGGGCCCGCAATGCCCGCTTGAGATGGGGCAGGAGCAAGGCGCACAGGGCCCGCTCCGCCTCGCCGAAGGGCCCGCCGTCCGCGCTGCGGCAGACCCGGAAGCGGCACACTGCCTCGCTGCCCAGGTCCAGGTCGGCCCCCGCCAGGTAACGGATGCCCAGCGGCGCCATGCAGCTCCGGTACACCACGCTGTCCAGCCATTCGGCCTCGGAGATCAGCTCGTCAACGGCCAGCATCCTGTCCCGCGGCAGATTGACGAAGGGGTCGAGACCGTGGAGCCCGTCGGTGTAGGCCGTCAGCAGGTCCTGCCGGGCCGGGCCGGCGAAAAGGATGGGCAGCCCCGGCCCGGACAGATCGGGCAGCAGCACCAATGAAACGTAGTTGGCCCGCAACTGCCCCTGCAGCAGATGCAGCAGGGCGTCCCAGGCCTGCAGGTCGAAGGCGCCGTCGTGAATCAGCCCGATCATCCGCTCGTAGGTCGGGAAATCCACCCCGGCCCGCGCAAACAGGGTCTGGGTGTCCATCGGGCCGGGCGGGGACACACAAGGCATGATCGTGGCATCGGGAACGTGAACGCCGGCAGGGTGGCACGGCGCCCCTCCACCCTCGTCGTCCGGACGGACGATGAGCCCCTCTCCACCCCCCCCCCTCGGCTGCGCAAAACATCTACACTATCTATTCATCTATCCATTCAAATCCAAGCCAGCACATGTCCCGACACGCAGATCCGATCCGGCTTCACCTTGCACGAGGCCCGGTTGGTGCGCGCCAACTCGTTGAAGCATTGGGGATCAGTCAGCCAACACTGTCCCGTGCGATGCTTGAGCTGGGGAACGAAGTGGTCCGTATCGGCGCGGCGCGATCCATTCAATACGCCTTGCGTGATGAGGTGCGGGGACTGCCTGAAGTGGAGATCTACCGGGTGGATCCGGAGGCCAGGGTTCACCACCTCGGCACGCTCACCCCGGTCCGGCCAGACGGCTTCGTCATGCGCGAAGCCGACGGAGCCACGCTCTACTGCCCCGGCCTGCCCTGGTGGCTGCTCGACATGCGCCTCCAGGGCTACCTGGGTCGAGCCTACGCGGCCCGGCACGGGCGGGACCTGGGTCTTCCCGAGCGCCTCACTGAATGGTCGGACACGCATGCGCTGAAGGCCCTGCTCGCGCAGGGTCACGATGTCGTCGGCAACCTGCTGCTGGGTGACCGGGCACGCGCCCGGTTCCTGCGCCTGGACGCCGCGCCGCCCCCGATCGGCATCGAACAGAAGGCCGGAATCTACGCCCGGATGGCCCAGGACGCCGCCAGCGGTGAAGCGCCGGGGTCGTCAGCGGGGGGAGAACAGCCCAAGTTCGCCGCCTGGGCCATGACCGCCTCGGGGCCCCGACATGTGCTCGTCAAGTTCAGCGAACCGGTGGCGGGCCTGGTCAGCGAGCGCTGGAGAGACCTGCTACTGGCCGAACACCTCGCCCTTGAAACCCTCGCGCAGGCCGGCATCGACGCCGCCCGCAGCGAACTGCTCAGCCTCGAGGGGCAGACCTTCCTGGAAGTGGAGCGCTTTGATCGGGTCGGCGGACAGGGCCGCCGGGGGCTGATCTCACTGGCCGCCCTCGACGCGGAGTTCGTCGGGCGCGGCGGCCCGTGGCCAGAGATCACGACCGCCCTTGCCGCTACCGGACACATCCAGCGCGAGGCGGCAGACAGAGCCCATCTGCTGTGGGCCTTCGGCCACCTCATCGGCAACACCGACATGCACGGCGGCAACCTGTCCTTCATCCCCGACACGGGCCGCCCCTACGCCATCGCCCCCGCCTACGACATGACGCCGATGGCCTTCGCACCGAGGCGCAGCGGCGGGTTGCCCGACACCCTCCCGGCGCCCGACATCCGGCCAGGCATCGCCCCTGATACCTGGCGCTCCGCACTGGACCTGGCCCGCAGCTTCCTGTCCCGCGTCCTGGAAGCCCCCGGCTTCAGCCCCCGCTTCGCCCCCTGCAGGCAGGCCCTGGCGCGGCACTTGGGCGACGCGCAGGCGCAAATCGTGCGGCTGGCGTAGCCGGATCCCAACTCCAGGCGGCCCCTGTCCGCCCGAAACCCGGAAACTCCGCCCTCGTCGTCCGGACGGACGATGAGCCCACCCCGCACGGTCCGAATAATCGCTCCCAGCCTGCCCGAGCTCCGGGCGTCCGTTGCGAGGAATGCCGATGTCTGCCGCCCCCCCCTCCCCCACGTCCGCGGAAGCCCCGCCGCCGGCCCTGCTGGAACGCCCGGAAGACGGCATCGCCGTGGTCCGCCTGCATCGCCCGGAGGCCACCAATGCCCTGAGCCTGGAGTTGCAGGCCCTGCTGTCGCGGATGTTCGCCGAACTCGGTGCCGACCCGACGGTGCGCTGCATCGTGCTGACCGGCGGCGACAAGGTGTTTGCGGCGGGTGGCGACATCCACAGCATGGCCGGTGTCGGCCCCATCGAGATCCACAAACGCCATACCGAACGGGTGTGGGCGCCGATCCAGCACTGCCCCAAGCCGGTGATCGCGGCGATCTGCGGCTATGCCTATGGCGGCGGCTGCGAGCTGGCCATGCTGGCGGACATCCTGATCGCCGGTGAGGGCGCGCGCTTCTGCCAGCCGGAAATCCGCATCGGCATCATGCCCGGCATCGGCGGCACCCAGCGCCTGCTGCGGGCGGTGGGCAAGGCCAAGGCCATGCGCATGGCGCTCACCGGGCGGCCGATCACGGCACAGGAGGCCTGGGTGGCCGGGCTGGTCAGCGAGGTGGTGCCCGATGGCGCGGTGATGGACACCGCCCTCGACATGGCACGGACCATCGCGGCCATGCCGGCGCTGGCTGCCGAGCAGATCAAGGAGGTGATCCTGGCGGGCATGGACGCCCCGCTGGAGGCCGCCCTGGCCCTCGAACGCAAGGCCAACGCCCTGCTCTTCGCCTCGCGGGACCAGAAGGAAGGCATGCAAGCCTTCATCGACAAGCGCCCCCCTGTTTTCGAGGGGCGCTGATTCCGGCGCCCTCCTTCCAACCCAGCAAGGAAAAACAATGTCCCAACCCCTCTTCAGGCTGGACGGCTGCGTGGCCCTGGTCACCGGCGCCGGCCGCGGCATGGGCCGTGGCGTGGCCGAGACCCTGGCCCGCCAGGGCGCCACCGTGGCGATCAATGACTTCTACCCGGAGCGCGCCGAAGCCGCCGCCGCCGAGATCCGCGCCCTGGGCCTGCAGGCCCTCGCCGCACCGGCGGACGTGACCGACCATGCCGCGGTGCAGGCGATGGTGGCCGGCGTGAGGGAGGCCGTCGGCGCCGTCGACATCTACGTTTCCAACGCCGGCGTACCCACCTCGGGCATGGGCTATGCGCGCTTCCTGGAGTCCCGTCCGGAAGACTGGGAGCGCTTTGTCAGCCTCAACCTGTATGGGCTGATGAACGGCTGCCACGCGGTGCTGCCCGGCATGCTGGACAAGGGCTGGGGCCGCATCGTGGCGATCACGTCCGAGTCGTGGCGTGCCGGCGTGCCGATGGGCATCGCCGCCTACGCCGCCTCGAAGGCCGGAGTGGTGGGATTCGTGCGCCAGCTGGCGGCGGAGACCGGCCGCAAGGGCATCACCGTGAATGCCCTGTCCCTGGGCACCATGAACAACTGGGAAGGCTCCGATGCGGTGGCCTGCAAGAGCGCCTTCGTGCCCCGCGCCGGCTCGCCGGCCGATGTGGGGGCCGGAGTGGCCTACCTGGCCTCCCGCGAGGCGGAGTGGGTCACCGGCCAGGTGCATGCCCTCAACGGCGGGGCGCTCACCGCCTGAGACGCCCCGACGCCCCTGGGCGGGCATGCCACCGATCGGCCTGCCCGCAAGGCGTCACTTCACCCCCTGCCCCAGCTTGCGGCCATCCACCACCACGCCGTAGAGGTTCACGCCATCGTCGGCGTGATAGCGCCTGCGCGTCTCGTCGATGTCACCCTTGACCAGGCGGGGGTCCTGGGGGCGCTCGTGGGCATTGATGTATGCGGCCACATCCCAGGCTTCCTGGTCGCTCAGGGTTCCACCCCGCCCCAGGGGCATGTTGTGCTGGATGAAGCCGGCAGCGGTGTTGATCCGGTGCATGCCCGCCCCCCAGTTGTAGGAGTCCTTGCCCCACAAGGGCGGGAACACCGAGGTGGCCCCCACTTTCTGGCCGGCGCCATCATCCCCGTGACACAGGGCGCACTGCTTCTCGTACACCCGCTGACCGCGGGCGATGTCGTAACCGCCCTTGGGCGGCGGCGGCTCGTCGAAGCCCCGCCCCGGCTGGACCTTGCCGATCGGCACACCGGCAGACATCCAGTAGGCGTACGCCGACAACGCGGTGAGGACTTCGCTGTCGGCGGCCGGCGCCTTGCCGTTCATGCTGAACTGGAAGCAGCCCTGC
>CALBTT010000083.1 GCA_937967645.1 uncultured Zoogloea sp.
GGGGAATCAAGCCCTCCGCACCTTGACGCTTGGCCCACTGCTCGTCGTAGACCGTGACCTGCTCGGTCATCAGGAAAATCGGTGGCACGCCCTCGCGCTTCTTGAGCGCATGGGCGAAGCGAAAGCCGCTTTCACCCTCGGCCAACTGACCCATGTCGCAGAAGATCGCGGCGAACAGGGTCTGGTCGAGCAGTTCCATGCCTTCCCGGCATGTGCGCACCACCGTGGCGGAAGTGCCCAAGAGCACGAACCGCTCGGGGAAGTTCGTGATGACCAGAAGCGACACCGCTTGCAGCAGCGCGGGCTTCGGATCACGACCTGCCACCGTCTGCGGGCCAGCTTCACCTGACATCACGGTCGGCGCATCCTTGCGTTGCAGTCTGAACATGGCAGTTCTCCCAAGCGGCGACCGCCGTCAGAGCTTCGCGAGGTTTTCTTCGACGAAGCGCCAGTTCAGCAGCTTGTCGAACACGGCCGCCGCGTACTCGCCGCGCCGGTTCTCGTAGTCGAGGTAGTAGGCGTGCTCCCAGACATCGAGCACGGCCAGCGGCACCACGACATCGGCGCTGATCGGCGTGTCAGCGTTGCTGCTCTTGAGCAGCATCAGCCGCTTGCTCGCCTTGTCCGCCACCAGCCACACCCAGCCGGAACCGAACTGGCCGCCCGAGGCGGCCAAGAACGCCTTGCGGAAGTCGTCGAACGAGCCGAAGGCATCGTTCACCTTGCCCAGCACGTCCGCACCCGGCTTGCCGCCGCCCTTGGGCGACAGGCTGTGCCAGTAGAAGGTGTGGTTCCACGTCTGCGCCGCGTTGTTGAACAGCGCCACCTTGTCGGCCTTGCCGTTCGTCTCGCGAACGATCTCTTCGAGGCTGCGGCCTTCGAGGGCCGTGCCCACCAGCAGCTTGTTCAGGTTGTCCACGTAGCTCGCGTGGTGCTTGCCGTAGTGGACGCCCACGGTGCGGCTCGAAATCACGGGATCGAGCGCGCCCTGCTCCCACGGCAGCTTCGGCAGGTCGATGCGGGCCTTTCCCGCCGACTGCGGCGACGGATCAGCGGCCAGCGCGAGGCCGCTCATGGATGCCGCGCCAGCGGCGGCGGCCATCAAGAAGGTACGACGGTCGAGGTTCATTGCAATCACTCTCCTGATAGATGCAGCCAACGGATGGCCGGACTTGACGCGATGTCAGCAAATAGTGAAGCGACATGCCAAACGCGCCGACTATACAAGAAAAGTTGATCGCATTGTTAGAAACTGACCGTTATGCGTTCCTGTCTTTTAATTGCAATGTGAATGTTCCGCATGGTGTCAAGGCTTATCGACCTGTCAAGGTTGACAGGTTGACGCCTTTGAAATGCCTTGTCACAGGCCGCGCTCGGCCGCCAGATCGGCCACGCGCAGGCCCAGCACGGCCATGAAAATCACGCTCTTGTCCTCGTAGGACAGCTTCTCGCCGTGCATCGCCTCGACGGCGACAAGCACCTTGTTGCCTCGAATTGATCCATCCTGACCACGGGTTTCCCCGAGGATTTCCGCGAATTTCTCGCGCCGGGCGTCACCATCGCCCCAAGCCAACTGCCGGGACACCGACGCCAAGGCGCGGGCGTATGCCCGACTGGCCTGCGTTTCGGCTGCGCACATCATTTCCGTCACTTCCATGTCTCCAACTTGAGACACGCCGCACATGCGGCGCGTTAAAACTCCGTCGTTTGACTAATCCGTCAAACTCCAAAAATCTGATTTTCCGTATCCCGCAATCCCCGGATCGCGGGGAGCACCTACCGGGGCCGGTAGGGTGTCGGCTGGATCGAATAGCCGACGTAGAGCGGGTGTTTCGGCGTGCCGTCCGCATTCACCTGCAAGCACATGGGCGCGATGCCCTGAGCCAGCAGCATCCGGGCAACGGCGTCGCCGCGCTCAAGCAGCTTGCCGTGCGTGCCCCATGCGCAGATGACGACACCGGCATCCCGGCAAGCCTCGAAGATGGCCTCGTCGTTGCCGGGGCCGATGGGGTCGTCAAGGCTGTACAGCGCGGCCGGATCGGTAGATCGCCACGCGAAGATGTTGGCGACCCGCAGGCCGCCCATGCCCAGCGCCAGAGCGCGCCGCTGGCAGCGCTCGACGGTGGGGTCGTTGTCCACCTCGTCAGCGGTGGATGGGTTGAGCATCACGAAGGTGGCGACCGGCTTGGACGCATCCCACACGCGCCACAGCGCGTAGCGGTAGCGCTCACACGGCGAAAAGCGAGCGCCAGTGAAGTCGAACAAGCTCATGCTGCCCCCACACGCTTCAAATGGGCCTGCTGGTAGCGACTGACAAGCTCCTTGCCTGCCTTGGTGGCCTCGACGCTCACCGAACCGTTGTACTTGCCTCTGTGCTGCTCGACCACCCAGCGGCCCGACCGATCAAACCACAGGCCGAGCGTTGACCGCGTGCCATCCGGCTCGACAGCGGTGTAGACCCTGTAGTGGCCCTCTACGCAGTCATAGGCATAGTTGCCTACGCAGTGATGCTGCCGATAGCCCTCGACAGCAACATCCCTGACTGAATTCAACGGCGTGAAGGTCACATCGCCGATGACCACCTCGCCAAGCAGCGATTCCCACGTCTGGTTCTCGCCCGCACTGCGCTCGACGTTCTCAATCGCCACACGCTCATGCCAGTCGTCACAGCGGCGGCGCATGGATTCCCAAGTCGCGTGCTTGTCGGGAAAGCCTTGGGCGATGCCCTCGGCCACCAACCAGTCGGCAACATCGCCAATGCTCGATTGATCGCCCTTGAGCCAAGTTCGGAGCGCTGCAAACCCCTTGTCCTTCCACATGGAAGCGCAATGCACCGCGAAGGCGCGGTAGAGCCGTTGCGCCAACTCGCTCACCCCGAGTTGCGCAACTCGATGCCCGGCACTGGCCGATACGATGTGGCACCACGCAATGGCGGGAATCTTCACCCCGATATTTGCCCTGCTCAGGTTTTCGAGAACGGCAGCGTTCTTGCAGCCTCCACCTGCGGATGCCCAACGCCGCACGACCGTCAGTTGAGCCTTGCCGAGCCAACGCAGGGCCGCTCGCGAGTCGAGGCTTTGAAAGCCACGCACGCGGCCCTCGGAGAACCTTGCGTAGTCCACCAACGTCCGCTTGCGACCGTCCTTGATCCAGAGCTTGCGGGAGAACAAGTCTTTCCTGCCCCAATGCTCCTTCGTGATCTCAGGCAGCAGAGGCAGGAAGTTGCGGTGCTCCTTCGCAACCCGCAGCACCGCATCACGGTGCAACGCGAAGCGCAGGTAGTCGCAGAGCGTCACGAGCTTGTAGTCGATGGCAAGGATTGCCGACAGAAGGTCGGCTTCGAGCACATGATCGAAGATGGATGCACGAAGAGCCTTGGCCCCTGCGATCATCACCTTGGGCTTGAGGAATCCCTTGCGCCACTTCTCCTTCCCGGCCTTGGTTCTACCTACCGACTTGCCAACATAGCGCTGCACCAACAGGTAGGCCATCTTCCTCGGCGTCATCTCCGGCTTCCCTGACAACGCCTTAGACCGCCCGGTTGTCTCGTCGTACCCCCACTCCACCTGCGTGATGTGCTGAGGCAGGGTGCCGTAGCCCGCCGCCATCAGCGCCTTCCAAACCACGCGGCGCGCAACATCGCGCCACCAGTCCAAGGTCTGGGCCTTCTGAATCGGGTAGAGAGGGACATCAGGCCAGAAGTCGAGCTTGCTGACTTCGGCCCACTGGCCGGTCGCCATATCGAACTCAAGCGCCTTGACGCCGCCTTGCGCGGAACGATCAACGCGCCAGAGATTGCAGATCACCAGACTGGACGCACCCTCGCCATCTTTGATGACTTGGGCCATCCGAAAGACGCCGTGCTTGACCAGCAGATCGCGAGCACGCCGGTAAACCTCGGCCAGATCGGCACGGCCAAACAGGTTCTTCCGGCCACGGCCGCCCTGATCCGCCACCTCAGCGATGGGCACATCGCTGGCAACAACAGCATCATCGACAGAGAGCGCGCCGCGATCCATGCGTACCTCACGCAACAGCGACCGACTGCGCACGTCGGGGAGCAATCAGCCAGCGCCACACACCCACCGCGCTGGTCGCCGTGAAAACGCACTGCATGACAACCAAACCGGGTGCGGCCGTCATCACGCCGAACGCGATCCAGCAGGCATTCGAGAGCAGGTAGACCACGAAACCCCACCCCGACCACCGGGAACGCCACGCCAGCAAGGCCGAGCCGAGCACGCCTGTGGCGCAGCCTGCCCATTGCAGAAGATCGACGGTCACAACTCCCTCCAAGCCAAAAAAAAGGCCGCCAAACTCGCTAACCGTACAGGGAGGAAACACGGTAGGCGGTTGGCGGCCGACACGATGAATGATGCGCTTGCATCTTAGCGCAAAACTCAAATCATGTCATCTTGGCTTTCTAACTCATGTGGATTTCGCCTTGTTAGATTTTTGACTTTTCACATCACGGCGCGGGGCCGATGCGTTCGTCGGCCATCGCAGCAGCGTCGGCCGGAAGCGCGTCGCCCAGCGTCAGGCTCGTGCCGGTCGGAACCAGCAGCAGATCATCGTCGGCATCAGCGGACGCCTCGGGCTTGGCATCACCGAGGAAGCGCGCCTTCACGAAGTCCGGCGTGATCGGCCTGCGGCCGTGCTCGCCAAAAACCACGTTGCGCACAGCCGCGTCCGTCTGCTCCTTGTCCCAGCCGTTCTGAGCGCCTTCCTGCACCACTCGCAGGTACTGCTGATGCAGGCCCTGCAAGGCCAACTCCACCTTCTCCGGCGACATGAGGCCCACGGCGGCTTCACGCACCTGCCCAGCGAACCTATCCCACTGCTGGCGGCGCTCGTCGTTGGCACGCAGTTCCTCGACAAGCTGGCGCACCAGCATCGAGTTCATGTCGTCCACCGTGTAGCCGTTGCGCTCGGCCGAGTCCATGTAGCGCGTGAAATCCGGCGCGACGAAGCCCAGCGTCTCTTCGACGGCATCGCCCGGAATGTTGTGCCTGCGGGCGGCCTCCTTCACTGAGGACTCGAAGCTGGCCCAGCGCGGGTCTTGCCGCCCCGCGCCAGCAGGCTCCTTCGCGGCCTCGGGCGGCATGAAGTTCGGGAGCACGCCCACGCCGCTGTCGCGCTTGCGCTGCGGCGGGTCTTTGGGCAGCAGGTTGTCTTGCAGGCGGGACTCGACAAGCGCCTTGAGTTCCGGCGCGTACTCGAAGATGTGATCGACGATCTTCTCCGCGTCCTTGGCAGCGCGGAAAAGCTCGTGCTTGTCCTTCTTGAGCACTTCGATCCAGTTCGAGGCGTACCGCGCATGGTTCTGCACGTTGCCCTCGATGCCCACCATCGAGTTCAGGAACATCGACGCGATCTCGGCGCGCAGTTCCTCCTTCGCGTACTCCGGCGTGCCGAACGCGACCCCGGACAGCTTCCGATCCAGACGGCTCTCGTGACCCGTCCAGTGCGCAAGCTCATGCAGCGCAGTGGCGTAGTAGTCGGCCTCGGACTTGAAGCTGCTGCGCGGCGGCATCACGATGCCGTCCGCCCGGTTGTCGAAGTAAGCGGCGTTGGCGACAGCGCGGCCACCGGCCGTCTTGCTCAACGCCCGGTGCTCGATCTTTGCGCCCGTGGCTGCGATCAGTTGCTCGGCAAGCTCGTTGGGTTGCCACTTCACCTCGCGCTTGATCTCGGGCAGGCCCACGATGTCGCCACCGTTGAACACCACCGCGTAAAACACGAGCGGCTTGCGCGACGAGGCGATTTCCTCGTCGTCGTCGGGCGCGGCCGTGGCGGTCTTGCCCTTGGCTTCGTCCGGCTCGACGGCCTTGCCTTCGGCATCAAGCTCGCGCTGCGGCTTGACCTTCTGCTGGCCCCAGTCCCAGTATTCGACCAGTTCGCCCTTGGCACCCTTCTTGACGCTGTAGCCAGCGGCATTCGCCTGCTTGAGCGTCATCCAGCGCGGGTCATCGGACTCGCGCTCCAAGGCCCCGTACATCAGGTTCAGGACGTTGCCGCCCCGGTACTTGACCCCGGTGCCCGGATTGAACGGACGGACGTTGACGGCCTCCCAGCCCTTCTGCCACGGGAGTCCGTCGTGTTCCTCCATGAACTCGATTAGGCGGTCGGTCAGCCGCTTGCGAAAATCACCCCGCGACATGACCGATTACTCCCCTGCCTGATCGACCACCTTCTCACCGTTGAACACCGGGAGCACCATTTCGTCCTTCTCGCCGAGCAGGCTCGGATCGAAGGTCATGCTCACGGGCAGTCGCTCGCCGGTTTCGGCGATGGCTTCGAGGTCATCTTGGGTCATCGTTTGGCTCATCATTTAGCTCCTTTTACCTTCATCATCAACATTTTTATTTGGCCAAGAGTCGTTTGTAGCCAGATAGAGTCGCCCTTAGCCGAAGCGTCCTATCTCGCTCCAGCTTATCT
>CALBTT010000084.1 GCA_937967645.1 uncultured Zoogloea sp.
GAGCAGCAACCAGGAGAGATTGTTTCATTGTTGGTTTCCCTTATCGATAAATGAAGTGCGACAACTAAATTTAGGGGGCAATCAGGTGGGGGACCTGATCTACTGAGTATGTTAACACGGAGGAAGTGCTTGAATAAAGACATTGTTGCGACGCGGTAACCCTTTCGGCTTTCTGTCAACTTTCCGGCCGTTTCAAGCACTCCCTCCGATCAGTCCATCAATGCGCCTGATGGAAAGGCAAAGCCACAGCAATACCACTCGTAGAGCTCTTCCCGCATTCGCTCGGAAATGCCCTCAAGTGAGGCAATACGGCGTGCGTCGGCCAGGTGGCACAGGGCCTCGCGGTCTTGCTCGTCGACCTCGACGGTCTCGCCGTTCATGAAGAACTGTCCGTTCGAGAACAGAAAAAGGGTACGCGCATCCAGGCTGAAGCCATCTTCGGAACACGCCGTTACAAATTCGTCGAAATCCAGGGGCTCGTCCGGCCCATCGAAGAAGACGTGGGGCTTGGGTTCGGTGAGGTAGCTGCCAAGGAAGCCCCGGACATCCTCGCGGCTCCAGGTGATGCGCTGGAGTTGCTCCGCGACGCGGTCGATCATCGCATCGCCGATCTCCGCGGGGTGGGCCTGCAGCTTCAGGTCCGGGTCGGCATAGATGCCGTCGAGTTCGAGCTTGTCCTGGAGGTGTCCCAGGAACTGTTGGGCCAGCTCCTGGTAGCTCGGGGAGCGGAAGCCGATGGAGTAGGTCGTGCATTCACCGATGGCGATGCCGTTATGCGCCCAGTGAGGCGGCAGGTAGAGCATGTCGCCAGGGTTCAGCACCCAGTCATGCACCGGCCGGAAGTCCTTGAGGATCTTGAGGGGGGCGCCTTCGACCAGGCTGCGGTCGTCCTGGTTGGCGATCTGCCAGCGGCGCTGGCCGATGCCTTGCAGCAGGAACACGTCATAGTTGTCGAAGTGCGGGCCGACCCCGCCGCCGTCGATGGCGTAGCTGACCATCAGATCGTCCAGGCGTGCCTGGGGGATGAAGTTGAAGCGGTGGAGCAGGGCGTCGCCATCCGGGCAGAAGAGGTTGAGGCCTTGTACCAGCACCGTCCACGGATGCTTTTTGCGCTTGAGGTCGGAGGCCTTCTGGGGGCCGCGGATGACTTCCCAGTGGCGTCCGTCGTGGGTGACGTAGCGGGACTCCACATCCTCGTCGCGGGCGAGCTGGAAAAGCTCGTCCTTGGTCACGACGCCGGTGAAGCCGGGAACTGCCTGGCGGATCAGCAGTGGTTTCTTTTGCCAGTATTCGGCGAGGAATTCCTCCGCCGTCAGGCCGCCTAGAAGTGTCTGAGTCATGGGGCGGATTATAACGCCTTGTCTTGCCAACACTTTTGCCGGGGATAAAATGGCGCCCCTTCCGTCCATCTCAGATTGCCCCGCCATGAATGCCACGTCCCATCGAGAAGTCACCATTGAATCCCTCGACCACGAAGGGCGGGGGGTGGCCCATCTGGATGGCAAGGTGGTCTTCATCGAGGGTGGGCTGCCCGGTGAGCGGGTCGTCTACAGCGCCTTCCGCAGCAAGCCCAAGTTCGAGGTGGGAGAGGTGGTCCGCGTCCTTGAGGCCAGTTCCCGGCGGGTCACGCCACCCTGCCCGCATTTCGGTGTGTGCGGGGGCTGCAGCATGCAGCATCTCGAGCCCGGTGCGCAGGTGGCCGCCAAGCAGCGGGTCCTGGAGGATGCCTTGTGGCACATCGGCCGGATCCGTGCCGATGTGCTCTATCCGCCCATCGTCGGCCCGGTCTGGGGCTACCGCTACCGTGCTCGCCTGACCGTGCGCCTGGTGCCCAGCAAGGGGGGGCTGCTGCTTGGCTTTCACGAGCGTCGGAGCAGCTACGTGGCGCCGATGGACGAGTGCCGGATCCTGCCGCCCGAGATCTCCGGCATGGTGCCGCGCCTGAAGACCCTGGTCGCCGGGCTGTCGATGCCGGACCGAATCCCGCAGATCGAGATTGCCGTTGGGGAGGGCATCATCGTGCTGGTGTTCCGGCATCTGCTGCCGTTCTCAAGCTCCGACAAGGTGCGTCTGGAGGCGTTTGCGAAGGCGGAGGGCGTGCAGGTCTGGGGGCAGCCCAATGGCCCCGATTCGGCTCGGCGCCTGTTCCCGACAGAGGCGCCCGGGCTGGCCTATACCCTGCCCGAGTACGGGGTCTCGATGGCCTTCGGTCCGACCGATTTCACCCAGGTGAATATGGGCATCAATCGTCTCCTGATGCGCCGTTCCATGCAGCTGCTGGACCCTCGGCCGGGTGAGCGCATTGCAGACCTGTTCTGCGGGCTGGGTAACTTCAGCCTGCCCATCGCCAAGCTGGGGGCCCGGGTGGTGGGCGTGGAGGGCAGCGACGCGCTGGTGCGGCGCGCGGGAGAGAATGCCGCGGCAAATGGCCTGGCGGATCGCAGCGAATTCCATGCGGCCAACCTGTTCGAGGCGACCGAGGACAGCCTCGAGGCCCTGGGCCATCTGGACAAGATGCTGATCGACCCGCCACGCGAGGGCGCGATCGCCGTGGTCAAGGCCCTCGGCCCGAAAGCGCCCCGGCGGATCGTCTATGTGTCCTGCAATCCGGCGACTCTGGCGCGGGATGCTGCCGTGCTGATTCACGAGAAGGGCTACGTGCTGAAGGGCGCGGGAATTGCCAACATGTTCCCCCAGACATCCCACGTCGAGTCCATCGCCCTGTTCGAGCGCCCCTGAGCCTAGGGAGACCGGCCAAAAAACGGCGACCCGCGGGTCGCCGTTTTGATGCAGGCCGGCCGAGTTCAGTCGCGGTCGCCGCCGAAGGCCATGATCAGGTTCAGCAGGCTGACGAAGACGTTGTACACATCCAGGTACACCGCCAGGGTTGCGGTCACGTAGTTGGTCTCGCCACCATGAACGATGTTGCTGATGTCGTACAGGATGTAGCCCGAGAAGAGCAGCACCACCGCCGCAGACACGACCAGGTGCAGCACCGGCATCTGCAGGAAGATGTTGGCCACAGAAGCCAGCAGCACAACCACCAGGCCCACCATCAGGAACTTGCCCATGTTGGTGAAATCGCGCTTGGACACGCTGGCGATGGCCGCCATCGTCGCGAAGATCGCACCGGTACCGCCGGCGGCCAGGGCGATCATGGAGCCGCCGTTGGAGAAGCCCAGCGCCACTTGCAGGATGCGCGACAGCATCAGCCCCATGAAGAAGGTGAAGCCCAGCAGCAGTGCCACGCCGAGGCCGCTGTTCTTGTTCTTCTCGATACCGTAGAAGAAGGCGAACGAGATGCCCAGGAACAGCATGAACGCCAGGAAGGGGCTGCCGGCCATGAACGAGAACTGCATCTGCACGCCGAGCAGCGCACCGGCAACGGTCGGCACCATCGTAAGGGCAAGCAGCATGTAGGTATTGCGCAGCACGCGGTTCGCGCCTTGCGCCAGTACCTGCGTTTGCTGACCGTAAGTGTCGAGTTGCATTTAAATCCTCCGAAATCGTTGAGCAGCTTAGCCTGCACTGCCTGAGAGTAGCGGAGGCCCCAGGAAGTTTCAACCGTGGCTATTCCATGGTCTTGGCGGCTGGAGCCGGCGTGTTAGAATGCGCGCCCTGCAGGAGGTGTGGCAGAGTGGTCGATTGCACCGGTCTTGAAAACCGGCAAGGGGAAACCCTTCGTGAGTTCGAATCTCACCGCCTCCGCCAG
>CALBTT010000085.1 GCA_937967645.1 uncultured Zoogloea sp.
GCATCCTCGGCGCCGCCATCGAGCAGAACAACGACGCCCGCGGCATCATCTGGCCGGACGCCATCGCCCCCTTCCAGGTGGCCATCGTGCCGATGGGCTACGCCAAGTCGGACGCGGTCCGCGAAGCCGCCAACGCGCTCTACGCCAAGCTCACCGCCGCAGGTATCGACGCATTCCTGGACGACCGGGACGAACGCCCGGGCTCCCTGCTGGCCGATAACGAACTGATCGGCACCCCGCACCGGGTGGTGATCGGCGACCGTGGCCTGAAGGAAGGCGTGGTCGAGTACCAGGGGCGTCGCGACGCCGAAGCCACCAAGCTGCCGGTGGGCGAGGTCGCGGCCACCGTGATCGCCAAATTCAAGGCCTGATGCTGATGAGCGGCTTGCGCCAACACCTAGGCTCCGTGCTGCTGACACTGCTGCTGGCGGGTGGCGCCTCACTCGCCCACGCCGGCAACCAGCTCTACGAACCGCTCGCCGCTAGTGCCCAGGCGGCGCTGCATGCAGCCGTCGCCGACCAGGCACCGCTCGACACCAGCTTCCAGCGCGACCCGGAACGGGCCCGCTGGCTCAATGAGATGTCCCGGCGGCTGGCCAAGCGGATTCCGGACGAAACCTATCGCTCCGAGCTGCTGCGCACCGTGCACTACGAAGCCACCCGGGCCGGCCTGGACCCGCAGCTGGTCCTCGGCCTCGTCCAGGTCGAGAGCGGTTTCAAGAAGTACGCCGTATCGACGGCCGGCGCACGGGGCTACATGCAGGTGATGCCTTTCTGGGTGAAGCTCATCGGCAACCAGGAGACCAACCTCTTCCACATGCGCACCAACCTGCGCTTCGGCTGCACCATCCTGCGCCATTACCTGGACATCGAAAAGGGCGACCTCTTCCGTGCCCTGGGGCGCTACAACGGCAGCCTGGGCAAGCCCGAATACCCCAACCTGGTCCGGGCCGCCTGGGAGAACAACTGGTCCTACGCACCGCTGCGCCTGGCCCAGAACCCCTGACCCCAGACTCCGCCACATAAGCAAACGGGCACCGCGAGGTGCCCGTTGTGCATTCCGGAACAGCCTGACTCAGGCGACGATGATCCCGCCCCCCAGGCACACCCGGCTCTCGTAGATCACCACACTCTGGCCCGGCGTCACCGCCCACTGGGGCTGGGCAAAGGCGATCTCGGCCCGCCCCGCCACCAGACTGTCGATCTCGCAGGGCGCGTCCGGCGTGCGGTAGCGCGGCTTGGCCGTGTAGACCCAGTGGGTGCGGGGGTCACGCCCGGACACCCAGCTCAGGTCCGCAGCGATCATGCGCTCCTTGAGCAGGGCCGGATGGTCATGCCCCTGGACCACGTACAACACGTTCCGGGCCACATCCTTCACGGCCGCATACCAGGCATCATGCTCGCCGGCCTCGTCCTGATTGCCCTTGATGCCGCCGATCTGCAGGCCCTTGCGCTGGCCGATGGTGTGATGCATCAGCCCCTGGTGCTGGCCGATCACCTTGTCACCCTCGAGGGTGCGGATCTCGCCCGGGCGGGCGGGCAGATAGCGGGACAGGAACTCCCGGAAAGGCCGCTCACCAATGAAGCAGATGCCGGTCGAATCCTTCTTGCCATGCACATGCAGCCCAGCCGCTTCGGCCAGCTTGCGCACGTCACGCTTGTACAGGTGACCGATCGGGAACAGCGTCCGGGAGAGCTGGGCCTGGTTAAGGCGATACAGGAAGTAGCTCTGATCCTTGGTACCGTCCTCCGCCTTCAGCAGCTGGTATTCGGTCCGGCCGTCATTGGTCCACTCGCGCACCTGGGCGTAATGCCCGGTGGCGATGCGATCCGCCCCCAGGGCCATCGCATGGTCCAGGAAGGCCTTGAACTTGATCTCCGAGTTGCACAGGATGTCCGGGTTCGGGGTGCGCCCCGCCTCGTATTCCTTCAGGAAGTCGGCGAAGACCCGCTCCTTGTACTCCTTCGAGAAATTGACGACTTCCAGCTCGATGCCCAGCACGTCGGCCACCGACACCACATCCACCAGGTCGGCTCGGGTCGAACAGTACTCGTCGTCATCGTCGTCCTCCCAGTTCTTCATGAACAGGCCGACCACGTCGTAGCCCTGCTGCTTGAGCAACAGGGCTGCCACCGACGAATCCACACCGCCGGACATGCCGACGACGACTTTTTCCTTACGAGACATTCGGTCCTTCTCCATCGAGCCAGTCTTCCAGGGGCAATACCACGGCCGGATCGCCATGTTCCCCGAACCACGTATCCACAACAAACTGCTGACCCGGCGGCTCGTCCGCCACTTCCCGGATCACGGCAGAAAAATGCTGGCTCACCAGCCAGCGCACCCGTCGCCGGATAGGCTCGACGACATGAAAGTGCAGCAGCCCGCGGCCTTCCAGCACATGCAGGAATCCCGTCGTGGTCTCTGCATGATCAATGCAATCCATCGTTCCATGCACGGCATCGTCGAGGAAATCCCCCGACCGGTCGGCATGGATGGGCGATTGCTCCCCGGCCCACCGATACATCTGCCCGACCACCTGGGCCAGGATCGCCCGCTCGGCGACCGGCGTATCGGCCAGCCCCAGGCGAAAGCCCAGTTCTGCCAACTGGGTTTCGGCAAAGCTGACTTCCTGGCGCACCAGGCAGCCATAGTTGAAGCACACCACAGCCCGCTCGTCGGCGAGGGCCGGGCCAGCACTCCAGGCGCACAGCAGCACCAGCAACCAACGCATCGCTACATCCGCCGCCTAGTTGTCGTAGTGGCGGATCAGGTCCAGCGGGTATCGCCGGCCAGCCAGATAGTCCTCACAGCACTGCAGGATCAGGGGGCTGCGATGACGCTCCCGGGTCGCGCGCACCTCGTCGAGATCCATCCACACCGCACGGACGATGCCCTCGTCGAGGCGACGCGCCGGATCGAAGCCGACAACGTCACCACCGAACGCAAAGCGCAGGTAGGTCACGTCGTTATCGGGGCGCGGCCACTGGTACACACCCACCAGGAAGCGCGGCACAAAGCTGTGTGCGGTTTCCTCGAGCGCCTCGCGGGCCGCGGCAGCGACCAGCGACTCCCCCTGCTCCAGATGCCCGGCCGGCTGGTTGAAGCGCAGCCCGCCCTCGGTCTCTTCCTCAACCAGCAGGAAGCGCCCATCGCGCTCGACGACCGCCGCCACTGTGACATTAGGTTTCCAGAGTCTCATGGGCACCCCACGCGCAAAGCCGGCATTCTACCCCCTTCCGGGCGGCGGTCCGCAGGTCCTCGGAATGCGCTAGAATCGGGGGTTTGAATTTACTGCACACAGCTGGAGATCCCCATAATGTCAATGGCAGACCGCGACGGTTTCATCTGGTACGACGGCAAGCTCGTGCCGTGGCGCGAAGCGACCACTCACGTGCTCACCCACTCCCTGCACTACGGCCTGTCCGTTTTCGAGGGCGTCCGTGCGTACAACACCGTCAAGGGCACCGCGATCTTCCGCCTGGCCGAGCACACCCAGCGTCTGCTCAACTCCGGCAAGATCTACATGATGAACATCCCCTACACCAAGGATGAACTCATGGAAGCCCAGCTGGAAGTGGTCCGCGCCAACAAGCTCGAGTCCTGCTACCTGCGGCCGATCGCCTTCTACGGCTCCGAAAAGATGGGCATCTCCACCAAGGGCGCCACCGTCCATGTGGCCATCGCCGCCTGGCCGTGGGGTGCATACCTGGGTGAGGACGGCCTCGAGAAGGGCATCCGCGTCAAGACCTCGTCCTTCGCCCGTCACCACGTCAACGTGACCATGCCCCGCGCCAAGCTGGCCTCCACCTACGCCAACTCCATCCTGGCCAACCTGGAAGCCACCGAAGCCGGCTACGACGAAGCCCTGCTCCTCGACACCAACGGCTTCGTGGCCGAAGGCGCCGGCGAGAACCTCTTCGTGATCAAGGACGGCGCCATCTACGAACCCGAAATCGCCTCCGCCCTCACCGGCATCACCCGTTCCTCGGTGATCCAGGTGGCCAAGGAATTCGGCCTCGAAGTGATCTCCAAGCGCATCACCCGCGACGACATCTACATCGCCGATGAAGCCTTCTTCACCGGCACCGCCGCCGAGGTCACCCCGATCCGCGAACTCGACGGCCGCACCATCGGCGAAGGCCGCCGCGGCCCGATCACCGAGAAGCTGCAAACCCGCTTCTTCGAGATCGTGAACGGCAAGGCCCCCGAGTACGAACACTGGCTGTCATTCATCTAAGCTCAGAGATCCAGGAGAAATCCATGCCCGAGAATCAGGACAAGACCCAGCCGATCGCAGTCACGGCCAAGGAGCTGCCCCTGCATTGCCCGATGCCCGATGCGCCCCTGTGGGCCCGGCACCCCCGCGTCTTCCTCGACGTGACGGCAGAAGGCAAGGCCACCTGCCCCTACTGCGGCGCCAAGTACGTCTTCTCCGGCGAGCTGCCCAAAGGTCATCACTGACCCTCAGGCACAGGTAACGGGACGGGGGCGGCAACGCCCCCGTCCCGCGTCCAGACCCTTCCCCCGAGAGGCTTCCGCATGAGCAGCCCGATCTTCACCTCCCCGGAAGACGCAGAAGCCGCCTTCTACGCGGCCCTCGCCCAGGCCGACCTGGACCAGATGATGGCGGTCTGGTCGGAGGACGACGAGGTTGTCTGCATCCACCCCGGCAGCATCCGCCTCGTCGGCATCAACGCCATCCGCGAATCCTGGCGCCAGCTGTTCGCCAGCGGTGCCCGCATCACCGTCAGCCCGACCCACCCGGTGCGCTGGACCGACATGATGGTGGCCGTGCACACCGTGCATCAGCACGTGCACGTGGAGGGCGACGACCGCCTCCACCCGCCCATCATCGCCACCAACGTCTTTGCGCGCGGCGCCCTTGGCTGGCGGATGGTCATGCACCACGCGGCCCCCGCGCCCGACATGGACAACCTGCACAGCCACGACAGCCCGCACATCATCCATTGAGGCCCCACCGCCCTCCAGCCTCCGGCTATACCGCCCCCCGCTGGCTGCCCGGCGGGCACGCCCAGACCATCTGGCCCCTGCTCTGCAAGGGGGCGGCCCCCGGCTTGCTGAGGGAACGCTGGACCACGCCGGATGGGGACTTCATCGACCTGGACTGGTTGCCCCATCAAGCCGGCAGACCACTGGTGATCCTCTTCCACGGGCTGGAAGGGTCCAGTGATTCGCCCTATGCCCGCAGCCTGATGCGCCTCCTTGCCGCACAGGGCTGGAACGGCGTGATCCCGCATTTCCGCGGCTGCTCCGGCGAGCCCAACCTGCTTCCCCGCGCCTATCATTCGGGCGATGCCGACGAGATCGGCTGGATTCTCGAACGGCTGGCAGAGCGCCATCCGGGCATCGCCCGCTACGCCGCCGGCGTCTCCCTGGGCGGCAATGCGCTGCTGCTCTGGCTCGGCACCCGCGGTGAGGCCGCCCTCCCGATCATCACCGCCGGGGCGGCGATCTGCCCGCCTCTGGACCTGACCGCCGCCGGGCACCACCTCGGGCGGGGCTTCAACCGCCTTTATACCCGCCACTTCCTGACCACACTCAAGCACAACGCGGCCGCCAAGCTGACGCGCCATCCCGGCCTGTTCGACCGGGAAGCCATGCTGCGCAGCCGCAACCTCTACGAGTTCGACAACATCGTCACCGCGCCGCTGCATGGCTTCCGGAACACCGACGACTACTGGCTGCGCGCCTCGAGCAAGACTCACCTGAAGGGCATCCGGGTTCCGACCCTCGTGATCAACCCGCTCAACGACCCCTTCCTGCCCGCCCGCCACCTGCCCACCGAACGTGACGCCTCCGCCGCCGTCACCCTGGAGCAGCCTGCCGAAGGCGGCCACGTGGGCTTTGTAAGCGGCCCCTGGCCCGGCCACCTGGACTGGCTGCCGGAGCGGCTTGTGCGCTTTTTCACGGAAATACCGGAATGTTAAACAACATCACAAAGGCACACCGACGTGTCATTGTGCACCGCGTATAATCCGTTCATCATTAACCTCGCACCGGAGCTACAGCATGTTCGTCCCCGCCCCAGAGATCTTCAAGGCCTATGACATTCGCGGCATCGTCGACAAGACCCTGACCGCCGAAGCTGTCCGCGCCATCGGCCATGCCCTGGGCTCCGAAGCCGTCGCCCGCGGCCAGAAAGCCATCGCCGTCGGGCGTGATGGCCGCCTGTCGGGCCCCGAGCTGGCGGGCGCCCTCGCCGATGGCATCCGTGCCGCCGGCGTCGACGTCATCGACGTGGGTTGCGTCCCGACCCCGCTGACCTACTTCGCCGCCTACGAGCTGGGCACGAACTCCTGCGTCTCGGTCACCGGCAGCCACAACCCCCCAGATTACAACGGCCTGAAGATGGTACTGGGCGGCCAGACCCTGTTCGGCGAGCTGATCCAGGGCCTGCGCCAGCGCATCATCGACGGCAACCTGGTGACCGCGGCCGAGCCCGGCAAGCTGACCCAGGCCGACGTGGTGCCGGCTTACATCGACAAGATCGTCGGCGACGTGAAGCTGTCCCGCCCGATGAAGGTGGTCATGGACTGTGGTAACGGTGTCGCCGGCGCCGTGGCACCCGAACTCTTCAAGCGCCTGGGCTGCGAGCTGGTCGAGCTGTTCTGCGAGGTGGACGGCAACTTCCCGAACCATCACCCGGACCCGTCCAAGCCCGAGAACCTGGCCGACGTGATCCGCGCCCTGAAGGAAACCGATGCCGAAATCGGCCTGGCCTTCGATGGCGACGGCGACCGCCTGGGCGTGGTGACCAAGGACGGCGAGATCATCTTCCCGGACCGTCAGCTGATGCTGTTCGCCGAAGACGTGCTGACCCGCGTGCCGGGCGGCGAGATCATCTACGACGTGAAATGCACCCGCAACCTGGCCGGCTGGATCAAGGACCGCGGCGGCAAGCCCACCATGTGGAACACCGGCCACGCCTTGGTGAAGGCCAAGCTCAAGGAGACCGGCGCCCCGCTGGCCGGCGAGATGAGCGGCCACGTGTTCTTCAAGGAACGCTGGTACGGCTTCGATGACGGCCTGTACACAGGCGCCCGCCTGCTCGAGATCGTGTCCCGCCAGGCCGATGCCAACCCGGTGCTCAAGGGTCTGCCCAACGCCACCAGCACCCCCGAGCTCAACATCAAGATGAACGAAGGCGAGCCCTTCGCCCTGGTGGACAAGCTGAAGGCCGAAGCCACCTTCGAAGGCGCAGAGAGCCTGCTGACCATCGACGGCGTGCGGGTCGAGTACACCGACGGCTTCGGGCTGGCCCGCCCCTCCAACACCACCCCGGTGGTGGTCCTGCGCTTCGAGGCCGACAACGAGGTAGCCATCGCCCGCATCCAGGCCGACTTCCGCCGCGCCATCGAAGGCGTGTGGCCGGGCGTCAAGCTGCCGTTCTGAGCGTCGCCTGCAGCATGAAAAGGGCCACCCCAGGGTGGCCCTTTTCACATCCTGACCCAGCTTTCGGACTACAGGTCCGCGTGGGCAAACAGATTGCCTTCGACCATCTCGGGCAGGGGCAAGCCCCGCGACAGCATCCAGTCGCGCACCGCCTGGCCGGTGGCCTGCGGCCACGGCCGCAGCTGCTCTGGCCGCAGCAAGCGGTACTCGGCCAACTCCTCGTTGAGCAGGATCTCACCGCGCGCCTGCACGTGATAGCCGATCAGGATCTCGTTCTTGCGGAAGAACGGGTACGCCCCCAGCAGGCGCACCGATACGGCGTCGAGATTGACCTCTTCCTTCACCTCACGGGCCACGGCGTCCTCGGGGGACTCGCCCTTCTCGAGGAAGCCGGTGACCAGCGCGAACATCTTCTCCGGCCAGGCATTATTGCGGGCCAGCAGGATGGCGCCGTCCCGGTCCACACACTCGATCACCGCTGCCACCACCGGCAGCGGGTTATCCCAACGCACGAAGCCGCAGGACGGGGTGTAGCAGGCCTGGCGCTCGGCGCCGGCCACCTCACCCCACTCGAGAGGGCTGCCGCACTGGGGACAGAAACGCCAGGAAGAGCCGCTCATCGCCGTCAGCCCAGCTTGCCGCCGACCCAACCCGCCACGCCCGCCAGCGCGGCCGGCAGCGCAGCGGCATCCGTACCGCCGGCCTGGGCCATGTCGGGACGGCCGCCGCCCTTGCCACCGACCTGCTGGGCCACAAAGTTGACCAGCTCGCCAGCCTTGACCTTGCCGGTCAGGTCCGGGGTCACGCCCGCGATCAGGCTGACCTTGCCGTCGGTGACGCTGGCCAGCACGATGGCCGCGCTCTTGAGCTTGTCCTTGAGCTTGTCGAGGGTTTCGCGCAAGGTCGCCACATCAGCCCCCTCCAGGGTCGCGGCCAGCACCTTGGCGCCAGCCACCTCAGTGGCCTGCGCTACCAGGTCGTCGCCCTGGCTGGCCGCCAGCTTGCTCTTCAGGCGGGCCAGCTCCTTCTCGAGGGCCTTCACGTTGTCCATCACCTGGGCGACGCGAGCCAGCACTTCCTGGGGCTGCGCCTTGAGGGCACCAGTCACGCCATCCAGCAGGGCCTGCTGTTCCTGCACCAGGGCCACCGCCACATCGCCGCACACCGCCTCGATACGCCGCACACCGGCCGCAACGCCGCCTTCGAGGGTGATCTTGAACAGGCCGATGTCGCCGGTACGGGCCACGTGGGTACCGCCACACAGTTCCTTGGAGGAGCCGATGCTGAGCACCCGTACCTCATCACCGTACTTCTCGCCGAAGAGCATCATCGCGCCGGTCTTCTGGGCCGACTCGATGTCCATCACGGCTGCCTCGGTGGCGGCGTTGGCGAGGATCTCGTCATTGACGATGCGTTCGATGCGGGCGATCTCGGCGGCCGTCACCGGCTGGGTGTGGGCAAAGTCGAAGCGGGTCTTGTCCGGATCCACCTGCGAGCCCTTCTGCTGCACGTGACCGCCCAGCACCTCGCGGAGGGCCTTGTGCAGCAGGTGGGTGGCCGAGTGATGGCGGGCGGTGCGGGCACGGGCCGCCACGTCCACGCGGGCCGTCACGCCGTTGCCGACGGTGAGCTTGCCGGTGCTGACCACGCCGTGATGGCCGAACACGGTGGCCTGGATCTTCTGGGTGTCTTCCACCGCGAAGATGCCATGCACGGAGCGCAGTTCGCCCCGGTCGCCGACCTGGCCGCCGGACTCGGCGTAGAAGGGGGTGTCGTCCAGCACGACGACGCCCATGTCGCCTTCGTTAAGCTCGTTGACGGCCACGCCGTCCTTGTAGAGGGCCAGCACATTGCCCTTGGCCTCCAGGCTGTCGTAGCCATGGAAGGTGGTCGCCGGGCCGTCATATTCCAGGTTGGCGGCCATCTTGAACTTGCCGGCCGCGCGGGCCTGCTCCTTCTGGCGCGCCATGGCGGCGTCGAAGGCGGCGCTGTCCACGGTGACCTCGCGCTCACGGCACACGTCGGCGGTCAGGTCGAGAGGGAAGCCGAAGGTGTCGTGCAGCTTGAAGGCGGTCTCACCGTTGAAGACGGTATTGCCGGCTGCAGCCATCGCCGCCAGCTCGCCTTCGAGGATGGCCATGCCGTTCTCGATGGTGGCGAAGAAGCGATCCTCCTCCTGCTTGAGGATCTCGGTGACACGTTGCTCACCGGCCTTCAGCTCCGGATAAGCCTCGCCCATCTCGGCGACCAGGTCGGCCACCATCTTGTGGAAGAAGGCGGCGCGGGCACCGAGCTTGTAGCCGTGGCGGATGGCGCGGCGGATGATCCGGCGCAGCACGTAGCCGCGACCTTCGTTACCGGGGATCACGCCGTCGGCGATCAGGAAGGAACAGGCGCGGATATGGTCAGCCAGCACTTTGAGGGACGGGCTGTCCATGTCGGCATCGCTGGTCTCCCGGGCTGCCGCCTTGATCAGGGTCTGGAACAGGTCGATCTCGTAGTTGGCATGCACGCCCTGCAGCACCGCGGAGATGCGCTCCAGGCCCATGCCGGTGTCCACGCTGGGCTTGGGCAGCGGATGCATCACGCCGGCCTCGTCCCGGTTGAACTGCATGAACACGTTGTTCCAGATCTCGATGAAGCGGTCGCCGTCTTCCTCCGGGGAGCCCGGGGGGCCACCCCAGATGTGCTCGCCGTGGTCGTAGAAGATCTCGGTGCAGGGGCCGCAGGGGCCGGTGTCGCCCATCATCCAGAAGTTGTCGGAGGCGTAGCGGGCACCCTTGTTGTCACCGATGCGGATCACACGCTCGGCCGGAACACCGATCTCCTTGGTCCAGATATCGTAGGCCTCGTCGTCCTCCGCGTAGACGGTGACGGTGAGCTTGTCCTTCGGCAGCTTGAAGACGCCGGTGAGCAGCTCCCAGGCATAGTTGATGGCGTCGCGCTTGAAGTAGTCGCCGAAGCTGAAGTTGCCCAGCATCTCGAAGAAGGTGTGATGGCGGGCGGTGTAGCCGACGTTCTCGAGGTCGTTGTGCTTTCCGCCGGCACGCACGCATTTCTGCGAGGTGGTGGCGCGGGTATAGGGGCGCTTGTCGAAGCCGAGGAAAACGTCCTTGAACTGGTTCATGCCCGCGTTGGTGAACAGCAGGGTCGGATCCTCATGGGGCACCAGCGAGCTGGAAGCCACGATCTGGTGGCCCTTGGAGGCGAAGAATTCAAGGAATTTCTGGCGGATTTCGG
>CALBTT010000086.1 GCA_937967645.1 uncultured Zoogloea sp.
GATGGTGATTCGTGACTGGAGTTCAGACGTGTGCTCTTCCGATCTGCCGCTGGCGGCAGCCAGGCTGGCCCGCGCCAGGCCGATGGACATGCCGCACTGCAGCCCCAGGAAGGCCGGTCGCACGCGGGGCAGGAAGACCCGCGCATCGGCGTGGATCAGCTCGGCGGCACCGGAGACCACGCCCTCGATGCGGATCGCCGCGGTGTTGCTGCCACGCAGGGCCAGCAGTTGCAGGTCGTCACTGCGGGTGATGCCCGGGGTGTCGCCGCTGAAGGCGACCACCGCCGCCGGCCGGCCATCGGTGGGCTCCACGGCCGCCGCCACCAGGTAGCCGGCGCGGCGCAGGTTGGTGACCCAGGGCAGGTTTCCGTCCAGGCGCCAGCCCTCGCCCGCCGGCGTGGCGAGCACCTGCAGACTCTCGATGCCGGACAGGAACTTCATCGCATTCGACAGGCCGGTGGCGCCGGCCACCTCGCCGGCGAGCAGGGCCGGCAACCAGCGCTGGCGCAAGGCGGCATTGTCACTCGCGAGCAGGTAGCCGATGAAGCAGCGCTGGCCCCAGAAGACGAAGGCGGCGGTGAGGGAGCGCTCCGCCACCCGGGCGATGGCCTGCACGGCATCGAAGGTCGTGCCACCGCTTCCCCCCAGTTCGAGCGGCACGCCGATGCGGAAGAAGCCCGCCGCGCCGAGCAGCGGCACCAGCCGGTCGGCATGCTCCGGGCCGGTGTCGAGGGACGCGGCGTGGGTGGCGATCCAGGCCAGGGCCTCGGCCTGGCTGCTGTGCGGGTGGCTCATGATTCCAGGGCGCCCGGCTGAAAGGGGCGCAGTTCGGGGTTGATGTCGGTGCCGGCCAGGTTGTTGGCGAAGTTGCACAGGGTGGCCAGGCTGACGCCCAGGATCACCTCCAGCACCTGCTGCTCGTTGAAACCGGCGGCCAGGAAATCGGCCAATTCGCCCTTGGCCACCTTGCCGCGGCTCAGGATCACCGCCCGGGTGAAGGCCACCAGGGCGTCGACGCGGGCATTGCCGGTACCGGCCCGCTCCTGCAGGGCGCGCACCCGATCCTTCTCGAGGCCGGCCTTTTTGAGGGCGATGGCGGTGTGGCCGGCCACGCAGAAGTCGCAGCCATGCACGCTGGCGGCGGTGATCTGGACCACCTCGCGGTCGGCCAGGCTGAGGCTGGCGCGGGCGTTGATGCCGGACACCGTGAGGTAGGTCTCCAGGGCCACCGGGGCGTTGGCCAGCACGCCGATCAGGTTGGGCAGAAAGCCGTTGTTGCTGATCACCGTATCGATGAAGGCACGGCTACCCTCGGGGGCGCTGGCGGGGGTGTGGACGGTCAGGCGGGTCATGGAAGGCTCCGGTACGGTTCGTGATGGAGGGATTGTCCCGATCGGCCGGGGCCGGCTCTATGCACGGGCGTCGCTGCTTTTTGCTCGATCGTCTCGCCCGCCGGGCCCGGGCCGGAAGACTCAGTGCGCAGCACGCTGGCCGGGGCTCCGGCGGGCCCGCTGGAAGGCCCCCGGCTGCTCGCCGATGACCTTCTTGAAGGCCCGCGTGAAGGCGGCCTGGGAGCTGTAGCCCACATGCTCGGCAGCACGCAGCACGCTGTCGCCCCGCTGCAGGCGGCGGGCGGCGATCTTCATGCGGACCTGCAGCAGGAACTGGGCCGGCGGCTGGCCGCTGGCCTCGACGAAGTGCTTGCAGAAGCACGCCCGCGACATGCAGGCGACCCGCGCCATGTCGTCCACCGACCAGGCCTTGCCGGGTTCGCGCAGCAGGTCGTCGAGCAGGGGCGCGAACTCCGGCCGGCGCGCCACCGCCAGCAGGCCCGCGGCCACGTCGTCGCGGCAGGCCACATCACGGATCACGTAGAAGAAGAGCAGCTCGGTGAGCCGCTCGATCAGCGGCGAGGCGGCCTCCCCATGCTGCTCGGCCTCAGCCAGGATGAGCCGGAACAAGGGCCCCACCGCCTCGCTCGACGGCGAATCGGCGCGGATCACCACGTAGTCGGGGAAGGCGCTGCGGAACAGCTCGCCGAGCAGGCCCCGGAACTGGAAGAAGCCACAGGCCAGCCCGCAGGCGCCCGGCACCGCCGGGGCCATCGGCAGCATGCTGCGCGGCTGGCACTCGGGACCGGAGTCCGCCTCCGGGGTCAGGCTGTGCGGCAGGTCGCGCAGCAGGAAAACCCCCTCCCGCTCGCTCAGCCGGATCGGCGGTTGCCCCTCCAGGTGCAGCCACGAATGCCCGCGCAGCACCAGGTGGAAGCCGGCCCGCTCGCGCCCCGCCGTGGACGCGCGCCACGGGCCGCAATACTGGCCGACATGGAACAGGGTGGTGTCGAGCTCCAACCCACTGACGAGCCAGTGGGCGAGACGGTCTGTTTCAGAGAACATGGTGGTCTTTGTCTGGTGCGGTGCAGGGGCGGCTTCAACCGCCCGCCAATGCATGATCGAAGTCCGCGGGCGGCTGAAGCCGCCCCTACAGCCCTACAGCCCCTACATGGACAGGCTAGCGGCCGGGGAGCGCGCAACACTCACGCCCCCCGGCCGTATGTCCCGCTCGGCTTCCTCGACGAGGGCCGACGGGGTGGCACCCAAGGCGGCGGCGATCTTGAGTACGGTGGCCAGCGAAGGGGTCGAGTTGCCCCGCTCCACCTCGCCGCTGTAAGAACGGCTGAGGCCGGCACGGTCGGCAAACTCCTCCTGGGACCAGCCACGGGCCGTGCGGTGGCGGCGCACCACCAGGCCGAAACGCCGGGTCAGGGTGCTCATGCCCGCACTCCTTCCCGCAGGGCCGGCGCGTGCTGCTGCAGGCTGGCCTGGCTGATGTGGCTGCCCGGCGGCACGCTGTGGGTGAGCCACACATTGCCGCCGATGCTGGAGCCGGCGCCGATGGTGATGCGCCCCAGGATGGTGGCACCCGCATACACCACCACATCGTCTTCCAGCACCGGATGGCGGGGCTGCCCCTTGGCCAGGGCACCGTCCTCGCTCACCTCGAAGCGCTTGGCACCGAGGGTGACCGCCTGGTAGAGGCGGACCCGGTTGCCGATCACCGCCGTCTCGCCGATCACCACGCCGGTGCCGTGGTCGATGAAGAAGCTGTGGCCGATGGTGGCCCCCGGATGGATGTCGATGCCGGTGGCCGAATGGGCCAGCTCGGACACGATGCGGGCGATCAGCGGCACGCCGAAGCGGTACAGGCGATGGGCGATGCGATGATGGATCACCGCCAGCACGCCGGGGTAGCACAGCACGATCTCGTCCACGCTGCGCGCCGCCGGGTCGCCCTGGTAGGCGGCCAGCACGTCGGTGTCGAGCAGCGCCCGGATGTCCGGCAGCACCGCGGCAAACTCGCGCACCAGGCCGATGGCCTGGGCCCGCGCCACGTCGACGCTCAGCGCCGAATGGCGGGCCTGGTGCAGGAGCTCCAGGGTGACCTGCTCGAGCAGCCCGTGCAGGGCCGCGTCGAGGGTGTAGCCGACGTAGAAATCCTCGCTCTCCTGGCGCAGGTCGGTGGGCCCCAGGCGCATCGGGAAGAGCGCCCCGACCAGCTGCCCGACGATCAGCTCGAGGGCATCCCGGGACGGAAACTCGCGCCCGCCAAACTCCTTGGTACGCCCCTGGGATTCACGCCAGCGGTCGCGCACGGCGCGCAGGCCGCCCACCACGGCGGCGAGATCCCAGTGCCCGGAGTCGGTGGCCTGACGGGCAATGCCGAGCGGACTTGTCGGGCTTTCTTCGCCCTGACGGGCGCCAATGCGCGCCCCCCCGGGTGAGCGGAGCGTGCTCATGCCGGCAGCCCCGCCGCGTCGAACACGCCCTCGAAGAGCACCGAGCTGAGATAGCGTTCTCCGGAATCGGGCAGCACCACCACGATGGTCTTGCCCGCATTCTCGGGACGCCTGGCCAGGCGCGCCGCCACCGCCGCGGCCGCGCCGCTGGAGATGCCGGACAGGATGCCCTCCTCGCGGGCCAGGCGGCGGGCGTAGTCCACCGCCTCCTCGTTGCTGACCTGCTCGATGGCGTCCACCAGGGACAGGTCGAGCACCCCCGGCACGAAGCCGGCGCCGATCCCCTGGATCTTGTGGGGCCCCGGCTTGAGTGGCTCGCCGCTGCGGGTCTGGCTCAGCACCGGGCTGGCCGACGGCTCCACGGCCACCGACTGGATGGCCTTGCCACGCCCCTGCTTGAAATAGCGGGTGACCCCGGTGATGGTGCCGCCAGTGCCCACGCCGGAGACGAAGATGTCCACCTGGCCATCGGTGTCCTGCCAGATCTCGGGGCCGGTGGTGGTTTCATGGATTTCCGGGTTGGCCGGGTTCTTGAACTGCTGCAGCAGCACGTACTTGTCCGGATCGGAGGCAGCGATCTCCTCGGCCTTGGCCACCGCGCCGCTCATGCCCTTGGCACCTTCGGTCAGCACCAGCCGGGCACCGTAGGCGAGGAGCAGCTTGCGCCGCTCCAGGCTCATGGTCTCGGGCATGGTGAGGGTCAGAGGGATCCCCTTGGCCGCCGCGACGAAGGCCAGGGCGATCCCGGTGTTGCCGCTGGTGGGCTCGACCAGTTCCTTGCCCGGCCCCAGCAGGCCGCGCTTCTCGGCGTCCCAGATCAGGGCGGCGCCGATCCGGCACTTGACCGAATAAGCCGGGTTGCGCCCCTCGATCTTGGCCAGCACGGTGGCACCGGCGCCTTCGGTGATGCGGTTGAGCTTGACCAGCGGGGTGCGGCCGATGGACTGGGCATTGTCCGTGAACCAGTGGGACATGGGGCTCTCCTTGGAGGATTCGGATGGGAAGATGAATGGATCCGCCAACCTTAGCGCCGCCCCTCGCGGGCACGAACCAACAATATGTGCCAAGGATTTCAGCCCGGGCGGAATTAGCTTAGCTGCGGATCTGCTAAGCCCGGCACCGCGCTATACACCCCCGCCAGCGGCAGGTAGACTTTCGCGGCTTCAGCCACAGCAAGCGGACAGCACATGACTCCGGGAACCATCCCCCCCGCCGGACCGGCAGGCCGGGTGAGCTTTTTGAACCACAGCTGCCTCCTGGTCGAGAGCCCCCAGGTCCGGATGCTGTGCGACCCGTGGTTCGAGGGCAGCGCCTTCAACGACGGCTGGCGCCTGCTGGCGGAGCAGTCGCACCGGCTCGACGAGATCGCCTGCGATTACATCTGGCTGTCCCATGAGCACCCGGATCATTTCTCCATCCCGACCCTGCGCCGGCTGGATTCGCCGCGCCGCTTCATCTACCAGAAGACCCGCGACAACAAGGTCCGGCAGTACCTGCTCGACCGCGGCCACAGCTGCATCGAGCTGGATGAGGCCACCCCCCATGCCTTCGGGGACATCACCAAGACGATTTACGTCAGCGACGGCTACGACTCGGCCTCGGTGATCGAATTCCCGGATGGCTCGACCTTCCTGAACGCCAATGATGCCCGCCTCGAACTGGGCGGCAACATCGAGCGGATCCGCAGCCGCCACCCGCGGATCGATCTGCTGGCGGCCCAGTTTTCCTATGCCAACTGGGCCGGCAACGAGGGCGACGAGACCACACCCTTCGACCAGCAGCAGCTCGTGATCGAGCGGCTCAAGACCTACATCCAGGCCTTCCAGCCGAAGAAGGTCATCCTGTTTGCCTCCTTCGTCTATTACTCCCACGAAGAGAACTTCTACTGGAACCGGCACTGGCTGCCGCGGGTGCTGGAGGCCCTGCAGGAACATGCGGACCGGATCATCGTGCCCCGCCCCGACCAGGTCTTCGACCTGGCGGACCTGGCCGGGCAGGACTTCACGGAAGAGAACCGCAGGTCGGTGGCCTTCTGGGAGCAGGCCGCGGCGGGCATCCAGGCCGTGGATCGCAGCAACCGGAACATCGGGCTCGACGACATCCGCCAAGCCTACCGGGACTTCTTCGAGGAGACCTGGTCGGAGAATGCGATGAGCACGGCGCTGACCGAACAGAACCGGGATTTTTCCCTGGTCGTCCGGTTACCGGACCTGGCCCGATCCCTGAGGCTGTACCTGTTCCAGGAGCGGCTCGAGGTGCTTCCGGCGGAGGCCGCGCCGGATCACGACATCCAGGTGACAGCCGAGACCCTGTGCTTCCTGCTGCGCAACAAGTTCGGGCGGGGCACCCTCTCGATCAACAGCCGGATCCAGTTCAATTACCCCAGCGCCCACCGCTTCTTCATCTTTTTCTTCATCCCCTACGCCAACAACATCGGCCGCTACTTCCGGGAAGGCCGCCTGGACGCCGCGCAACTGGAGAGCATTGCGCGGACCTCGGTGATGATGTCGATCCTGAAGGCCAGCCCGGCGGCGGTGAGCAATCTGGCGGCGGACCTCCGCACGTTTGCCTGAGCCACGGCCAGGCGCCAGGCCTCAGGCCGCCTTGCCGCGGGAGGCCACCACGTAGATCTCCCCGGCGATATCGGGATAGCGCTCGCCCAGCACCATGAAGGCCTGCAGCATGTCCTCGCTCCAGTTGGCCTCGATCTGGCCCGAGGACACCGGCTTGAGGAAGTAGCCACCGAAGTAGTCGATCGACAGGCCGGCCCTGAGGAAGACCTGGCGAAAACCTTCGGGATCGAAGACGCGCCGGTGGCCGTGGCGCCGGTCCATGTCATTGAGGGCGTTCTCGGCCTCGAGCACCCCCATCACCACACCGGCCTGGCGATGCAGCGACCGAGCGTTGGGCACCGCGGCGAACAGCACGCCGCCGGGCTGCAGCCATTCCCTGGCCTGGCGGAGGATGGCCACCGGATCCTCCACGTGCTCCAGCACGTGCCCCATGATGATGTTGGCGAACTGCCTGGGCGGCTGGTAGTCCTCGAAGATCGAATGGACCACCTCGACCGCCGGGAAACGGGCCGTCAGGGACTGGCAGAACGCCTCGGCGCCCTCCACGCAGGTCACCCGCTGCCCGGTGGACACCAGCATGCCGGTCATCACCCCGTCGGCCGGCCCCAGTTCGAGGATGTCTCCGTCGACCAGGAAGCGCTGCAGGACGCGGAAGCAGTATTGGGTGCTCGCCGCGTTGGCGCCCAGCGCGTAGACAGAGTGGACGGCGATGTCCTCGAGGATCGCTTTCTCGGACGCCGGCATGGGTTTCCCTTCTGGATGTCGGTTGCGGATGCGCCGCCTGGCGGAGGCCGGCGCGGGGCGCCCATTCTATCCACAATCGCCATCCACGATCGACCTGGGGCCGTCAGCCGGGCAGGTGGGTGAAGGCCTCCCAACTGAAACGGGTACGGTGTCGCAGGCGCGCCAGGGCGCCGCGCTTGCCCCGGTGGCTCAGCTTGTCCTCGTCGATGCAGCCGAGGGGCAGACCCGTGTAGGACTCGCGCAGGTCGTTCAGCAAGCGCAGCCCGCAGGGCCATGGGCCGTGCCCGGACTCCACGTTGATGTGGCCGGCATGCCCCGCGTCGATCAACAGGCTGCCCCAGCAGTCGGCCCAGTGGGCGGTACAGTCGAAGCTGGCCCAGGGATCGTCGCGGCTGCCCACCACCACGCTGGGCACCCCGATGGGCGTGGTGGGGATCCATTCACCGAGGCCACCATGGCCGGGTATGTCGCGTCCATCGCGCAAGCCGAAGGCGCTGAAACGCTCCGGATCGGGCGGCGCCACCAGCAGCAGGCCGGCGACCCGCTCGGGGCGGTCGGCCGCGGCCACCACCGACGCCAGGCAGCCGTAGCTGTGGGCCACCAGCCAGACCACGCCGGCGGCCTCGTCCACCTCGCGGCGCACCTCGGTGGCCCAGCGGGCCAGCACCGGGGCGCCCCAGTCGATATTGCGGACCCGCCGGGCCTCGGGGCAACGCCCCTCCAGCCAGGTCTGCCAATGATCCGGGCCGCTGTTGCCAAGGCCGGGAACGATCAGGACGGTCTGCAGCACGAGTCCTCCTTTGTGCGGGTGACGCCCCCGGGCCGGAAGCGCTCACCCACGGAAAAATGCGCCGGCCCGGAGGGGCGCGGCGCATGGGGTCGGATGGATGCTCCAGCCTTGTGGCTGGAGCCCGGCCGGGCCTTACTTGACGCTGATCTGATCGAACACGCCACCGTCGGAGAAGTGGGTCTTCTGGGCCTTGGTCCAGCCGCCGAACACCTCGTCGATGTTGAACAGCTTCACCGGGGCGAACTGCTTGGAGTACTTTGCCGCGATCTTCGAATCGGTCGGACGGTAGTAGTTCTTGCCGGCGATGTCCTGGCCTTCCGGCGAGTACAGGTACTTCAGGTATTCCTCGGCGACCTTGCGGGTGCCGCGCTTGTCCACCACTTTGTCCACCACCGAGACGGGGGGCTCGGCCAGGATGGAGATGGACGGAGTCACGATGTCGAACTTGTCCGGACCCAGCTCTTTGACGGCCAGGTAGGCTTCGTTTTCCCAGGCGATCAGCACGTCGCCGATGCCACGCTCGGCGAAGGTGGTGGTGGAGCCACGGGCGCCGGAGTCGAGCACCTTCACGTTGCCGTAGATCTTCTTGACGAAGTCCTTGGCGGTGGCGTCATTGCCACCCGGCTGCTTGAGGGCGAAGCCCCAGGCGGCCAGGTAGTTCCAGCGGGCGCCGCCGGAGGTCTTGGGGTTCGGGGTGATCACCTCGATGCCCGGCTTGGCCAGGTCGTTCCAGTCCTTGATCTTCTTCGGGTTGCCCTTGCGCACCAGGAAGACGATGGTGGAGGTGTAGGGCGAGGCGTTGTGCGGCAGGCGCTTCTGCCAGTCGGCGGGCACCAGCTTGCCGTTGTCGTAGAGGGCATCCACGTCGGCGGCCAGGGCCAGGGTCACCACGTCGGCCTCGAGGCCGTCGATCACCGAACGGGCCTGCTTGCCGGAGCCGCCGTGGGAAGCCTTGATGGTGACCGTCTCGTTGTTCTTGGCCTTCCAGTACTTGGCGAAGGCCGCGTTGTAATCCTGGTACAGCTCGCGGGTCGGATCGTAGGACACGTTGAGCAGGCTCACGTCAGCATGGGCGACGCTGGACAGGCCCAGCACCAGGGCGAGGGACAGCAGGGAACGGCGGGTGATACGGGATTTCATGAGGCTTCCTATCTGGCTAAAGTCGATGGGGCTAAAGTTGGTGAAAACGAGTCTAGAGAGAGGGGGCGGAGAAGCGAACCAAGAAAAACTTGATTGCTTATTCGCGCCCCGGTGAATTTCTATTCACGTTTTCCACCCGGGCAATCCGGGCAGAAAAAGCCGTTCAGCGGGAGGCGCTGACCTCGCCGATGGCGGTGCGCAGGTCGGCCAGGGTGACCACGCGCGGGCCATGCAGGGCGGCGATCTGCTCGACCTCCAGGCCCAGCTTGCGGATGTTTTCGTAGAGATTGACCGAGTAGGGGTTGGGCCGCGCCGGCGCCGGCACATTGGCGGCGGTGGGGGTGAAGGCGTCCCCTTCCACCAGCACCTTCTCGCCGGGCAGGTAAACCAGCGCGAAGGCATCGCTGTGGCCGCTGCCGACGATGCTGTGCACCTCGATGCTGCGCTTGCCGTCGGAGAGCACCCGCTTGCCGTCCACTTCGGCGAACACGGCGCCCTTGCGGGAACGGGCCAGGCTGTCCGGGTTGATGCCACGTGGCGCCGACCAGGCCTTGCGGTAGTAAGACACGTTGGCCTTGGGAGTGACGATCACGGCACCCTCGTTGACGAAGGTACGCAGCCCGCCGGAGTGGTCGAAGTGGGCGTGGGTGTTGATCAGGTACTTGATGGGCTTGCCCGGCACGGTCTCCTTGGCCTTCGCGATCACCGCCAGGGAGCGCTCCTCGTTGAGGGGCGCCTCCACCACCACCAGGTGGTCCGACTGCTCGATGAGCACGCTGTGGTGGGTGCCGCCGGTGAGGTAGAAGACACCGTCGGCCAGCTTGTCCACCTTGACCACCGGCACCTGCTGGGTGGCGCTGGCCACCTCAGGCGGCACCGCCGGGACCGCGGCGCCGTTCAGGCGTACGTCATTGACCTGCAGGTCGAGCACCGGGTAGCCCCCCTGGCTGCGCTCGATCCGGCTGGGGAAGGCGATTCCGCCGAAATCCCGGTAGGCGGAGAAGCGGGTCTCCACGAGGGTGTCGCCGAGCACGGGGTTGTCCACCCAGGTACGCACCACCTCCACCTCGTTGCGGGCATTGATCTCGCCGACAAAGCGGTGGCGCCCGTCGAGCTTGAAGGACACCTCGCTGCCGCCGCCCTTGAGCGGGCGGGACTTCGCCTTGTGGGCCAGGGCCGCACGCAGGAAGCCCTGCGGCGTGGACCACAGCTCGGCCTGCCGCTCGGCCACCGCCGCGGGCTGGGCCTGGGGCGCCGGAGCATTGCCACTGGCCGGCGCCGCGGTAGGCAGGTTCCAGGCCACTGGCCCGCTCACGTACTGATCGACCTTCTGCTCGACCGGCATCGGCCTCACCCGGCCGGCCTCGAGGGCCTGGATACGGCTGATCTGCACCCGCGCGCCGGCCCGCTCGTAATCGAGGTCGGCCACATAGCGGCTCACCTCGAAACGAGGCCAGGGCAGGCTCGGGTCCGGCGCCTGGCCGAACTGGAACCAGCTGCCGCTGCCGGTCAGCTGGATGCTGCGGGTGCCGGCGGCATCGAGGGCGCGCATAGCGGACTGCAGGGTCTGGGCCTGGGCCGGAAAGGCGGCAAGCACAGAAAGGGCGATGCTGGCACCCAGCATGGGACGAAGCGGGAAGGACATGGAACCCCCAGAGAGATGAATGACTCGGGGAGAGCTGTTGGCAATATCCATACCGGAGCCGGGCCAGGTCTGCCCGGACGCGCCAAAGCCCCTGATTTCTCAAGGGCTTGGCGTTCATTCCGGCGAGCGGGTCAGACTCATGGGGGTCCGCTTCGCTGTGCGCTGCGCAGCAGGATCTGCTGGCGGATCAGCAGCCTGCTGCACAGCAACAGGCGGTCGTCCTTTTCAACCCCACACGCCGCTGCGCCGGTCTTCCACGCGCTTGGCCTTGTGGGTGGCGCGGGGCAGGCTGTCGGCGGGCAGGATGGTCACGCTGGCGCTGACGCCGGTGATGGACTTGAGCTGACGGGCAAAGCGATGAGCCAGTTCCTCGTCGCTGCCGGCGAAGGCCGGACTGCGCTCCAGCTCGACGGTGAGGCGGTCGAGGTGGTTCTCCCGCTCGACGATCAGGCGATACTCGCCGGTCAGGTCGTGGTCGCGCCGGGCGATGGCTTCCACATCGCTGGGGAAGATGTTGGCCCCCTTGATGATGAGCATGTCGTCCAGGCGCCCATGCACGCCCTGCAGGCGGATGGAGGTGCGCCCGCAGCCGCAGGGCTCGGAGGTGAAGGAGACGATGTCACCGGTGCGGAAGCGCACCATCGGACGGGCCGACTTCTTGAGGGTGGTCAGCACCATCTCGCCACGGCCGCCCTCCTCCACCGGCTCGTTGGTACCAGGGTGCAGCACCTCGACCAGAATGTGATCTTCGGCCCAGTGCAGGCCGTCCTTCTCCTCGCACATGCCGGCGCAGGAACCGAAGATGTCCGACAGGCCGTAGTAGTCATACACCGACGCCCCCCACAGGTCCTCGATGCGCTGACGGGTCTCGGGGATCGAGCCGCCAGGCTCGCCGGCCACGAAGATGCGCCGCACGGCGAGGTCCTTCCTCAGGTCGATACCTTCCTTGACCGCCGTCTCGCCCAGGTACCAGGCGTAGGACGGGGTGGTCCAGATGGCGGTGACCTGGAACTGGCGCAGGATCGCCAGCAGGCGCTCGGACGGCACGGTGCCGGCGTGGATGGACAGGGCACCGAGCTTCTGGGCACCCAGCACACAGGGGCCGCCGACGAACAGCGAGAAATTCAGCGAGTGGGCATAGCGGTCTTCCGGACGCAGGCCGGAGGACCAGAACTGGCGCGCCTCGTAGTCGATCCACTCATCGAAGTCCTGGCTGCTGAAGGGCGAGGCGGTGGGCACGCCGGTGGAGCCGCTGGAGGCGGAGATGTAGACGATATCCCGCTCGGGCACCGCCACCAGGTCGCCGAAGGGCGGCACGGCGAGCTGGCGCTCCCGCAGGGTCTGCTTGTTGATGAAGGGGAAGCGGCGGATGTCGTCCAGGCTGCGCACCTCCTCCGGGCGCACGCCGGCCGCATCGAAGCTGGCCCGGTAATACGGCGAGTGGTCGTAGGCGTGCTGCAGGTGCTTCTGCAGCAGCTGCAGCTTGAGGGCGTCCCAGTCCGCGCGGGGCTGGGTCTCCAGGGCTTCGTCCCAGTAAGGACGGTGGGCGGTGGTCATCAGGAATTCCTTGGCTCAGGCGAATGGCGAAGCGTGCTGGGGCTGTAGGGAAATATGCAGGGGCATGTGTAGGGGCGACTTCAGTCGCCCTCGGACTCCGATCAACGGTATGTCCGTGCTCGTGGCGCGGCGGGCGACTGAAGTCGCCCCTACAGGCCCCCCTACAGCCCTGCAAATGTCACTGCAGGAAGGCCGGGCGGGCGTAGCCTGCGAAGTGCTTGTCCAGCGCGGCGCGGTATTCCGGGGTGTGGAAGGCCGCGGCAATGTCCTTGGCCCAGGGCTTGTCCTTGTCCTCGGTCTTCACCGCCACCACGTTCAGGTAGTGGTCGGGGGTCTTCTCAAGCGCCACCGCCTCGGTGAGCTTGAGGCCGGAAGAGATGGCGAAGTTGCCGTTGATGAGGGCGAACTCGGCGTCGTCCAGGGTGCGCGGCAGCTGGGCGGCCTCGATGGGGGTGAGGACCAGCTTGCGCGGGTTCTCGGCCACGTCCTTCTCGGTGACCTT
>CALBTT010000087.1 GCA_937967645.1 uncultured Zoogloea sp.
ACTGCAATTTTTTTCGGGCACGCAGCTCCAGCATCGCTTCCCCGTAGGCTTCCTGGAGCTGCTTGATCTGTTTCTCGTATTGCTCCCGGATGTCCAGCGGATTGGCACGCAGTGCGTTCTCCATGCCCCGCCGAGCCTCATCGATCCAGGTCTCGATCTCTGACGGAGGCAGATCGTACGCACGGCTGGCCTCTGCCACCGTCGTCTTCCCCTGCAGGATCTCCATCACCAGCGCGCTCTTGCGCTTGGCTGTCCAGCGTTTGATTTCGTCTTCCATCGCCGTGCTCATGTGTTGTGCCTTTCAAGGTTAACACCTGAGCAGGATTTCACTGGGTCAATACACAAATGCGAAAGCACCCATGCAACTCATGGGAGGCGGATCAGGCAGTGAAAAGTCGATTCAAACCCTCGCATTTATTGATCTGGAAGCACTCGCCTGCCGTGCTGGATTTGTGGCGCTTCCTGAGGCTGTATGCGGAAAGAGCTCTCTTTACGGCTGACTTGGAACTTGTCAGGCGTCTGCTTAGCAAATATAATCCGTTGCTTCTGATGCCGCTGTAGCTCAGTCGGTAGAGCAGCGCATTCGTAATGCGAAGGTCACCAGTTCGATTCCGGTCAGCGGCACCATCAAGCTTCAGGCAAAAAGCCAGTCCCTAAGGACTGGCTTTTTGCTTTTGTGCTTTGCTATCTGGTTACCAGGATCACTTGGCGACGATTCTGATGATTTTTCCATTAAAGCTCTGCTTGGGTAGATAGCCGCCGGCCAGTTGCTTGCGTCTCTCCTGTTCCCTCCACCAGGCACGCAAGCCCAGAAGGGCAACGGTGATCAGGGTGTAGATCAAGGGGGCTGTGATGTCTTTCTTCACCAGCCACCAGAAATGCAGACAGCCGAGCAGGCTGATCGGATAAATGGCCCGGTGAAGGGCCTGCCACCGTCGGCCGCCCAGTTTCCGGATGGCGAATGAGTTCGAGGTGAGTGCCAGGGGCGTCATGATGACCAGGGCAGCAAAGCCCACGGTGATGAAAGGCCGCTTGTAGATATCCCTGACGATAGCTTGCCAGTCGAAGAACTGATCCAGCCAGACGTAGGTGGTCAGATGCATGGCGCCATAGGCGAAGGCAAACAGCCCCAGCATCCGCCGGAACCTGAGTATCCAGTGCAAGCCGGAATACTTGCGCAGGGGGGTAACGGCGAGGGTGATCAGCAGGAAGCGCAGCGTCCATTCGCCGCTGGCGCGCGTCAGCGCTTCAATCGGATTGGCGCCGAGCTGGTCCAGTTGCAGATCCCGCAGCAGCAGTGCGGCCGGGCTGAGGCAGAGCGCGAACAGCGCGAGTTTGAGTCCGGTGATCTGGCGTGAAGTAGGGGTCATGACCTGAACTCAGAAAAAGCGGCGCAGATCCATGCCCGAGTACATCGAAGCGACCTGTTCGCCGTAGCCGTTGAACATGAGTGTCTTGCGCTTGCCGAATTCGCCGATCCGCCTCTCGGTAGCCTGGCTCCAGCGGGGGTGGTCCACTTCGGGGTTTACGTTCGAATAGAAACCGTATTCGGAGGGGCCCGCCTTCATCCAGGCGGTGAGGGGTTGCTTCTCGGTGAGGCGGATCGTGACCAGTGATTTGGCGCCCTTGAAGCCATATTTCCAGGGGACGACCAGCCTCACGGGGGCTCCGTTCTGGATTGGCAGGGTGTCGCCGTAAAGTCCGACCGCGAGGAGGGTGAGCGGGTGGCGCGCCTCGTCGAGACGAAGACCTTCGTTGTAGGGCCAGTCAAGCACGCCGCGGGTCATGGTCGCCTTGTCGTAGTGGGAGATGAACTCGACGTACTTGGCGCTGCCCTGGGGATCCACTTGCTTCAGGAGTGTTGCCAGGGGAATGCCCACCCAGGGAATTACCATCGACCAGCCTTCCACGCAGCGCATCCTGTAGATGCGCTCTTCCAGTGGGGCGATCTTCATCAGTTCGTCCATGCCGAAGCTGCGGGGCTTGTTGACCAGGCCCTCTATGCGCAGCGTCCAGGGGTTGGGCTTGAGGCGGTGGGTGTTCTCGGCAGGATCGGATTTGTCGGTGCCCAGTTCATAGAAGTTGTTGTAAGTGGTGATGGCCTTTCGGGAGGTCGGCTCTTCCTGGGTACTGAACGGGTTGCGGGCCAGAGGGCCGAGACTGCCGGCGAGGGCCGGGCCGCCGGGTATTGCCGAGGCAAGGGCAATGCTGCCCGCCTGTGCCATGAAGCGTCTCCGGCCTTCGTAGTGTGCTTGCGGCGTGATTTCCGAGGGGAGGATGTCGGCAGGAGTTCGGATCAGCATGGTGGGACCTCGTTGGGGACTGGCAATGTTACTTGGACGGATCAGGACAGGAAAACTTACAGTTTTTGGGGCTGCCCGCTAGGGAGAGACAGTGCAAGTTGCCTGGGGTTCGTTTTCCTGGGGAAGGGGCCTTGCCTGATCGCCTAGCAGCCGGGAAGCCGACTCTGCTAAACTCGACGCCCGTCCGGAGCCGTGCTTGTGCTTCCGGTTTGGCGGTTTCCTCCCGCAAGATGGAGGGCTCCTGCCGTGGTGATGTTCCAATCCTGACAGCCTGATCTCAGCCTCCCATGCGCATTCTGCTTAGCAACGACGACGGTTATTTTGCTCCTGGCCTGCAAGCCTTGGCCGAGGCCCTCTCCAAGCTGGGGAAGGTGACCGTGGTTGCGCCCGAGCGGGACCGGAGCGGGGCCAGCAACTCGCTGACGCTGGATAGACCCCTGTCTCTGCGCAAGGCTGCCAGCGGCTTCTATTTCGTGAATGGCACGCCGACCGATTGCGTGCATCTTGCCGTCACCGGTATGCTGGATGAATTGCCGGACATGGTGGTGTCGGGCATCAATCACGGTGCCAACATGGGGGACGACACGATTTACTCCGGTACCGTGGCTGCTGCCACCGAGGGTTTCCTGCTGGGTGTTCCCGCCATTGCCATCTCGCTGGTGGCCAAAGGCGCATCGGACTTTTCCGGAGCGGCGCGCATCGCCCGTGAACTGGTGGAGCGTTTCCAGCAGAATCCGGTCAGGGAGCCGACCCTGTTGAATGTGAATGTGCCGGACCTGCCCTACGACCAGATCAAGGGCATCCAGGTGACCCGTCTCGGCAAGCGTCACAAGGCTGAGCCGACGATCAAGTCGGTGACCCCGCGCAACGAGACGGTGTATTGGGTGGGGGCGGCCGGTGCCGCGCAGGATGCGGGCGAGGGGACGGACTTTCATGCGGTGGCCAATGGCTACGCCTCGATCACGCCCCTGCAGATGGATCTGACTCACCAGGGGCAGATTCCGGCTGTACGTACCTGGCTCGGGAAATGAGCAGCGAGGTCTTGCGGGCGGCCCTGCAGACCGCCATGCGGGCGCGTACCCGCATGGTGGAGCGCGTGCGCGAGCAGGGGGTGCGCGACGAGAAGGTGCTGGCCGCCATGATGGCGGTGCCGCGTCACCTCTTTGTCGAGGAGGCCCTGGCCTCCCGGGCCTATGAAGACACGGCCCTCCCGCTGGGGCTGCAGCAGACGATCTCCCAGCCTTTCGTCGTGGCGCGGATGATCGAGTTGCTGAGGGCGGGCAGGGAGCTTGGCAAGACCCTGGAGGTTGGTACGGGCTGTGGCTATCAGGCCGCCGTGCTGTCCCACGTGGCAACCGAAGTCTATTCGGTCGAACGCCTCCGCCCGCTGCTGGACCGGGCCCGCAACAATCTGCGCCACCTCCGCCTGCCGAATGTGCGTCTGAAACATGCTGACGGTAGCGTGGGGCTGCGCGAGGCTGCGCCCTACGACACGATCATCGTGGCTGCGGCTGCTCCGAAGATACCGCCTGCCCTGGTTGAGCAACTGGGTGAAGGAGGGCGGATGGTGCTCCCCGTGGGGGTCGCCGAGCAGGTCCTGGTTCTCATCGAGCGGACCTCACGTGGAATCCGAGAAACACGCCTCAGTCCGGTGCGCTTTGTGCCGTTGCTGCCGGGCACCGAATGATGTACCCCGAAAGAATGATGTCGTCCCGTTTCACGCTTTGCTGCATCCTCGTTGCCTTGGGGGTGACGGGTTGCGCCACCACCAAGTCGCCCGCTCCCGTTACGGAGCGCACCCGTCCCGCCCAGCCGTCTGGTCCGGACAAGGTGGAGCAGGCCGCAGCGCCGGCCCCGCCCAAGGTGGCGCGTCCGGGGTATTACATTGTCAAGCCGGGTGATACCCTCATCCGCATCGCGCTGGACAACGGTCAGAATTACCGTGACATCGCCGCCTGGAGCGGGCTTGAGAATCCGAATCTGATCGAGGTTGGGCAGGAACTGCGGGTGCGTCCGCCCGAGACCGGCGCAGTGACCAAGCCTGTGACTTCGTCGTCCGTCGAGGTCAAGCCGGCTGCCGGCGCCGTCGTTGCCGCGCCGGTTCCAGCGGACGGCGTGCGACGTGAGCCGCTCGGGGGCAAGGTGCCCTATTCGGAAAAGGCCTGGGCCCAAGCCCAGAAGCCCGAGGCTCCGCCGGTGGTGGCTCGGGTGGAGTCCAAGCCCGAGGTCAAGGCAGAGGTCAAGGCCGAACCGGCGCGGCCTGAGGTGAAGGCTGAGGTGAAGGCACCGGAGCCGAAGGCCGAGGCGCGTACCGATGATGCCAAGGCCAACGGCGGCAATGGCACGATCGAATGGGGCTGGCCTGCTTCCGGCAAGATCATTGCCGGTTTCAACGAAACCTCCAGCAAGGGGGTGGATCTTGCGGGCAAGCCCGGCGACGCGGTGCTGGCAGCCGCCGGAGGGCGCGTTGTATATGCAGGCACGGGTCTGCGTGGTTATGGCAAACTCGTCATCGTCAAGCATGACAATAGTTACCTGAGCGCCTACGCCCACAACCAGACCTTGCTGGTCAAGGAAGGGCAGGCGGTGAACAAGGGGCAGAAGATCGCTGAACTGGGTGATACCGACAGTGACCGTCCCAAGCTGCATTTCGAGATCCGTCGGCAGGGCAAGCCGGTGGATCCGGGGAAGTACCTGCCGCCACGCTGACGCCAGCCCGCCAAGGGGGGGCAAACCCAGAGAGGATTCCATGTACGATCCGGCTGCGCCTGAAGAACTGGAAAACCCTGAACCGGATTTACCTCCGGAGGTCGAGGTATTCCTCGAGGTGCCTGCCGCGTCGCCGGATACCGAGTTCCTGGGCGATGTGACCCAGCTCTACCTCAATGAAATCGGCGCCAATCCGCTTCTGACCGCAGAGGAGGAGCTGAGTCTTTCCCGGCAGGTTCGCCTGGGTAACTTCGAGGCCCGGCAGAAGATGATCGAGCGCAACCTGCGGCTCGTCGTCAATATCGCCAAGCACTACCTGAACCGTGGGATTCCCCTGCTCGATCTGGTGGAAGAGGGCAACCTGGGCCTGATCCACGCGCTCGAGAAGTTTGACCCCGAGCGCGGCTTCCGCTTCTCGACTTACGCGACCTGGTGGATCCGCCAGAACATCGAGCGCGCCATCATGAACCAGTCGCGCACCATCCGGCTGCCAGTGCATGTGGTGAAGGAGCTCAACCAGGTTCTGCGCGCCCAGCGGCAGCTCGAGGCGGCCGGTAACGGCGACACGTCCATCGAGGAAGTCGCCCGGCGGGTCTCCCGCCCGGTGGATGAGGTGCGTGCCATTCTGGCCCTCAACGAGCATACGGCATCGCTCGATGCGCCTCTGGACATTGATCCGACCCTCTCCATCGGCGAGTCCCTGGCGGACGATGACGCCGAGCCGCCCGACGTGCAGATCCAGGATCTGGAAGTCGAAACCCTGGTGCGGGAGTGGATCAGTCAGTTGAGCGAAAAGCAGCGGATGGTCATCCGGCACCGCTACGGCCTGGACGAGTGCGAGGTGCGCACCCTCGAGGAGCTCGCCGACAGCCTCGCCCTGACCCGTGAGCGGGTCCGTCAGATCCAACTCGAGGCGCTGGGGCAGCTGCGTCGGATCATCAAGCGGCGGGGCGTTTCAAAGGATGTCCTGCTGTAGCATCAACGCGTCCGACCCGCCCTAGACCGCCGTTTCAAGAAAATCATGTCCGATATCATCCGCATCTATCACAACGCCCGTTGCTCCAAGAGCCGTTCCGCCTGCGCGCTGTTGCAGGACAAGGGCGTTGAGCTCCAGATCGTCGAATACCTCAAGCAGCCGCCGGGCCGTGACGAGCTTGCCGAGATCATCCGCAAGCTTGGCGTGCCTGCGGAGTCCATCGTCCGCAAGGGCGAAGAGGTGTACAAGACGGACTATCAGGGGCGTGACCTGACCGAGGGTGAGTGGCTGGATGCCCTGGTGCTTCATCCCATCCTGATCGAGCGCCCGATCGCGGTGCGCGGTGCGCGGGCCGTGATCGGACGTCCGCCCGAGAACGTGCTGTCCCTGCTCGACGGGGCCTGATCAGCGTCTGGCGGCCAGGCTCCCCAGGCGGGCGGCCTTGACCGCCTCCCCCAGCTGGAACACCGACATGGCGTAGAAGCTGCTGCGGTTGTAGCGTGTGATCACATAGAAGTTCTGGTAGCCCAGCCAGAATTCGCTGTCGCGCCCCGGTGTTTCCAGCTCCACCAGCGCGGCCTTGCCGGCGTGGGGCTCTCCTTCGGCGGAGGTCACCCCGCGGCTGCCGAGGGCTGCAGGGTCGAAGGTCGGGGTGATGTCGTTGGCGAGCAGCTCGGACAGATTGGCATCCGGTGCGATCCGGGCGCGCCGGGCAACCGGAGCACCGCTCTCCCAGCCATGCATCTGCATGTACCGCGCAACGCTGCCGATCGCATCGGCCGGGCTCCCCAGCAGGTCGATCTGCCCGTTGCCGTCAAAGTCCACCGCATAGTTGCGGACGCTGCTGGGAAGAAACTGCGGCAGGCCCAGGGCACCCGCGTAGGAGCCCTGATAATCCAGCGGATCCCGATGCTGCTCGCGGGCCATCAGCAGCAGTTGTTCCAGTTCGCCCCGGAACAGCGGGGCCCGACGCGGGTAGTCAAAGGCCAGGGTGGCCAGTGCGGAGACGGTCTGGTAGCTGCCGGTGTTGCGCCCATAGATGGTTTCGACGCCGATGATGCCGACGATGATCTCCTCCGGTATCCCGTACTTTTCGCTGGCGGCCCGGATGGTGTCCTGGTGCTTCTCCCAGAAGGCCACGCCGGCCTTGATCCTGACGGGCTCGACGAAACGGCCGCGGTAGCGCTCCCAGGAACGCACCGCAACCGGGTCCTTGGGCGGTGAAATGGCCTTGATCACCGATGGGAGATACTGGGCCCGGCGGAAGATGTAGTTCAGCGCATCCTTGTCGAAACCGTGGCGCTGCTGCATCTCCTCGATGAACTGCTGGGTCTCCGGCCGGTCGGCGTAGCGTTCGGCTGCGTGGCTGATGCCGGTTCCCGCCAGGGCGAGCAGCAGCGCGGCGAGGGCGCGGAGGCGTGGAAGGCTTGGAGCGGTGGTCATCGGGCGTGAAATTTCTTGATGGAGTTCTGAAAGCGCTGGAGCAGCGCGTCGTCACCGGGAGGCGGGGCGTACCGGAGGCGGGCGTAATCGTTGACGATGGCCTCGACCTGCGGGGCAAGATCCGGGCGAGCCTGGATGATGCGCTTGCCGAAATCGAGCGGGCCTTCCCATGACAGGCGCGGCAGCCCTGCAGCAGCCATGCGTTGGCAGAAGCGCCGCCAGTCCTTGTCGATGGCATCCTCCGCCCTGCGTCGGCGCAGGGCCCAGGCCATCAGGCCGGCCATCACGACCGCACTGCCGGCGGCCATCAGGGCGGTCAGTTCGGCCAAGCCGTTCTTGCCCAGCCCCAAGCTGGACAGCAGCGCCTGCTGGCGCGCGGGATTGTAACCGAGAACCCATTGGTTCCAGCTGTTGTTCAGCGCGTCCACCCGGTCGCGCACCGCGCGCAGCAGATCGGAAGAGCACACGTCTGAACTCCAGTCACGAATCACCATC
>CALBTT010000088.1 GCA_937967645.1 uncultured Zoogloea sp.
GCCACAGCACCATCAGCACGATGACCTTGAGGTTTTCGAGTTCGATCTCGGTCTCGCCGAGGGCCAGGGCCCGCTCGACGATCATTTCGCGGCATTCGGAGTCGAGGATGCCACTATTCTCGAGAAACAACAGGAAACCGCGGCATTCGACACCCAGGCGCACCTGCTCGTCATCGGCGTAGATGCGCAGGGAGCCGGCGCGGGAGAACTGGGCCGGCCGTTCGCCATCGGACAGCTGGCGCAGACCGGAGAGCCATTCGAGGGCTTCGGTGATTTCTTCTTCCTCGAAGCCGGCGGCCGTCAACTTGCGGGCCAGTTGCGCGGGTTCAGGGCACGCGTCGGCGTGGACATAATTCTCGAACAGGTACACGAGGATATCGAACATGGCGCATGGGCCTGAGGCCGGTCATTTTCAGAGACGCTGGAAGCGCCCTCCGGGCAGGCGGGCAACCCGTCCTTCGAGCTCCAGCGTAAGCAGAATGGCGTAGAGCGCTTCCGGCGTCAAGCTGGTGCGGTGCACAAGCGTATCCATATCCACCGGGTCGTGGCCTGCCGCCTGCAGCACCGCGGCCTCCTCGCCCCCCGCTTCGGGAGTGGCCTCATCAAGGGCTGGCGCGGCTTCCGGCGCGGCCAGGGACAGCTCCTCGAGGATGTCGTCAGCACATTCGACGAGCTTGGCCCCCTCACGGATCAAGCGGTGACACCCCTTGGCCAGCGGGGAGTGGATGGAGCCCGGGATCGCAAACACGTCGCGCCCACACTCGGCAGCCAGCCGGGCGGTGATCAGGGAGCCACTCTTGACCGCGGCCTCGACCACCAGCACCCCGCGCGCCAGACCGGCAATCAGGCGGTTGCGGCGGGGAAAGTTGTGGGTCAGGGGCCCGGTGCCCAGCGGGAACTCGCTGACGATGGCGCCTTCCGCGGCGATCCGCCGGGCCAGCTCGCCATTGCGCGCCGGGTAGATCCGGTCGGCGCCGGTACCGATCACTGCAACGGTCCGCCCCGCTCCCGAGAGCCCCCCGCGATGGGCTGCCGCGTCGATCCCGAGGGCCAGCCCGCTGACGACCACTAGGCCGGCACGGGACAGGACGGTTGCAAAGGCCTCCGCGTTGGCCTCCCCCTGGGGGGTGGCGCTGCGCGCGCCCACCACGGCCATGCCCGGCCGCTGCAGCAGCGACACGTCGCCTTTTACATAGAGACAGACTGGGGGATCGGGGATCTGCAGCAGACTGGCGGGATAGGCCGCGTCAGCCAGCGTGAGCAGGGTATTGCCGGGCTCATCGAGCCAGGCCAGGGCCCGGGCCACCGCATCGGACGCATCATGCGCCAGCAGCAGGTGTGCCGCCGGGCCACCCACCACGCCGGCCAGGGCACTGTGAGACGCCGCATAGACCGCGTCGGGCGGACCGAAGGCCGCCAGCAGCTGACGCTGGACCGCCGGCCCCAGACCCGGTGTGAGCGTCAGGCGTAGCCAGGCAGCGGCGGGATGCTCCCCCGGCAAGGGCTTGCGCCGATCAGGGCCGGCGGACGCTGTCCGCCACGGCGGCGGGCCCGTTGCTCTCCATCACGAGGGCATAGGCCACCCGCTCGAAGACCCGGAACACGAACACCAGGCCGTAGCGCTGTTCGGGCAGCACGTAACGCTGGGCCGGGCCGACGTTGTCCTCGCGGTACTCGGACTGGCCGCGGTTACGGTGCAGGGCCAGCACGTGGCCGACCTCGATGTCGTCGCGCTTGCCGACACTGAGGGCCAGGACGTTGTAACGCCCGGCCCCCTCGACGCCATTGTAGATGGACACGACCCGGCCGGAGACCTCTTTATCCGGGGCATGGGGGACATAGCTCGGCAGTTCGGGACGGCCCGCCGGCAACAGGCGGTCGCCCTTGCCGATCTCCTGCTTGAAGGAGGTCACCACCAGGCTGGCCGGCACCGGCGAGCCCGCCGGGATGGACGGCTGGCTGGCCTCCGGGGTCACCTCCCCGACCTCCGAGGTCACCCGGGCCTGCCCCAGGTAGGCCGCCTCATAGCCGAGGATCTCGCCGGTGACGGGATCCTTCAGCGGCTTGGACTTGCGGTAGACGCTCCACTGGCTGACGCCCGGCGTGATCCGGGTCGCAAAGATGGTGTCTCCAGGGCCGGTGAATACGCGGCCTTCCTGGGTGGCCACGACAATGCCGGCCGATTGGTCGTCCGCGTCAGCGACGACCAGCGGCTGGACCAGGAAAGGGGAGATGGCCCGCAGCGGGATGCTCTGGATGGCGGTGAGGGCAGCCTCGGCATAGACCTGCGGGAAGCGCTTCTCGTAAAGGGGCTTGCCACCACCGACCGGCCGGCCGATCTTGAGGGACGGCCCGCTGCGGTCCAGCACGACGGTCTGCCCCGGATAGATCAGGTGCGGATTGCGGATCTCCTCGCGGTTCAGGCGCCACACCTCGGGCCAGCGCCAGGGCTCGCGCAGGAACTTGCCGGAGATCCCCCACAGGGTATCGCCGGGCACCACGACGTGGCTGTCGGGCGCGTCATCGGCAAGGCGGATCGGTCCGGCCGCCCCCGCGCCCGCGGGAAGCAGGGCGGCGACGCCGATGAAGAGGGCGGATATAATGCGGATCATTGGAATTGCGCTCGCTTTCGGCGGTCCAAATGGCGCTTGGCAGCACGGCCTTCAGGGCCCTGCGCGTTGCGAAGTCGATGTCCTCCGTTCAAGACGCAGGCATCGCAGATTTTGCTCAAAATTCTGCACGTAAAGTCTTCATCCGGCAATCTTTATGGCTCTCCTACCGATTCTCCGCTACCCCGATCCACGCCTGCACACCCGCGCTACGCCGGTCCGCGAAGTGGACGATGAAATCCGCCAGTTGATCGCCGACATGGCAGAAACCATGTACGAGGCGCCCGGCATCGGGCTGGCGGCCACCCAGGTCAATGTCCACAAGAGGGTGGTGGTCATCGACGTGTCCGAAGACAAATCGGCGCTGCTCGCCCTGATCAACCCCGAGATCATCGCCCGCTCGGGCGAGCAGGTCTGCGAGGAGGGCTGCCTGTCGGTGCCCGGCATCTACGACAAGGTGACCCGCTCGGAAACCGTCCGGGTGCGCGCCCTCAACGCCAAGGGCGAGCAATTCGAGCTCGACGCCGACGGCCTGCTCGCCGTGTGCGTGCAGCACGAACTCGACCACCTCGACGGCAAGGTCTTCGTCGAATACCTCTCACAGCTCAAGCAGACCCGCATCAAGGGCAAGCTGGCCAAGAAATCCCGGATCACCGCCTGATGAAAGTCGCCTTCGCCGGAACGCCCGAGTTCGCCGCCACCGCCCTGGAAGCCATCATCGCCGCTGGCTTCGAGGTGCCCCTGGTCCTCACCCAGCCCGACCGCCCCGCCGGCCGTGGCATGCAGCTGCAGCCCAGCCCGGTCAAGCAAGTGGCCCTGGCCGCCGGCATCCCGGTGCATCAGCCGGAAAAGCTGCGCACCCCCGAACAGCAGGCACCGCTGGCCGAAGCCGGCGCGGATGTGCTGGTGGTGGCGGCCTACGGCATCATCCTGCCCCAGGCGGTGCTCGACCTGCCGCGCCACGGCTGCCTCAACATCCACGCCTCCCTGCTGCCCCGCTGGCGCGGCGCAGCGCCCATCCACCGGGCCATCCAGGCCGGCGACGCGGAGACCGGCATCACCATCATGCAGATGGATGCCGGCCTCGACACCGGCCCGATGCTGCTGCGCCGGCCCGAGCAGATCGCCGACGACGACACCACCGGCAGCCTGCACGACCGCCTGGCCTGGCTGGGCGCGGAGATGATCGTCGAGGCCCTGCGCCAGCTGCCGGACGGGCTCACCGCCAAGCCGCAGCCCGAACAGGGCGTCACCTACGCCAGCAAGATCAGCAAGGCGGAAGCCACCGTGGACTGGACCCGCCCGGCCCCCGAGATCGAGCGCATGATCCGCGCCTTCAACCCCTTCCCGGGGGTGGTGGCCACCCATGGCGACACGCCGGTCAAGCTTTGGCGGGCCCGCGCCATCGACGCCTCAGGAACACCCGGCGAGGTGCTGCTGGCAGAGGGTGCCGGGGTCATCGTGGCCTGCGGCGAAGGCTCTCTGTGCATCACCGAGTTGCAGAAGCCCGGGGCCAAGCGGCTGCCGGCAGCCGACTTCCTGCGCGGCATGCCAATCGCCACGGGCAGCCGTTTCGCCTGACGCTCAAAATTTGCAGACCATTGAATCTTTTGGGATTCGCCCCATCTAATCCCTCGCTTTCCGCTTAACTTCGAAAGGACGGATAAACACAATGTTCGGCAACTGGCTCAAGACCTCTATCCTCATGGCGGGGATCATCGCCCTCTTTGGGGCGATCGGCGCCATGATCGGTGGCAAGTCGGGGATGCTCCTCGCGCTGGTCTTCGGCGGGGCGATGAACATCTTCTCCTATTGGTTCTCGGACAAGATGGTGCTGCGCATGTACAACGCGCAGGAGGTGGACGAGACGAGCTCGCCCTACCTCTACAACATGGTCCGCGAACTGGCCCACCGCGCCCAGCTCCCGATGCCCAAGGTCTACATCATCCATGAAGACCAGCCCAACGCCTTCGCCACCGGCCGCAACCCGGAGAACGCTGCCGTTGCGGCGACCTCGGGCATCCTGCAAATGCTCAGCGAGCGCGAGCTGCGCGGCGTGATGGCCCACGAGCTGGCCCACGTCAAGCACCGGGACATCCTGATCTCGACCATCTCGGCCACCATGGCCGGTGCCATCTCGGCCCTCGCCAACTTCGCCATGTTCTTCGGCGGACGGGACTCGGAAGGTCGCCAGAACATCGTGGCCTCCATCGCCGTCAGCCTGCTGGCGCCGCTGGCCGCCAGCGTGATCCAGATGGCGATCTCCCGCGCCCGTGAGTTCGAGGCCGACCGTGGCGGCGCCGAGATTGCCGGTGACCCGCATGCCCTGGCCGATGCGCTGATGAAGATCGACGCCTACGCCCGCGGCATTCCGATGGCCACCGCCGAAGCCCACCCGGAAACCGGCCAGATGATGATCATGAACCCGCTGTCCGGCGGTGGACTGCGCGGCCTGTTCAGCACCCACCCGGCCACCGAAGAGCGGGTCGCCCGCCTGCGTGCCATGGCCTCACGGCGCTGAAGACCACGCTCCGCAGCACACTGGAAACCCGGCCCTGGCCGGGTTTTTCGCTTTCAGGAGGGTCGGTGGAGCGGCAGGCTCACCCGGAAGCGGCTGCCCTTGCCCGGGGTGCTGGTCACCTCGATCTGCCCACCATGCTGGTGCATGATCCGATAGGTGGTAGACAGGCCGAGGCCACGCCCTTGCCCCACCGGACGAGTGGTGAAGAAGGGTTCGAAGATCCGTGCGCGGGTCGCCTCGTCCATGCCGCAGCCGGTGTCCTCGACATCCACGATCAGGTTTTCGCCCACCGGCCGGGCACGCAGCGTGATCTTCCCCGGCCGCCCCTCCAGCGCCCGGCTGGCGTTGTCGAGCAGGGCCTTGAACCCTTCGCACAGCAGGGTCGGATTGACCGCCATGGCCGGCAGCTCGCCGTAGCTGCGCACCACCTCCTGGCCCGGCCGACGGCCAGCGGCGGTGGCCCGCAAGGCTTCGTCGAGCACCGCGCTGACGGACTGGTAGCTGAGCTCCGTGGGCCCGGGGCTGGCCAGGTCCTGCAGCGCATGGATGATCTCGCTCACCCGGCCCAGCCCCTTGCCCGACTCGGACACCAGGCTCGGCAGGTCCTCGCGGATGAACCCCAGGTCGGTGCCATCACGCGCGGCCATCCAGGCGTCCTGATGCCCCGAACCTGCCACCAGCCGGTCGGCGGTATCCACCAGGGCCAGCAGCCGGTCGGCGTACTCCCGCAAGGTGCCCAGATTGGAAGCCACATAGCCCAGCGGGTTGTTGATCTCATGGGCGACGCCGGCCGCCAGCTGCCCCACTGCGGCCAGCTTGTCCGCCTCCAGGAGGCGGTCGCGGGTGTCCTGCAGGGTGTCGAGGGTGCGCTGCAGGGCCTGGTTGGCCGCCGTCAGTTCCGCCGTCCGTTCACTCACCCGATCTTCCAGGCGGGCATTGATGCGGGCGAGTTCGTTGTTGCGTTCGGCCACCAGACCGAGCAGGTTGCGCACGGCCGCCACCAGCGCCGTATTGCCCGGGTCGCTGCTGTGACTGGCCTCGGCCTCGTAAGCCTCCGCCGGCCCGACGCCGGCAGCCACGGCACGCATCTGACGGGCCATGCTCTGGTCGGTATCGAGGATGTGGAAGGTGAGCCAGCTGGTCACAAAACGGTACAGCACCGGCACCACCCGCGCCGTATCGGAGGCCCCCCGCATTTCACCGACCTGGGTCACAAAGTCGGCATGGGCCTTGCGGTGACTCTCGATGTGACGCGGATCGATCCCCGCCTCCTCCATCAAGGCCTCTTCAGTCACAAAATGATGGAGTGCATAACGCCCCAGGCCATCCAGCACCTTGGCCAGTTCCGCCGGCTGGATCTCGATGCCGCTGGCTGCCCGCTGGGCCAGGACATTGACCAGATCCACCAGCTTGTGATGCTGGGCATCCACTTCGGTAAAGCCGGTTTCGAAATAGCTGGCCCAGCAGAACGGCGCGATGGAAGAGCGGATGCTCATGCAACCTCCTTGCCGGATGGTCCCAGCCGGCTTTCCAATTGTTCCAGAAACACCATCAGGGCTTCGCTCAGGTGGCCAAGCCGACGAGTCAGCTCCTCAGCGTCCACCTCGGCCCGCACAGCCTGACATACCCCGGCCGCCAACATGCTCAGATCCCGCGCCCCCACGTTGCCTGCGGAGCCCTTGAGGGAATGACTCAAACGCTCGAGCTCCACCCTGTCACCCCGGGTGCAGGCCGCCTCGAGCCGCTTCGGCAGGTCGGCGTGGGTATCGGCAAAAAGGCGCAGCAGCCGCAGGTAGGTAGGCCACTTGCCACGCACCATGCGCAGCCCCTGCTCCACGTCCAGCCCGGAGATGCTGGCCAGCGCAGCGGAGCTCCCCCTCACAGGTTCGCCCCCCGGCATCGACCCGGCATCGGGAACCAGCCACTTGAGAAGAATCCGGTAGAGCGCCTCGGGCTCTACCGGCTTGGGAAGGAAGTCGTTCATGCCTGCGCTCATGCAGGCCTCACGGTCTTCCTCGAAGGCGTTCGCCGTCATGGCCACCACCACAACCCGGCTACCACCGGGCAGGGCCCGGATCTGCCGGGTAGCTTCCAGACCATCCATCAGGGGCATCTGCATGTCCATCAGGATCAGATCGTAGTCGTGGCTTGCAGCGAGTGCTACGGCATCCTGACCATTCTCTGCACGCTCGATGGAGAGCCCGAGGTCACCGAGCATGTCCATCGCTACCTCCTGGTTGAGCAGGTTGTCCTCGACCAGCAACAGGCGCCGGCCGGCCACCCGGCGCGCCAGCGCGGTGGCCGTCTCGATCGCGGGCTCCTCTGCCGGCACGGGCAGCACGACGCCGGGGCGCTGCTGCAACCTCGCCGTGAACCAGAAGGTGCTGCCGTGGCCGAACTCACTCTCGACGCCCGCATCGCCGCCCATCAGGCTGGCCAGGTGACGGGTCAGGGCCAGCCCGAGCCCTGTCCCGCCATACTTGCGGGTGGTGGAGGTGTCTGCCTGCTCGAAGGACTGGAACAGGCGGGGCAGTTGCTCGGCAGCAATGCCGATCCCCGTGTCGATGACTTCGAAGCGCACCAGCAGTTCGCTGCCATCGTCCTCGAGAACCCGCGCGCGCAGGGCCACGCTGCCATGCTCGGTGAACTTGACCGCATTGCCCAGGTAGTTGAGCAAGGCCTGGCGCAGGCGGGTCACGTCACCCCGCAGCACCGGCGGCAGCCCCTCCGCGTCGACCCGGAAAGCCAGGGACTTGGCGCTCAAGCGGTCATGGATCAGTGACTGGGCCTGGTTGAAAAGCGCGATGGGCGAGAAATCCATGGTCTCCAGATTGAGCTTGCCGGCTTCGATCTTGGAGATGTCGAGGATGTCGTTGATGATCGACAGCAGATGGGACCCGGCGCTGCGGATCTTGGCCAGGCGGTCCTGCTGCACGGGATCCACGCCGCTGCGCTCCAGCAGGCGCGCCAGCCCCAGGATCGCGTTCATCGGGGTACGGATCTCGTGGCTCATGTTGGCCAGGAAGGCGCTCTTGGCCTGGCTGGCCGACTCGGCGCGCTGGGTCGCCTCCGCCAGCTGGGTGGTGCGCTCGGCGACCAGTTCCTCCAGATGATGGCGGTAACGCTGGAGCTGGGCATCCAGCTCGCGCATCTCGGTGATGTCAAAAAAGGTCCAGAGCAGGCCGTCGCCGACCTTCGCACCGGCCACCATGAGGGTTCGCAGCTGGCCATCCTTGCAGGTGATACGCAACTCCACCGGATCATTGGTCTGCCCGTCCTCCTGGCCGAACATCACCACGGCGCGCCAGGCATCCTGTGCCTGGGCACGCGCCTCCAGCGCCGGGAAGGCCTTCTGCCACCACGCATCCATGTCGGGCAGGTCATGGAGCGTGTAGCCGAAGGTCTGGACGAAGCTGCGGTTGAGATCCACCACCACCCCCACCGCATTGATCAGCACCAGCGGCATCGGCGCCACCTCGAAGAGCTGCCGGAAACGGGCTTCGCTGGCCCTCATGGCGCTCTCTTCACGGTGCCGGGTGATGGCGATGGCTGCGACGTCCGTGGCCAGGGCCACCTGCTCCAGATGCCCGGGCTGCGGCAGCGAGGCGGTGTGCGGATAGAGGGCGAAGGTGCCCAGCACCTGCCCACTGCGGCTCAGGATGGGGGTGGACCAGCAGGCCTTGAGACCGAAGCGGGCCGCCAGGCCCCGGTAATCCGCCCACAGGGGGTCGGTGGCGATGTCACCGACGATCACCTTCTCCCCCCGGAAAGCCGCCGTACCGCAGGACCCGACGGCCTCGCCGATGGCCACCCCATCGATGATCCGGTTGTAGTCGTCAGGCAGGCTGGGAGCCGCGCCGGAGCGCAGGTGCCGTCCATCCTCGTCGAGCAGCAGCACCGATGCCCGGACATCGGGCAACTGGGCTTCCACACCGCTCACCAGCCGCTCGAGCGTATCGCTCAGGCTAGCCCCGGAGGCCACCATCTCGAGCACCTGCCGCTGGGTCGCAAGGGCCAGCTCAACCCCCTTGCGGTCACTCACCTCGGTCCACGAACCAACCAGTTCAAGGTGACCATCGGGGCCCGGCCGCCCCACCCGAAGCTCATCGCGCAACCAGATGTAGTGCCCGTCACGGCAGGCAAAGCGGTATTCGAGCGCCACCTGGCCGCGCTGCAGCACCTCCCGGATGCCCTGCAGGGTTGCCTGCCGGTCGTCCGGGTGGATGCCATTGCGCCACCAGCCGGGCACCAGGACTTCCTGGGTGGAGTAGCCCAGGATGCGGGTCATGTTGTCGCTGACGATGATCGGCTTGCTCTGCCCGTCCTGACGCAGGGTGAGGGCATAGAAGATGGTCGGGCTGGCCTCCAGCAGATGACTCAGCTGACGCTCGGCCTCCAGCTGACTGCGCTGCGCCTCCTCCCGGCCGGTCCGGTCGCGCAGGCCACGGATCCCGAAGGACACGTCGTTGGCCAGGTCGGTCAGGAGCTGCAGCTCCACCTCGTCGAAGGCGTCTTCATCCGACGAATACACGTTGAGCGCCCCGAAGCACTGACCATCCGGCCCGATCAGCGGCAACGCACAGGACGACTGGTACCCGGCCCTCAGCGCCGGCTCGCGCCAGCGCTCGAACTCGGGATCGGTCAGGATGTAGCGGCAGCGTACCGGCCGGCCCGAGCGGATGGCACGCCCCGTGGGGCCCCGCCCGGCTTCGTTGTCCTCCCATGACAGCTGCAACCCCCGGACATAGTCCATGCCGACGCCGTAACCGGCGATCAGGCTCACACTGCGCTGCTCGTTGAGCTCCCGGTAGCCGACCCAGGCCGTCCGATAGGCACCAAACTCCACCAGCACGCGGCATATCTGATGGAGCAGGGAGGCTTCCTCGTTCGCCCGCGTCAGCACCTGGCTGCATTGCCCCAGGGTCTGCAGGGCACGGTTGCTGCGCCGCAGACTGGCTTCCGTGCGCTTGGTATCGCTGATGTTGCGCGCCACACCCAGCACGCCGAGCAGTTGCCCGCTGGCATCGAACATCGGCGTCTTGAGCGTCTCCACCCACTCCCGGTGGCCATCATCGGCAAACACCAGCTCTTCTTCGTTGCTGACTGCCCGCCCGGCATGGATGGCCGCCAGGTCGTTGCGCCGGAAGAAGTCAGCCAGGCTCCAATGCACGAAGTCGTAGTCAGTGCGACCGACGATGTCGGCCTCGCGGGCGCCGAAAAAACGCTCGAAGCGCGGATTGCAGGCCAGATAAACGCCGTCCGGATCCTTCAGCCAGACCAGGTCGGGCAGGGTCCGGACCAGGGTCTTGAGGAGGGCATGCTCCCGCGCCAGCGCCTCCCCGTGGTCAACGGCAGGGGCTCCCGCCGTGCCCCGCAGCGGGACGCCCGCGACGCTGCCGGGCGATCCGGACCGGTCGGATGGAGGCGGACGAGACATGCGGTGGATCTCCGGGAGGAACGTGGTCAGGACCTGGATGCCTCAACCCCACCCTGGACGGCGGCGATTCGGCGAAGGCACGATCATAACGGCAGGATCGGCCGCCAGTTGAGGAAAGTCGGCTTGATCTCCCCCTCCCCCTATCCTCTATCCCGCCCGCCACCGCTGCGGGCCCAGGCCAGCACCGCGCCTGCAATTTCATGCAGCGGCAGCACGCTCTGCACCGCGCCGCGCTGGATGGCCTCCTTGGGCATGCCGAAGACCACGCAGGTCTCCTCCGATTCGGCCAGCGTGGCGGCCCCGGCGTCGAACATCTCGCGCAGGCCGAGGGCGCCATCGTCCCCCATGCCGGTCATGATGATGCCCAGCGCATCGCGGCCCGCCGTCCGTGCCACCGAGCGGAAGAGCACATCCACGGAAGGTTTGTGGCGGTTGATCAGCGGCCCATCCACCACGCCGACATGGTAACCGCCGGCATCCCGCATCAACTGCAGATGACGCCCCCCGGGCGCGATCAGGACCAGGCCTTCCTCGACCCGGTCGCCATGACGGGCCTCCCGCACCCGGAGGCGGCACAGGCCATCCAGGCGCCGGGCAAACATGTCGGTGAAGCCGGATGGCATGTGCTGCACCACGACGATGCCCGGCACCGCTTCGGGAAGCGCCGTCAACACAGCCTCGAGCGCCTGGGTTCCGCCCGTGGAGGTGCCGATCGCCACCACCTGGGTTCCATCGCCGCCTCCCTTCAGGCGCGGCGGGCGGGGCAGGTCGTCGAGGGTCAGATCGGAAGAGCGTCGTGTAGGGAAAGAGTGTAGATCTCGGTGGTC
>CALBTT010000089.1 GCA_937967645.1 uncultured Zoogloea sp.
CGAATCGAAGGTCAGCGCGAGGAACAGGAGCGCAAAAAACACGGTGCCCCCGTAGAAGATGTTTCGCGCCATGGATTTTGTGAATGTCCCGCTCATGGAACCTCCCTGGATGGCATCGCTGCACGGCGCAGCTTGGGGCGGATATTCCGGATCAGTGGGTGCCACGTCCTTGACTCGGGTCAATCCAGCCGGCACAGCCCTGCGTCCGCAGTAGTCAAGGCCGTGGCCAGGGCCGATAATCGGTCCCCGCCGATGCCTGCCGGATTCCCGGCCCCTCATCCCTGACGCCATGCCCTCCCGAACTGAAAACGACTTTCTCGGCCTCGCCCCTTTCCTGCGCCTGAGCATCAATGGCGCCGACCTGCGCCAGATCGCCCAGGCGCTGCTCGACAAGGCCAACCAGGACCAGGACAACCCGGCCCTGTGGATGAACCTGTCCACCGCCTTCTTCGCCATCGGTGAGCGCCAGCTGGGCCTGGCCATGCAGGAGCAGGCGCTGCAGCAGCAGCGCATCTACGCCCTGCCGGCGCAGCAGCAGCCGGCCCGGCTGAGACTGCTGGTCCTGCTGTCGGCGGGAGACCTGGCCGAGAACACGCCGGTGGACTGCCTGCTGGAGAACAGCCCGGACATCGACCTTCTGTATGCCTATGCCACGCCGGACAGTCCCCTGCCGCCCGACCTGCCGGAGCACGACGTGCTGCTGCTGGCCCTCTCCGACACCGCCGACACCCGCCCCATCCTGGAAGCCCTGGAGCCCCTGCTGACCGACTGGCCATGCCCGGTGATCAACACCCCGGCCGCCATCCGCAACACCGAGCGCGGCCGCGCGAGCGCCCTGCTGGGCGATGCCCCCGGCCTGCTGATGCCCCCGACCCGCCGGGTCCCGCGGGCCACCCTGGTGGCGATGGTGATGGGCACGGCCCGCATCGAGGATGTCTTCGAGGGCTGCTGTTTCCCGATCATCCTGCGGCCGGTCGGCTCCCAGGCCGGGCGCGACCTGGACCGCCTCGAGTCGGCCGACGACATCCCCGGCTACCTGTCGCGGGTCAGCGACACGGCGTTCTACCTGTCCCGCTTCGTCGACTACAGCGGCGCCGACGGACGCTTCCGCAAATTCCGCGTAGCCCTCATCGACGGCCAGCCCTTCGCCTGCCACATGGGCATTTCGAGCCACTGGATGATCCACTACCTGAACGCAGGGATGTACGAGGACGCCGCCAAGCGCGACGAAGAACAAGCCTTCATGGAGCATTTCGACGACTTCGCGCGGCGCCACGGCCCTGCTCTGGAGGCCGTGTACCGCCGCTCCGGACTGGACTATCTTTGCATTGACTGCGCCGAGACCCGCGACGGGGGCTTGCTGATCTTCGAGATGGACCACGCGATGGTGGTGCATGCCATGGACCCGGAAGACCTGTTCCCCTACAAGCAGGTGCACATGCTCAAGGTCCGGCATGCCTTCGAAGCCAGCCTGGCTGCCCACGCCGCCCGACGTCCCCAGCCCGAGAGTGCCAACCCGTCCGCATGAACACTGCTGCCAACCCCCTCAACGCCCTCAACTTCTCCGGCGGCCCAGGCGTACTGCCCGCGCCGGTGCTCCAGCAGGTCCAGGAGTCCATCGGCAGTGTGCCCGGCGTAGGCCTGTCCATCCTCGGCATCAGCCACCGCTCCGACTGGTTCGCCGCCGTGGTGGCCGAACTGGAGGACAACATCCGCAGCCTGCTGGGCCTGCCCGCCGACTACCACGTGCTGTTCCTGCAAGGGGGCGCCACCCAGCAGTTCACCATGCTGCCGATGACCCTGCTGGCCGGCCGCAGCCACGCGGCGGACTACCTGCATACCGGCTACTGGAGCGGCAAGGCCCTGCCCGAGGCCCGTCGCGTGGGCCCCGTGCGGGTGGCGTGGAGCAGCGCGGAAGAAGGCTTCCGGCGCCTCCCCACCGACGACGAGCTGCACTTCGAGGCCGATGCGCCCTACCTGCACTACGTCTCCAACGAGACGGTCGAGGGCCTGCAGTTCCACCGCGTACTCGGACGCGACGACGTGCCGCGCATCTGCGACATGTCCTCGGATTTCCTGTCCGCGCCGGGTGACTACTCGCGCTTCGACATGATCTACGCCCACGCCCAGAAGAACATCGGCCCGGCCGGTGTCACCGTGGTGGTGGTGCGGGACGCACTGCTCAAGGACGCACCGGACAACCTGCCCGGCTTCCTCGACTACCGGGCCCAGATCGCGGCCCACTCCATCCTCAACACCCCGCCGGTCTTCGCCATCTACGTGGTGCTGCTGGTGACCCGCTGGCTGCGCGACCAGGTCGGCGGCCTGGCCGCCATGGACCGTCTCAACCGGGCCAAGGCCGCCCTGCTCTACCAGGCCCTGGACGCCAGCGACGGCTTCTACAACGGCCACGCGGCCGTTGCCGACCGTTCCCTGATGAACGCCGTGTTCCGCCTCGAGACGCCCTGCCTCGAGGCCGAATTCCTCACCGCCGCCCAGCAGGCCGGCTTCTCCGGCCTGGGCGGCCACCGCAGCATCGGCGGTATCCGGGCCTCCCTGTACAACGGGCTGGGGCGGGATGCGGTGGAGAGGCTGGTGGAGTTCATGGACGGCTTCCGGCGCAAGCACCGCTGAATACCCCTTCCCGTCAACGACAACGGGGCCGCTGATGCGGCCCCGCCAGACAATCGGTAAAAGCAGGCCTCAGGCTTCGCTGCGGCGACGACGTACCAGCGCAACCGCAGCCAGCGCCGCCGCCGTCAGGCCCATGGTGGCGGGCTCGGGAATGGCCGCGGCCTGCGCGCTGACGAGCGCACTGGAGAAGCTGGCCTGGAACCACACATCACCCCGACCGCCGGTCAGATCCCAGGCATTGGTGGTGAGCTTCTTGAAATCGTCGCCGTTGTTGTAAAAGACAAAATCCCCGTCCGCGTAGGCATTGCTGCCATAGACCCCCGCATAGGGCATGCTCGCCGAACCGTCCTCGCCACCGGCAATGCCACTGGTGGACAGGAAGGCCACGTATTTCTGGCTGGAACTGAGCTGCAGGCCCCCCGTGTTGAAACTGAAGCCTGTGATCTGGCTGCCCGAGAAATGCTGCAGATCACTGGTATACAAGGCCTGCCCGACCGCCTTGGAGCCATTCCATGCATAGACGTAGGCCTTGAAGTCCACCGTTCCGGCGGCGTTATTCAGATACAGGGTGAAGGAATCCAGCACCGTGTCCGCGCCGGTCTTGAAGGTCTGGCCGTAGGTCGCCGTATTGGTATCTGCAAAGGGCGCCCAGGAGCCGGAATACGCTGCCGTAGTGGTGTTGATCAGGCCGGCCTGGGCAAGGCCAGCAGAACAGGTGAGGGCAACAGCGATCAACTTGCGGGCACAGACGTTCATTCGGGATCTTCCTTTGCGGCGGAGAGCGGATCGGACGAGGCGCGGTAAGTCGCGCTGAATTGTTATAAATGGTATCCAGCACACCTCCCCGCCCGATCCAACAAAATCACGCCTGCCGCCGCGCAAGCTCACCCGCAGGGGCTTGATTTAGCGGAAGGGTGAAATAAATCACCGGCTTGTGCGCATCGAGGCGCGAAGGGCGACTGAAGTCGCCCCTACAGAGCCCGCCCCCCGAAAAGCGAACGGGCCGCGATTGCGGCCCGTCCACTCCCCTTTTGCCGGGCCTTGCGACCCGGCGGTACTGCGCTCTCTCCCCCCTTTTATTCCTAGCTCTTGGACTTGTCAGCCTCGGCCTTGGTTTCCTCGGGCTTGACCGGCGGGTGGAACTCTTCCGGCGTGGCCCCGTGCTTGGGCGCACCGATCGCTTGCTCCACTTCGGGCAGGGTGTGCGCGATGCCCTTGTGGCAGTCGATACAGGTCTTGCCTTCATTCAAACCGGTCTGGTGCATCCTGGACGAGCGGCGGCCCTGCTCGGCGTAGTCGAAGCCGTCGAAGTTATGGCAGTTGCGGCACTCGCGGGAGTCGGTCTTCTTCATCCGTTCCCATTCGTGCTTGGCCAGCTCAAGGCGCTTGGCGTTGAACTTCTCGGGGGTGTCGATGGAGCCGAGGACCTTGTGCAGGACTTCGTTGGAAGCCTGGATCTTGCGGATCATCTTGGGCCCCCACTCCTTGGGCACGTGGCAATCCGGGCAGGTGGCCCGCACGCCGGAGCGGTTGGAGGCGTGGATGGTGTTGCGGTACTCCTGATAAACGTTGTCCTTCATCTCGTGGCATGAGATGCAGAACGCTTCCCGGTTGGTCCATTCCATGGCCGTGTTGAAAGCGCCCCAGAACAGGATGCCGCCGATGAAGAGCATGGCCGCAAAACCCCAGCCCATGGTCCTGATGCGGCCGATCAGGCCTTTCTTGTTGGTATTCATTGCATGATCTCCCGTGATCCAGGCGTCAGCGCATGCCGGTGCCGGGCTTGAAGGTGTTGCCGACCAGCGGCTTGGCGTCGCTCTGCGGCACGTGGCATTGGCTGCAGAAGTAACGGCGCGGCGACACGCTGGACAGCTCCTGGCCTTCGCGGTCCTTGAAGTGGGTCACCGAGATCTTGGTGGCGCCGGTCTCCTTGGCGCGGGCCCAGGCGTGGCAATCCAGGCACTTGTTGAAGTTCTTGGTGATGGTGTAGCCCTTGATGGTGTGCGGGATCAGCGGCGGCTGCTGCACGAAGTCGCGCGGCAGCGGCGGCTGGTCACGACCATAGCGGGTACCGTCGCCTTCCGGATCGGAGGCGTTGATCTCGGCCCCCCGCAGGGTCTGCAGCTTGACCGGAGCCTCCGTGGCAGCCGGTACGGCAGTGGGCAGGAGCAGGGCCGGCAGCAAGGCCAGGAGGAGGGCAGCAGCCCGTGCGCGGGCGAAGGGGAAGGTCGGCTTGTTCATCACTCGCTCCTTTGGTCGAACCTATGGGTCATCTTGAAAACCTGTTTGTCACATACATCGATACAGCGGCCGCAGGTGGTGCAGTCGGCGGCCAGGATCAGGGGGTGGCTCTGCCCGACGGCCTTCAGGGCCGGACGGATCACCTGGGGCTCGGGACAGACGGTGAAGCAGTCCATGCAGTCGTCGCAGGCCTTGCGATTGGGCGCAGCGACCCGCAGCAGGGCCTTGCGGCCGAGCAGGCCGTAGAAGGCGCCCATCGGGCACAGGTGGCCGCACCAGCCGCGGCTGGCCACGAAGACGTCGTAGATGAAGATGCCGGCGATCACGAAGAGCCCGCCGCCCATGCCGAAGATCAGCCCCCGGTGCAGCAGCGACACCGGATTGACCCACTCCCAGGCCAGGCTGCCGGTCAGGGCCGCGGCCGCCAGCAGGCCGGCGAGCAACCACAGCCGGGTGTTGGCGTCGGGCACCCGGCCCGTCTTGATACCGAGCCGGCGACGCGTCCACGCCGCGGCGTCGGTGACCACATTCACCGGGCAGACCCAGCTGCAGAACACCCGCCCACCGATCAGCAGGTAGAAGGCCAGCACAATGGCCGCCCCGAGCAGGGCGCTCGAATAGGGCAGATGGCCGGTGGCCAGGGTCTGCAGCACCAGCAACGGATCGGTCAGAGGCAGCACGCCGAGGGTCAGGGAGGACGACAGGTTGCCCTTGGCGATCCACACCCCGAACCAGGGCCCACTGAGGAAGGCGAGCAGGATCAGCGCCTGGCTCAGACGCCGCAGGATCAACCAGCGCTGGCGCTGCCACAGGCTGCGCGCGGGGGCGGGTGAGGTGGACGGGATCGCGGTTCTGGCCATGATCACGGCTTCCAGTGGGAGTCGAGGCCACCGCGGAGGCCCCCCCTCGGGGGTGCAGGTGCCGGCGACGGTGCCTTGGGCGGCACGGCGGAGCTGGAGGGGGTGCTGGAGGGGGTGCTGGAGGGGGCGGCGGCCGTCGGAGCCGGCGGGGCTGCTGGCGCCAATGCCTCGGTGGGCGCCCGCCCGGCGGTGGAGCCATCGAAGCCACGCACCGGCAGCTCGACCTGATCACCGATCAGCGAGCCGCCATGGCGGGCCTTTTCTTCCCAGCCCTTGCGATAGTGGGCAGGCAGCGCGCCCTGGGCCAGCTGGCGCGGGAAGACCTTGATCGCCGCTTCGGGCAGCACGCAGGATTTCTCGCACTTGCCACAGCCGGTGCAGGCATCGGAATGCACCGTGGGCAGCAGCATGGCGTGGCGGTCGGAGCGGGGATTGTGCTGCGGCTCCAGGGTGATCGCCTTGTCGATCACCGGGCAGACCCGGTAGCACACGTCACAGCGCAGGCCCAGGAAGTTGAGACAGCTCTCGTGGTCTACGAGGGCGGCCAGGCCCATGCGCGCCTGGTTGATGTCGGTGAGCCCGCGGTCCAGCGCCCCGGTGGGGCAGGCCTTGACGCAGGGGATGTCCTCGCACATCTCGCAGGGGATCTGGCGGGCACGGAAATAAGGGGTGCCGGTCGGCACCGGATCACCGAGGTCGGACAGCCTCAGGGTGTCGTAGGGGCAGTCACGCACGCACAGGCCGCAGCGCACGCAGGCAGCCAGGAAGTCCGACTCCGGCAGGGCGCCCGGCGGGCGCAGGGCCTGGGCCGGCAGAGCCGACGCACTGCGCGAATAGAGACCCGCCCCGAGGGCGAGCAGACACCCACCGCCGGCCGCAGCGGCGATGCTGTTGATGAACCTGCGCCGCGCCGCCGAGGCCTGATTGAGGGCCTCGGGAGCTCGGCGGGCAGATTTCGGTCCGGTGTCCACGATCGGTTGAATGGTTGGGCGGGGATGATGTTGGGGGCGCTGCAGGGGCGGCTTCAGCCGCCCTCAGGCAGGTGCCGGATCGACGTCCGCGGGCGGCTGAAGCCGCCCCTGCATCGCCCCTACACGTTCCCCGCGTCTCGTCAGGCGCGAACCACCTTCACGGCGCACTTCTTGAAGTCGGTCTGCTTCGAGATCGGACAGGTGGCGTCAAGGGTGAGCTTGTTGACCAGCTTCGACTCATCGAAGAAGGGCACGAAGATCAGCCCGACCGGCGGCTTGTTGCGGCCCTTGGTCTCGATGCGGCCGACCATCTCGCCGCGCCGCGACAGCACCTTGACCACCATGCCGCGCTGCAGGCCGCGCTTCTTGGCGTCGTCCGGGTGCATGAAGATCTGGGCTTCCGGCACCGCCTTGTGCAGCTCGGGCACCCGGCGGGTCATCGAGCCGGTGTGCCAGTGCTCAAGCACACGGCCGGTGCACAGCCACATGTCGAACTCGGCATCGGGCTTCTCGGGGGGATCCTGGTAGGGCAGCGCGAAGATCACCGCCTTGCCGTCCTTGTGACCGTAGAACTTCACACCCTCGCCGGCCTTGACGTAGGGGTCATAGCCTTCCCGGTAGCGCCACAGGGTTTCCTTGCCATCCACCACCGGCCAGCGCAGACCGCGGGCCTTGTGATAGACGTCGAAGGGGGCCAGGTCGTGGCCATGGCCGCGGCCGAACTGGGCATATTCCTCGAACAGGCCCTTCTGCACATAGAAGCCGAAAACTTCCGCCTCGTCGTTGGTGTAGCCCTTGATGGCGTGCTCGTTGACCTTCTGCACATCGCTCTTCGGGAACTTGTTCACCACCTTGTTGGCGTAGAGCACGTCGAAGAGGGTCTTGCCCTTGTACTCGGGCTTCTTGGCGAGCAGCTCGGCCGGCCACACTTCTTCAACCTTGAAGCGCTTGGAGAACTCCATGAACTGCCACAGATCGGACTTGGCCTCGCCCGGCGCCTTGACCTGCTGGCGCCACACCTGGGTGCGCCGCTCGGCGTTGCCGAAGGCACCCTCCTTCTCGGTCCACATGGCAGCGGGCAGGATCAGGTCGGCGGCCAGGGCCGACACGGTGGGATACACGTCGGACACCACCACGAAGGCGGCCGGGTTGCGCCACCCCGGATAGATCTCCTGGTTGACGTTGGGGCCCGCCTGCATGTTGTTGGTGGTGCTGGTCCAGTAGCACTTGAGCTTGCTGTCCTTCAGCGCGCGGCTCTGGGCCACGGCGTGCAGGCCGATCTTGTCGGGGATGGTGCCTTCCGGCAGCTGCCAGATCTCCTCGGCGTGCTTGCGGTGCTCGGGGTTGGTCACCAGCATGTCGGCCGGCAGGCGGTGGGCGAAAGTGCCCACCTCACGGGCGGTGCCGCAGGCGGAGGGCTGGCCGGTGAGGGAGAAGGGGCCGGAGCCCGGGGTGGAGATCTTGCCCACCAGCAGGTGGACGTTGTAGATCATGTTGTTCACCCAGGTGCCGCGGGTGTGCTGGTTGAAGCCCATGGTCCAGAAGCTGACCACCTTCTTGTTCGGGTCGGCGTACAGCTCGGCCAGCTTCTTGAGGCGCTCGGCGGGCACGCCGGAGAGCTTGGAGACCTTCTCGAGGGTGTACTCGGAGACGAACTTCTTGAACTCCTCGAAGCTGCTCGGGCGGGCGTCACTGGGGTTGTTCTTGGGCTTGCCGTCGGCGCCGGGATAGCCGTTGAACTTGGCGTCCTTCTCCAGCGCATGGGCCGGGCGCAGACCGTAGCCGATGTCGGTCTCGCCGATCTTGAAGTTCACATTCTTCTTGATGAACTCCTGGTTGACCTTGCCCGACTGGATGATGTGGTTGCAGATGTAGTTGAGGATGGCCAGGTCGGTATTGGGCACGAAGATCATGCCGTTGTCGGCCAGCTCGAAGCTGCGGTGCTCAAAGGTGGACAGCACGTGCACCTGCACGTCGGTCTTGGTCAGGCGGCGGTCGGTGATGCGGGTCCACAGGATGGGGTGCATCTCGGCCATGTTGGAGCCCCACAGCACGAAGGCGTCGGACTGCTCGATGTCGTCGTAGCAGCCCATCGGCTCGTCCATGCCAAAGGTGCGCATGAAACCGGTCACCGCCGAGGCCATGCAGTGGCGGGCGTTGGGGTCGAGGTTGTTGGAGCGGAAGCCGGCCTTCATCAGCTTGGAGGCGGCGTAACCCTCGAAGATGGTCCACTGGCCGGAGCCGAACATGGCGATCGAGCCCGGGCCCTCGGCCTTGAGGCTGGCCTTCCACTTCTCGGCCATGATGTCGAAGGCCTGGTTCCAGCTGATCGGGGTGAATTCGCCGTCCTTGCTGTACTTGCCGTCCTTCATGCGCAGCAGGGGGCGGGTCAGGCGGTCCTCGCCGTACATGATCTTGGACAGGAAGTAGCCCTTGATGCAGTTGAGGCCACGGTTCACCGCCGCGTCCGGGTCACCCTGGGTGGCCACCACACGGCCGTTCTGGACGCCCACCAGCACCGAACAGCCGGTACCGCAGAAGCGGCAGGGCGCCTTGTCCCAGCGCACGACGGATCCGTTCTCCGCGGGAGCGGGCGCCTCACCCTTCTTCGCGGCGATGGCGGGCACGGAGATGCCGGCCGTGGCGGCCGCCGCGGCAATGGCCTGGGTCTTGATGAAGTCGCGTCGATTGATGCTCATGATTGGGCCTCCTCGCAGGGGGAATGCGCTGCTTGCGCTTGATTCGAAAGGGGGGCGTCGCCGGAGGGGACGTTGGTGTGCTCATAAGCCAGGGTGGCGGCCAGCACCTGAGGCACCCGGTGCAGGGCGATCAGGGTGTCGGACATGGCCGCCCCTTCCGCGTCCTCGACGGTGACGACGAGCTTGCCGTCCTCCGACATGCCGTGGCATTCGACGCCGGGAAAGGCGCACAGGGCGGCCTCCGCCTCGGCACGAGTCTCCGGCTTGATGCGCAGGACGAGACTGACGATGTTCATGGGCCCTCCGGGGCAGTGGGGGTGGCCACCCGCTGGATGGCGACCACGGGACAAGGAGCGATACAGGCGCCGCAGCCTGTACAGGCGGCGTCATCCACCTCGGGAAGGGGGACGCCGCCCAGGCGGGGCCGAAAACGGATCGCGCCGTCATCGCAGAGCTCGCCGCAGACCCGGCACTCCACGTTCTGGTGCGCCAGGCAGCCCTCGCCGATGGCAATGACGAAAGACCACGGGCTCGGCATGCCGGCCGCGTCGATGGGGGCGATCGCCCCGGTCGGGCAGGCCCGGCTGCAATCACCGCAGAAAGTGCAGGCGGCCTGCATGAAGTCAGCGACGGGATGGCCGTCTTCGCTCCGCTGCAGCAGGCCGGTGGGACAGGCTTTCACGCAGTCACCGCAGCGGCTGCAGCGGTCGAGGAAAAGAGGCTCGGACAGGCTCCACGGCGGACGGAAGGGCGCCGGCAGCGGCGCACGCCCACCGAGAAACCGCCGTCGGGAAACATCCATGAGGGGCTCGGGGTCTTTCAGATGCATGGATGCTATGCCTCCATCCCGCCGGAAACCTTGATCTGTGCCAAGAATAGCCAGCGATCCGGCTCCACCCGGGACTGGCTCCCCAACCGCGCCCAGGTGTGAGATATGCCCACGCCCGTGGCGGTCCGTCACGGGTGCTGCGGGCGACGCTCACTACACTTCCGGAATACCCGGCACACCGCCGAAGTGCCTATCCCGACCGGCCTGGCGGGTTTCCGGAGGTTCATTCATGGAGATTAGATCAATGAAGGTGAAGCTGCTGTCCATCCTGCTGCTGTCTGCCCTTCTGTCCGCCTGCGGGGGCGATGACAACAACGGCGGATCGGCCCCTGCGAGCGGCAATGGCACGACCACCGGCACGGGCGGCGGCACCTCCACCCCGGGCACCACCACACCCGGCAGCACTGCAGCGGGCAGTGACTCCGGCGACTGCTACAGCAACGTCGCGCTGTACACCACCGGCAATACCTACCAGGTCGACCTGCAGGGCCTGGACAGCAGCGGCGCGGTGGTGCTCACCACCAGCAACCGCTACACCGTCAATGGCAGCACCACCTTCAAGGGCAACCCGGCCACCGAGCTGCAGGTGGACACCACCGTGACGTCGGGCATCGGGGCTGGCAGCACCACCCAGGTGAAGAACTACACCCGCCTGGACAGCAACGAGGCCGTGACCTTCGGCCAGATCAGCCTGGTCGGCGCCCAGGGCCTCGCCGTGAGTACCACCAGCGCCTTCGACCCGGCCCTGCGCAAGCCCTACATCCTGCCGCTCAACACGCCCCGCAGCTACACCTACACCGTCAGCTTCGAAAGCATGGTGGCCACGTCTCCTTCCAGTCCCCAGACCCTCAAGGAAACCTTCCTCGGCACCGAGACCATCAGCGTGCCAGCGGGGAGCTTCAAGGCCTGCAAGCTGAGCAGCGAGACCACCATGGATGGCACCACCACCCAGGCCATCCAATGGACGGTCGCCGAGGGCCCCTACCGCGGCCTCTTCCTGCAGAGCGCCGACGGCAACGGCACGGTCACGGCACGGGCCACGCTGCTGCGCTTCAACGGCAGCTGAGATCCACCGCGCAGATCGGGATAGGGGCGGCCAGCTTAGCTGACCGACCCCTCCCACACCACCCGGCGT
>CALBTT010000090.1 GCA_937967645.1 uncultured Zoogloea sp.
GTCTCGGCGATGTCGGCGAGCAGCTGCTGCATGCTCTTGCCGCCTTCCTTGGCGGTCTTGCGGCCGATCAGGTCATTGGCCTGGATGGCGGTGGTGCCTTCGTAGATGGTGATGATGCGGGCGTCGCGCATGTACTGGGCGGCGCCGGTCTCTTCGATGAAGCCCATGCCGCCGTGCACCTGCACGCCATTCCAGGTGATGCCCTGGGCGTTCTCGGTGCACCAGCCCTTGACCACCGGGGTCAGCAGTTCCAGGCGGCGCTGGTTCGCTGCGCGCACATCGGCGTCCGGGTGGCTGTGGGCGCGGTCCATGCAGCCGGCCACGTAATAGGCGATGGCACGGCCGGCCTCGGTGCGGGACTTCATGTCCATCAGCATGCGGCGCACGTCCGGGTGGTGCAGGATCGGCTTCTTCTCGCCGCTCTTGTCGCCGATGATCTTGCCCTGGATGCGATCGCGGGCGTAGGCCAGCGCGTGCTGGTAGCTGCGCTCGGACACGCCGACGCCTTCCAGGCCCACGTTCAGGCGGGCGTGGTTCATCATCGTGAACATGTATTCGAGGCCACGGTTCGGTTCGCCCACCAGGTAGCCGATGGCACCGCCCTTGTCACCGAAGGACATCACGGCGGTGGCGCTGCCGTGGATGCCCATCTTGTGCTCGATGGAGGCGCAGATCAGGTCGTTGCGCTCGCCCAGGCTGCCGTCGGCATTGACCAGGAACTTGGGGGCGATGAACAGGGAGATGCCCTTCACGCCCGGAGGCGCGTCCGGCAGGCGGGCCAGCACGAGGTGGATGATGTTCTCCGCCATGTCGTGCTCACCCCAGGTGATGAAGATCTTGGTGCCGGTGATGGCGTAGGTGCCATCGCCGCGGGGCTCGGCCTTGCTGCGGATGGCGGCCAGGTCGGAGCCGGCCTGCGGCTCGGTGAGGTTCATGGTGCCCGTCCACTTGCCGGAGACCATGTTCGGCAGGTAGGTGGCCTTGAGCTCGTCGGAGGCGTGGTGGGCGATGGCCTCCACCGCGCCGAGGGTCAGCATCTGGCACAGGGAGAAGGAGATGCTGGCGGACTTCCACATCTCCAGCACGGCGGTGGACACGGTCACCGGCAGGCCCTGGCCGCCGAATTCGGTGGAAGCCGGCATGCCGTTCCAGCCGGTTTCGCAGAAGGTGGCATAGGCCTCCTTGAAGCCGTCGGCGGTGGTCACCACGCCGTTGTTCCATTTGTTGCCCTGCTTGTCGCCCACCGGGTTGAGCGGGTCGACCACCTCGGACGCGAACTTGCCCGCTTCGTCGAGGATCGCCTCGACCAGGTCCAGCGAGACTTCTTCATTGCCCGGCAGGGTGGTGATCTCTTGCAGGCCGGCCAGCTCGTTCATGGCGAACAGCATGTCCTTCACGGGGGCGACGTAAGTGCTCATGGTGCTTCCTTCCGAATTCGGTTGAATGGGTGCTGCGTGTTTCTCTGGGCCTATAGGGGCCTGTCGGGGCCTGTAGGGGCGGCTTCAGCCGCCCGCGGACGCGGCTCAACGGACCGTGCCAGTGTCACGGATCGAGGGCGGCTGAAGCCGCCCCTACATGTCAGAGGCTGCCGACCAGCTGGGGCACGGCTTCGAACAGGTCGGCGACGAGGCCGTAGTCGGCGACCTGGAAGATCGGGGCCTCGGGGTCCTTGTTGATGGCGACGATGACCTTGGAATCCTTCATGCCGGCCAGGTGCTGGATGGCGCCGGAGATACCGACGGCCAGGTAGAGCTGGGGCGCGACGATCTTGCCGGTCTGGCCGACCTGGTAGTCGTTGGGCACGTAGCCGGCATCCACGGCGGCGCGGGAGGCGCCCAGGGCGGCGCCGAGCTTGTCGGCCAGGGGCTCGAGCACGGCCTTGTAGTTGTCGCCGCTGCCCATGCCACGGCCGCCGGAGACGATGATCTTGGCAGCGCCCAGCTCGGGGCGGGCCGACACGGTCAGCTCGCGGCCGACCAGCTTGCTCTGACCCAGGTCGGGACCGGCGGCGATGGCCTCCACCTGGGCGCTGCCGCCCTCGGCGACGGCATCGAAGGCGGTGGTGCGCACGGTGATGACCTTCACCGGATCGGCGGACTTCACGGTGGCCAGGGCGTTGCCGGCGTAGATCGGGCGCACGAAGGTGTCGGCCGACTCGACCGCGATGATGTCGGAGATCTGAGCCACGTCGAGCAGCGCGGCGACGCGCGGCAGCACGTTCTTGCCGCCGGTGGTGGCGGGGGCCAGCACGTGGCTGTAGGCGCCGGTCTTGACCACGTCCACCAGCAGGGCGGTCAGGTTCTCGGCGCCCTGTTCGGCGTAGGCGGCGGCATCGGCCACCTTGACCCGGCTCACTCCGGCCAGGCGGGCGGCGGCCTCGGCGGCCCCGCCGCAGGCGGCGCCGGCCACCAGCACGTGGATGTCGCCACCGATCCGGGCGGCCGCGGCGACGGTGTTGAGGGTGGCGGCCTTGAGGCCGGCGTTGTCGTGTTCGGCAATGACGAGGACGGTCATGATCAGATCACCTTGGCTTCGTTCTTGAGCTTGTCGATGAGTTGGGCCACGTCGGCCACCTTGATGCCGGCGCCGCGGGCGGCCGGCTCGACCACCTTGAGGGTGGTCAGGCGCGGGCTCACATCCACGCCCAGATCGGCCGGCTGCACCGTGTCGAGGGGCTTCTTCTTGGCCTTCATGATGTTGGGCAGGGTGGCGTAGCGCGGCTCGTTGAGGCGCAGGTCGGTGGTGATCACGGCGGGCAGGGGGAGCGACAGGGTTTCCAGCCCGCCGTCGATCTCGCGGGTCACCTGGACGCGCTCACCGGCCACTTCGACCTTGGAGGCGAAGGTGGCCTGGGGCCAGCCGAGCAGGGCGGCGAGCATCTGGCCGGTCTGGTTGGAGTCGTCGTCGATGGCCTGCTTGCCGAGGATCACCAGCTGGGGCTGCTCCTTCTGCACGAGGGCCTTGAGCAGCTTGGCCACCGCCAGGGGCTGCAGCTCGGCCGCGCTCTCGACCAGGATGCCCCGGTCGGCGCCGATCGCCATGGCGGTGCGCAGGGTCTCCTGGCACTGGGCCACGCCGGCGGAGACGGCCACCACCTCGGTGGCGGTGCCGGCTTCCTTCAGGCGCACCGCTTCCTCGACGGCGATCTCGTCGAAGGGGTTCATGGCCATCTTCACATTGGCCAGCTCGACGCCGCTCTGGTCGGCCTTGACGCGGACTTTGACGTTGTAGTCGATGACCCGTTTGACGGGCACGAGAATCTTCATTTGATCTTGTCTCCTGAGGGTTTATTCGATTGCCGAGGCAGACTTGGCCTGCTGGCGCAGTACGAACTTCTGGATCTTTCCGGTGGACGTCTTGGGCAGCACGCAGAACTCCACGTGCTTGGGGACCTTGTAGCGGGCCAGGTGCTCACGGCAGTGGGCGATGATGTCGTCGGCCGTGACCTTGGCGTCTTCCTTCACCTCGATGTAGGCGGCGGGCACTTCGCCCCATTTCTCGTCGGGTTTGGCGACCACGGCGGCGGTGAGCACGGCGGGGTGGCGGTAGAGGACTTCCTCGACCTCCAGCGACGAGATGTTCTCCCCGCCGGAGATGATCACGTCCTTGGAGCGGTCCTTGATCTTCACGTAGCCGTCCGGGTGCAGCACGGCCAGGTCGCCGGTATGGAACCAGCCGCCGGCAAAGGCTTCCTCGGTGGCTTTCTCGTTCTTGAGGTAGCCCTTCATCACCAGGTTGCCGCGGAACATGATCTCGCCCATGGTCTCGCCGTCGGCGGGCACCGGCTCCATGGTCTGCGGGTCGAGCACGGTGATGGCTTCCTGCATGTGGTAGCGCACCCCCTGGCGGCCGTTGCGCTCGGCGCGCTGGGCGATCGGCAGGGCGTCCCATTCGGGGTGCTTGGCGCACACCGAGGCGGGGCCGTAGGTTTCGGTCAGGCCATACACATGGGTGATGTCGAAGCCGATGCGCTCCATGCCCTCGATGATCGCGGCCGGGGGCGCGGCACCGGCGATGAGGGCCGACACCTTGTGCTCGATGCCGGCGCGCAGGCCTTCCGGGGCGTTGATGAGCATGCCATGCACGATCGGGGCGCCGCAGAAGTGGGTGACCTTGTGGCTGCGGATCAATTCGTAGATCAGGGCCACGTCCACCTTGCGCAGGCACACATTGACGCCGGCATTGGCGGCCAGGGTCCAGGCGAAGCACCAGCCGTTGCAGTGGAAGAGGGGCAGGGTCCAGAGGTACACCGCGTGCTGCGGCATGCCCCAGCTGATGATGTTGGAGGCCGAGTTGAGGTAGGCGCCGCGGTGGTGGAAGACCACCCCCTTCGGATTGCCGGTGGTGCCCGAGGTGTAGTTGAGGGCGATGGCGTCCCACTCGTCGGCGGGCAGTGACCACTTGAACTCCGGGTCGGCGTCGGCCAGGAAGGCTTCGTATTCGATCTCGCCGAGGCGGGTGGTGCTCGGGTATTCGGCGTCGAGGGCGTCGATCACCAGCGGCTTGGGCCCTTCCAGCAGCGCCAGCGCGGCTTCGATGGTGGTGGCGAATTCCGGGTCGGTGATCAGCACCTTGGCCTCGCCGTGGGCCAGCATGAAGGCGATGGCCTCGGGGTCCAGGCGGGTGTTGAGGGTGTTCAGCACGGCGCCGACCATGGGCACGCCAAAGTGGGCCTCGACCATCGCTGGCACGTTGGGCAGCATCACCGCCACGGTGTCGCCGCGGCCGATGCCCTTGCGGGCCAGGGCGCTGGCCAGGCGGCGGCAGCGGGCGTAGGTCTCGTTCCAGGTGAAGCGGCGCGCGCCATGGATCACCGACAGGCGGTCCGGGTAGATCTGGGCGGTGCGCTCAAGAAAGGACAGGGGGGACAGCGGCACGTAGTTGGCAGCGCACTTGTCCAGCCCGTGGTCGTACGGGGACATCGACACTTATCTTCTCCTCCTGGTTTTGACGCCACGACTTGGGTGAGGCGGTGGCTCTGAGGCCTACCCCTTTGGCGGCGCATGCGCACCACCGGGGATCGGGGAGAAGATTCGCAGACAAACTTGTCGGAAGTTTCGTGGAAATGTACTGAATGTTGTCGGGGTCGGAAGCCGGCCGCCGGGATCGCTAGAATCAGCAGAAAAGCCAGCCGCGCCGGCTCGCCCGATGGCCGGCCCCCAAGACCCTGGAGCACGTATGAACGACCCCCGAGACACCGCCTCCGATCGCCCCGCAGGCGGGGATCCGTCCTTCGACCGGCGCTACCGGGAGATGCTGGGCGCGGGCCTCGACCGCCTCGATCAGGGCGTCACGGTGTTCGATGCCGAGCTGCGCATGGTGGCCTGGAACGCCACCTTCCTGCGCCTGCTCGATTTTCCGGACGCCCTGGCCCGGGAGGGCGTGTCCTTCGAGGATTTCATCCGCTACAACGCGGAGCGCGGCGACTACGGTCCCGGCGATCCGGCGGCCCAGATCGCCGAACGGGTGGCCCGGGCCCGCAGCTTCCAGCCCCATGCCACCGAGCGGGTCCGGCCCAACGGCCGCATCCTGTCGATCCGCGGCTTTCCGTTGCCGCATTCGGGTTTCATCACCTTGTACACCGACATCACCGAGCAGCGCCGCGCCCAGGAGCAGATCGCCCGCCACCAGGCCGAGCTGGAGGAGCACATCGAGTCCCGTACCGAGGCCCTGACCCGGGCCAATGAGGAGCTCACGGCGGCCATCGACTCCAACAAGGTGATCACCCAGGCCCTGCGCCGCAGCGAGCAGCGCCTGCGCGAGATCACCGACGCGATCCCCGCCGCCATCGCCTACTTCGACCGGGACGGGGTCTACCGCTATGCCAACAAGGGCTATGCCGACTGGTTCGGCTGGTCGGCCGATCAGGTCGAGGGGCGGCATATCCAGGAGGTCACCGGGCAGGAGGTCTTCGAGGTGGTGAAGTCCGACGTGGCCCGCGCCCTGACCGGCGAGCGGGTGACCTACGAATACCGCCTCACCGGCCGCGACGGCAACCCGGCCTGTGCCCGCAGCACCCTGGTGCCCGACATCGCCCCCGATGGCAGCGTGCTCGGCTGCTATGTCCACTCGGTGGACGTCACCGAGCAGCGCCGCACCCAGGCCGCCCTGGCGCAGGCCCAGAAGATGGAGGCCATCGGCCAGCTCACCGGCGGCCTGGCCCATGACT
>CALBTT010000091.1 GCA_937967645.1 uncultured Zoogloea sp.
ACCACCGAGATCTACACTCTTTCCCTACACGACGCTCTTCCGATCTCCCCGGCGGCCGGCGCCGGCGTCGAGGGGCAGGGCGTGGGCCCAGGCGCGCAGCACGCGCTGGATGTGGACAGGGCGGGCGCCCAGGGCGGTCAGCCGCTGGCGGATGTCTTCGATTCGCATGAGGAGGCGAATGATAGGCTGTTTACAGCCTGCCGCATGCTTTGACGCTGTCCGGGCGTCGGCTTCAGTTCGGGGCCAGGCTGCCGATACTGTGATCTATGTCACGTCGCCTTCGCCTGGGCTATCCGGGTTTCTTCCTGCTGGTAGCCCTGGCCATGGCTGCGCTGATGGCGTTTCTGCTGGGGGCCGCCCACGGCGACCTGCAGCTCCAGGCTGCAACGGATGCCCGCAATATGGTCCGTGTGCTGGAGGCTCGGCTGGAGTCGACCCTGCGTCGGGCCCAGGCCAATCTGGAAGAGCTGGCCGTGGATGTGCCACTCGAAGCACTGGAGCCGGAGGTGCCGGAGGCCTTGCGCGAGCGGGTCCGTCACAAGCTGGTCCTGGAGGCCCGGCATTTTCCCGAGATCACCGGATTCCGCCTGATCGATCGTCGTGGCGTGGTGCGCTACGCCTCGGAAATCGCCGAGCCCCGTGCGGACGCCCTCGGACGCAGCTATTTCGAGCTGTTGCGCCAGGACCCCTCGCGCGGGCTGGTGTTCTCCGAGGTGGCGGTAGGGCGTCTGGCGGGGCGTCCGCAGCTCTTCATGGCGGTACCGATCCGCGATGCCGCGGGGGCCTTTGCCGGTGTGGCCATGGCGCCGCTGGAGCTGAGCTATCTGCAGGGACTCTTCGAGGATCTGGAGCTTGGCCCCAACGGCGTGGTCACCTTCCGCCGCTCGGATGATGGCCGCCTGGTGATGCGGCGGCCCGCCCAGCCGGACAGGGTCAACCAGACGCTGAGCAACAACGCGATGCACATGCGCGTCGAGGCCGGCGAGATGGAGGGCTCCCTGCGCTTCCAGGCCGCGATTGACGGGGTGGAGCGGGTGTATGCGTTCAAGCGCGTCGGTGCCTTTCCTTTCTATGTGGCGGTGGGCATCGCCCTGCCGGACTTCCTCAGCCACTGGAAGCGCGATGCGGCAGCGGCGGCGGCGGCCACGATGCTGTTCCTGCTGCTGCTGGGCCTGATCCTGATGCGTCTGCAGGCGTCCGAGGCGAGGGGCAAGCGTGCCACGGTGGATCTGCAGGCCAGCGAGGACCGCTTCCAGCAACTGCTCGGTTCGGTCGGTGAGGGGATCTGCGGGATGGATCGCCAGGGGCGGCTGCTGTTCTGCAACCCGGCGGCGCTTAAGATCCTGGGCTACCGCAGCGAGGCGGCCCTGCAGGGCCGCGACCTGCCCTCCCTGCTGCATACCCACGGAGCCGACGGCCGTGAGCTGACCCCCGAGGAGTGTGTGGTGCGCCAGGCCCTGGTGGTGGGCACGGTGGTCCATAGCAGCGACGGGGTGTTCACGCGCGCGGATGGCAGCCGTTTCCCGGTCCGCTTCGATGCCTATCCGTTGATCAAGGACGGTGAGGACATCGGTGTGGTGCTGCTGTTTGCCGACATCACGGAGCGCCGCCGCAATGAGGCGCGCATCGAGTTCCTGGCCCATCATGACCCGCTCACCGCCTTGCCCAACCGCCTGCTGGCGGAGGACCGCTTCGAGCAGGCCCGGGGGCACGCGGCCCGTTCCGGGGAGCGGACGGCGCTGCTCTTTCTTGATCTGGACGGCTTCAAGACGATCAACGACTCCCTGGGCCACGACATCGGCGATGAGATGCTGAAGGCGCTGGCCAGCCGGCTCCGCCACCAGGTCCGCGAGACGGATACGGTGTGCCGCCTGGGAGGGGACGAGTTCCTGGTGATCCTGCCGGGCGTCCGTGACCTGGAGAGCCTGAGCCTGCGCGTCGACAAGCTGCTGACCGCGGTGGAGGCGCCGGTGGAGCTGCCGGGGCGGACCCTGACCACCTCGGTGTCGATCGGGGTGGCCTTGTACCCGGACGACGGCGAGGACTTCACCACCCTGATGAAGAACGCCGACACGGCCATGTATCACGCCAAGGATGCGGGGCGGAACACCTACCGCATGTTCGACGAGGCCATGAACCATCAGGTGCAGGAGGCGCTGCGTCTGCGCTCCAACTTCCAGCGCGGCCTGGCCGGCGGTGAGTTCCTGCTGCACTACCAGCCCCTGCTCGATCTGAAGAGCGGGCGCGTGGTGGGGGCGGAGGCCCTGGTGCGGTGGCACGATCCCGAGCGGGGCATGCTGTCGCCGGGGCACTTCATCCCGGTGGCGGAGAGCTGCGGGATGATCGTGCCGCTGGGGGCCTGGGTGCTGCGTGAGGCCTGCCGGCAGGCGGCGCGCTGGCAGGCGCCCGGAGGCGAACCCCTGGTGGTGGCGGTGAATATCTCGGCGATCCAGTTCAAGCGCGGCAACCTGGAGCAGACCGTGGCCGAGGCACTGGGGGACAGCGGGTTGCCCCCCGACCGGCTGGAGATCGAGCTGACCGAGAGCACCCTGCTGCACCAGACCGAAGAGGTGCTGGCCACCCTGCAGCGCCTGCGGGAGTTTGGCGTGCGCCTGTCGATCGATGATTTCGGGACAGGCTATTCCAGCCTGGCCTACCTGAAGAAGCTGGCCGTGAACAAGCTGAAGATCGACCAGTCCTTCGTGCGCGACCTGACCAGCGACCCGGAGGACTCCGCGATCGTCCGGGCCATCGTCGACATGGCCCACAGCCTCAACCTGGTGACCATCGCCGAGGGGGTGGAGAACGCCGAGGTGCTGGCCGTGCTGCGCAGCTTTGGATGCGACGAGGGGCAGGGTTACTACTTTGCCCGCCCGATGCCGGAGGCGGAGTTCGGACGCTATCTGGAGTCAGTCGAGGGGGCCCCGGCCTGAGCGCCCTCCTGGTGTTGCGGTGACAGCCATCTGAGCAGGGTCTGGAACAGGGCGTCGGTATCCACCGGCTTGCTGATGAAATCGTTCATCCCGGCTTCGCGACAGCGGAGCTGATCCTCGGTGAAGGCGTTGGCCGTCATGGCGATGATCGGTATCCGGCCTCCATCCGGGCGCTCGCGGATGCGCCGGGTGCATTCCAGGCCGTCGAGGCGGGGCATCTGCACGTCCATCAGGATCAGCGCGTAGGTCTGCCGGTCCAGGCAGGCCAGGGCTTCCAGCCCGTCGCTGGCGGTGTCGAGGAGCAGGCCCGTGTCGGCCAGCAGTTCGAGCACGATGTCCTGATTCACCGGTTCATCCTCCACCACCAGGACCCGCGCGCCCCGGCATTCCCGCGCCAGCGCGGCCTCGGCATCCTCGGCGGTGAAGGTGGGGGTTTTAGGGGTGTCGAGGGGTTGGCGCTCCAGGCGGGCCGAGAACCAGAAGCAGCTGCCCACGCCAGGGGTGCTATCCACGCCGGCCGCTCCGCCCATCAGCTCAGCCAGCTTGCGGGTGATCGCCAGGCCCAGGCCGGTGCCGCCGTATTGGCGGGTGATCGACTCGTCGGCCTGGGAGAAGGGGGCGAACAGCCGGGGCAGGAGTGCCTCGGGAATACCGATCCCGGTGTCTTCGACCTCGAAGCGTACGGTCAGGGCCTGGCCGTCGTCCGCCTCGGTGACCGCCCGCAGGGTGACCGAGCCCTGCGTGGTGAACTTGACGGCGTTGCCGGCGTAGTTGAGCAGGGCCTGCTGCAGGCGTGTCGCGTCGCCCAGGAGGGGCGGGAAGGCGGCCGGCAGGTCCACCTCGAGGCGCAGGCCGCGTGCCCGCGCCCGATCCGCCAGCATGGCCGCCACGTTGTCGACCACGGTCGGGATGTCGACGGGCGAGGCATCCAGTGAGAACTTGCCGGCCTCGATCTTGGACAGGTCGAGGATGGCGTTGATGATCTCCAGCAGGTGGTGACCGGCGGCCTCGATCTTGCCCAGTCGCTCGGCCTGCTCGGGCGTGACGTGAGAGCGCCGGATCAGGTAGGCCATGCCGGTGATGGCATTGAGCGGGGTGCGGATTTCGTGGGACATGTTGGCCAGGAAGGCGCTCTTGGCCTGGTTGGCCGTCTCAGCCGCGAGGCGGGCCTGCTCCAGCTGGGCGGTGCGCTGGCTGACCAGGTCCTCCAGGTGATTGCGGTGGCGGTCGAGTTCGCTGGCGATGCGGACGCTTTCGCTGATGTCCGAGAACACCACCACCGCGCCGCTCAGCTCCCCGTTGCGCCGGCTGGGGGTGATGGTCAGGTGCACCGGGAAGCTCTCCCCACCCTTGCGCCAGAAATGTTCGTCCAGCCGCCGGGTCTGCCCGTCCAGGGTGGTCCAGCAGACCGGGCAGTGCTCGCGGGGGTAGGGGCGTCCATCAGGGTGGCGGGCGTGGACCAGCGCGTGCATCGGTTGACCGAGGATGTCGTCTTCACGGTAACCGAGCAGCTTGGCGGCGGCCGGGTTGACGAAGGTGCAGCGTCCTTCCAGATCGGTATCGAAAACCCCCTCTCCGATCGCCTCGAGGATCAGGCGCTGGCGGGTTTCGCTTTCGATGAGGGCCTTTTCGGTGCGGGTCAGCGTAGTCAGGTCCACATCCAGGCAGAACAGCAGGGGGCCATGCTCGACCGTATCCACCACCACATGGCTCGAATAGACGTCCACCGGCCGCCCCTGCTTGTCGCGCAGCTGGAGCCGGCCGGCCTCCAGGCCCGTGTGGTGCGCGAACATCCAGGCCACATTACGAATGACGTCCTCGCGAGCTGCATCGGGAATGATCAGCTCGTAAAGCGAGCGGCCGATCGCTTCCTCGGCGGTGTAGCCATAGATCAGCCGGGAGGCAGGATTCCAGTAAACCACCGTGCCGTCGGGCTGGTAGCCCTGGATGGAGAGGGCATTGACCTGCTCGAAGATGGTCCGGAAGCGCAACTCGCTGGCGCTCAGGCGCAGCAGAACGGCTTCCGCCCGGGCCTGTTCGTCGCGCAGGCGGCGGTTGCTGCGCAGGAGCAGCAGGATCGCACCGAGCAGGATGCTGAAACCCAGCGCGGTGAGCAGGATGATCAGGCCGTGGTACTGGGACCATACGTCCGCCGCGGTGATGCGCTGGGGGGCATCGTAGGGGGGGATGCGCAGCTGGCGCATCAGGCTGTCCACCGGCCGGTAATCGCCGGGAACGGTGAAGCCATGGATGCCGGCCGCGCGGGCCACCTCGCCGCCATGGGGCAGGGCCAGCACCGTGGCCGCCACCTGGCGGGCCAGATCCTCGTCCGCCCAGGGCATGGCGGCCACCGGCCATTCGGGGTAGAGCGGGGTGGACAGGGCAAAGGGAAAGCCGTTAGCCCGGTGCGGATTGATGATCTTCAGGCGGCTCATGTCCAGCCGCCCTTCCCGCTGCATGGCCTCGATCACGCCGGTGCGGACGAAGGCCGCGTCGGCCTGCCCGGCGAGCAAGATCGCGATAGCCTTGTCCTGGGGTTGGCCGGTTTCGATGACCTGTGCATCCTGGGGCAGCTGGATGTTGTTCTGCAGCAGCTCCAGGGCCTGCATCTGGTAGCTGCCGAGGGAGGCCATGGCGCTGCTGGCGATGCGCTTGCCGCGCAGGTCGGCCAGTGTGTGGAGGGTCGGGTCGTCGGCACGGCCGACGATGACGCCACCGAAGCTGGCGAGGGCGTGGCCACCGTCGTTTTCCACCAGGGTGGCCAGGGGCGAATGCAGCCCGCCGAGCTGGGTCAGGCGGATGTAGTGGCCGGGCTGGGTGATGACGACATCTACCCGGCGCTCGCGTACGGCGGCATCCATCTCGGGGTAGGTCAGCACGTCGAGCTCGAAGTGCCGCCCGAGGCCGGCCCGGTTGAGGTGGTCCACGATGGGTTGCCAGCGGGCCTGCATCTCGGGCTTGGGGCGAAAGGCCAGCACCGCGAGCCGGGCAACAGGGGTGGGCGAGGCCCAGGTGTCGGCCCATGCGGACGCCGCCATCAACACCAGGACAACCAGGCATGGCACCAGCCTGCTCAGGTTCCGGCTGGCGTGTCCGCGAAGGGGCAGGTGCAAGGAGTCTGTCACGGGGCATACCTCGCGGTAGTCGTTCAAAGCCCGAACATTTCTGGGACGGCTGTTCCGTTTCCCATCTTACGCTTCCAGGCTGATGTGGCGCGAAACGGACAGGCGTGGGGCTGATTGAGCGTTCCTGGAGGAGGAGGGAGATTGGGGGGCATGACGCTGCTGGTATATTGCTGGCATGCACAAAACGCCCCCGACCTTCCAGGACCCGGGTGTGGCCGATGACGGCTATCGGGTCTTTCAGAGGCTTTTCCTTCGCGCCCTGCTGGCGGCTGCCGGTGGCGTATCGGCGCTGTTCGTGCTGGCCGACCTGATGGGCATCAACCATCTCGGCCAGACGCAGCTGCTTGGCACGGTGGTGTATTGCCTGGCCAACCTGGTCATGCTGTCCCTGACCTGGCGGCGCTCACTCTATGTGCCGCTGGCGGCGATCCTGGTTCTGGCGAGCTTTGCGATCTACACCCTGGCCCTGGTCAGCGTACCCGGGGATGAGCTGCGCATCGTCTGGTACTTCCTGGGCATCGGCGGAAGCTACATCCTGCTTGGTCGCAGGGTCGGGCTGGCGTTCACCGTGGCGAGCATCGCCGTCATCCTGGCCCTCAATCCGGGCCTGCCCATTCCCTATTCCCGCCTCTCCGAGGTGACCATCACCCTGGCCCTCGTCAGCTGCAGCATCATTTCGTTTGCCGTGACGGCCTATGCCCAGGGGGTCTATCGCCAGTTGCTCGAGGCCAACCGCCACCTGCACGCCCTGTCGCTGGTCGATCCGCTGACCGGCCTGCCCAATCGGCGCTTGCTGGACGACCGGCTGCGCCAGACCTTGGCGGAGGGGGGGCGCCATCCGCAGCAGACCTTCGGGGCCCTGATGTTCCTGGACCTGGATCATTTCAAGGAAGTGAATGACTCCCTGGGCCATCAGCGGGGCGACGCGCTCCTGATCGAAATCGCCCGGCGCTTGCGTGAGCAGGTCCGGGACAGCGACACGGTGGCCCGTCTGGGGGGCGACGAGTTCGTGGTCCTGCTGCCGCTCTTCGCGCCGGATCGTGAGGCCGCACTGGAGGGGGCGAACACGGTGGCAGGCAAGCTGCTGGAGGCGGTCGGCCGGCCCTACACCATCGACGGCCACGTGGTCGCGCGTTCCCCGAGCATCGGCCTGACCGTCTTTCCCGAGCCGGGGGACACGGCTGCGGCGGTGCTGCAGCGGGCCGACGCTGCCATGTATCAGGCCAAAGCCGATGGCCGGCGTTGCCTGCGGGTGAGTGCTCGTCCGCAGGGTGCCGTGCCGGCGGCGGGAGGTGGTCTGGCGGACGCCTGAACGCGCGCACCCGGCTTGGGGGAGGGCGCGCCCGGCGGGCGTCACCCAGCCATCACCTCGGCGTCACATCCCTGCAGCATGGCCTCGCGACACTGCTGGCATGGACCGCGCCGGACTCGTATGCCAGGAACTCGCCAGCCAACTGACCTCCCTCCGGGTGGCCGTGGTGACGGAGACCTATCCGCCTGAGATCAACGGGGTGGCCATGACCACCGGGCGGATGGTGGATGGGCTGGTGGCCGCCGGCCACCGGGTGGACCTGATCCGGCCCCGCCAGGCCCATGAGGGCGGGGCGATCCTCAGTGGCGATGGAATCGACGGGGTGGAGGAGATGCTGTCCCGGGGGATTCCGCTGCCGCGCTATGCCAACCTGCAGATGGGCCTGCCGGCCCGCAAGGTGCTGCTGCGGCGCTGGTCGTTGCAGCGGCCGGACGTGGTGCAGGTGGTGACCGAAGGCCCGCTGGGCTGGTCGGCCCTGACCGCGGCGCGCAAGCTCGGCCTGCCGGTGATCAGCGAGTTCCATACCAATTTCCATCGTTACAGCGGCCACTACGGCGTGGGCTGGCTGAAGCGCCCCATCGCCGCCTATCTGCGCAAGTTCCACAACCGGGCCGATCTGACCCTGGTACCCACCCGCGCCCTCTGCGAGGAGCTGGCTGGTCAGGGGATCCCGCGGGTGGACGTGGTGTCCCGCGGGGTGGATACGCGCCTCTACGACCCGGCCCGGCGCAGCGAGGCCCTGCGCCGCAGCTGGGGCCTGGGCCCCGACGACCTGGCCGTGCTCTATGTCGGCCGGATCGCCCCGGAGAAGAACCTGGCCCTGCTGGAGCGCGCCTTCGAGGCGATCCTGGCGCAGCGCCCGGAGGCGCGCCTGATCATGGTGGGCAGCGGCCCGGCCCTGCAGGGCATGCGCGCCCGCCAGCCGCGGGCGATCTTCACCGGCCCGCAGACTGGCGAACTGCTGGCGGAGCATTACGCCAGCGGCGACCTGTTCCTCTTTCCCAGCCTCACCGAGACCTACGGCAACGTGGTGGCCGAGGCCCTGGCCAGCGGCCTGCCGGTGGTGGCCTACCGTGACGCAGCGGCCCAGGAGTTGCTGACCCACGGGCTCCAGGGCTGGCTCGCCGAACCCGGTGACGAAGCGGCTTTCATTGCCGGGGCAGTGACCCTGGCCGAATCCCCCGAATTGCGCGCGCGCCAGCGCCTGGCGGCCCGCGAGCGGGTGGCCAGCCTGGCCTGGCATGCCATCGTCGACAGCCTGGTGGCCTTGCAGCGCCAGGTCATCCTGAGTGCTCCCCTGTCCGCCCGGAGGTAAGCCATGTTCGCCCTGCCAGCCCGTCTCCAGTTGCTCGATGACCGCCTGGCGGTGCGCTCCAACCGCTTGTGCCGCTACCGTGGGCTGCGCGACCTGCTGCGCGTAGTGAGCCGCCTGGGCGACGGGGTGGCCTGGTATGTACTGGCGGCCTGCCTGTTTGCGCTGTGGGGCACGGCAGCCCTGCCGGCCCTGCGCCAGATGCTGGTGGCGGGGGTGGTTGGAGTGCTGGTGTACAAATTCCTGAAGACCCGTACCCTGCGGCCGCGGCCTTTCGAGGTGGTGAGCGATGTGGTGTGCGCAGGCTGTCCGCTGGACAAGTTCAGCTTCCCGTCCGGCCACACGCTGCATGCGGTGAGCTTCTCCCTGATCCTCTCCCAGCATTTCCCGGCGCTGGCCCCGCTGGTGCTCGGCTTTGCCCTGTTGGTGGCGGTGTCCCGCCCGGTGCTGGGGCTGCATTACCCCAGCGATGTGCTGGCCGGTGGCGCCATCGGTGGTGTGCTGGCCGGGCTGGCGATCCGCTTCGTCTGAGCCCCGCTTTCCTGCACGCGCTTTGTGAGCCCCTGCCTGACGGCAGGGGCTTTGTTCTTCAGCGTTGCTGGGTGGCGAAGAGGTCTTCCGGCAGGGGCAGGCAGGCGCGCAGCATGCGCCGTGGCGCGTCGATCAGGCGGGCCCGGGCGGCGAGCGGCTCCACCTCGGCGGTCCAGCCGGGGAGTTCGCCTTCGAGCAGGCGATCCAGCTGGGTCAGGCGGCGTGCGGTATGCCCCAGGTAGAGGTTGAAGCGCCGCTGGACCCGCCGGTCGACGAAGCGGGCGGTGTGGTACAGCCCGGCGTGCAGGCGGCTGCTGCGCAGCAAGCTCTCTCCCTGGGCGAGGGTTGTCAGGGCCTGGCCGACCCGCTCCGGCGGGCTGTCGAAGGCGCGCGCCATCAGGGGAGTGAGGCGCGTCTGCTCTTCCTGCATCAGGGCCGCGGGGCGGGCGAACAGGTGCTGCCCGACGTGGTGGTCCATGGCCCATTCGACGGCGATGTGAGTGGTGATGTCGGACTCGAACCAGAGCCGCTCATGGGCGGGGACGAAATGGTTGTGGGCGATGATGTCGGCCATCAGGTGGCTGGCGTAGCCGAGCACGGCGGCGTGCTCCGCGTCGCTGCGGGCGCTCTCCATCAAGGCGTGCAGCTGGGGCCAGCGGTGGCTGCTGGTGAGCGCCTCGGCGCCGGCCCGGCGGGCCGTCAGGGCGACATCGGGCAGGCAGGCGCCGGCCATCACCAGCCGCGGATGGCGGCGGGCCAGCCGGCGCAGGGCCGGGTCGGCGAGGGGGATCGCCCACAGCAGCAGCTGGGCGAAATAGACGTGGGTGTAGAGCCCCCAGGCCAGTGCGTCTCCGCTGGTCAGCAGGAGGGGCAGCAGCCACAGGGCGGCGTGACGGCGGAGAGGGGGGGGGGCGTCCATCCCTCGAATCTGCCCGTGTCTGATGACAGCCTCGTGCCCTCCCGGTGTCAGCCGGGTGAATGTCAGCCTACAGAGACGCATGCAGAGGCCGATAACCTGATTTAATGCATGGCGGGTCAATCGTTTATGCTGTGTTTTCCCTTCCTGGTCGAAACATGAACGCTCGGCGTGCCACGCTTTCAAGGATTGCCGTTACTGCCCCTGCCCGGGCGGTGCGGCGTTTTTTTTATGGTGGGGGTGCTTTCGAGCGGGTGCTCCTGCTCGCCGTGCTGCTGATCAACCTGGCGGTGGTTTGCCAGGGCTGGGCGCGCCTGGCCGAGGGCCGCGTGCGGGCCGAGGAGCGTGCCGCCCAGGAAACGCGCAACCTCACGCAGGTCCTGGAGCAGAGCCTGGGCAGCACGGCCCGCTCCATCGATGTCACTTTGCGGGCGGTGGTCGATGAACTCGAGGCTTCGGCGGGGAGCGGCCAGCCCTTGCGGCCGGAGGCCGTCCGCGACCTGCTCGCCCGCTACAAGAGCTGGCTGCCCGAGATCGAGGGGCTGCGGGTCTTCGACGCCGAGGGGCTGCCGCGCTGGGCCAGCCTGGGGGCGCCGCCGGTGCAGGGGGTGATCGGAGCGGCGGCCTTCCGGACTCTCGCCGGCCTGGGCAACGACCGCCTGGTGGTGTCGCCGCCACAGACCGAGGCGGATTCGGGGGGGCGCGTGCTGTCCTTCTCGCGGCGTTATCGCCTGGCGGATGGACGCTTTGGGGGGGTGGTGACCGCGGCGGTACCGCTGACTTACCTGGAGGAACTGCTGGATGTTCCGCGCCCGGGCCACAAGGGGCTGGCGATGCTGCGCTACGAGGATCGCAGCCTGATTGCCGTGCAGCCGCCGATTCTGGGCGAGGCCGGGCGGGTCGGCAGCAAGATCATCACCGACGAGCTGACCCACATCCTCGATTCGGGGCAGGAGACGGCGACTTACCTGGCCCCCCACATGAAGGATGGGGTGGAGCGCATCAACTCCGTGCGCCGCGTGACAGGACTGCCCCTGCTGCTGGTGCTGGGGATGGCCAGCGAGGAATACCTGGCCCAGTGGCGTGACGACAGGCGCGACATGCTGGTCCTGCTGGCGGGCTTCCTGCTGCTGACCACCGGTGCCGCCTGGCTGGTGATCCGCTATCACCGCCGCCTGCAGGCCCACGCGGAACGCCTGGGCGAGGCCCTGGCCGAGCTGCGCGACCGGGACAAGGCCTTGCGTGTGGCCGAGAGGGTCGGTGGCCTGGGGGTATTTTCCATTGACCTGCCGGGCAACACGACACATTCGTCCGCGCAGTTCCTGCAGATCTTCGGGCTGCCGCCTGGCCGGTATTTCCCGCTGGAGGCGTGGCAGCAGAATGTCCACCCCGACGACCGGGCGGTGACGCTGGCCAGGGCCGCGGAAGTGAGCGGCCTGGAAGGGCGGGCTTTCGATCATGAGTACCGTTACCTGTGGCCGGATGGGCAGGTGCGCTGGATTCACGGCCTGGCCGAGGCCGAGCGGAATGCCGCGGGCGAGCCCGTGCGAGTCCATGGCGCGGTGCAGGATGTGACGGACAGGCATCGTGCGGAGTCATCCCTCAAGGCGGCCCTGGATGAGTACGAGCGCCTGGTGTCGAGGATTCCGGTGGGGGTGTTCAAGCTCCACTGGACCGAGGATGAGCGGCTGCGCTTCGACTATGTGAGCCCCCTGTTCTGCGAGCAGTGCGGGCTGGATGCGGCAACCCTCCTGGCTGACTCGAGGGTCTTGTACCAGCGCCTGCATGAGGACGACCGGGCCTCCTTCGACGCGGTACGACGCCGTGCGGCCAGGACCCTGGAGGCCTTTGAGTGGGAAGGGCGGATCCGTTCCGATGGGCGCCTGCGGTGGATTTCGGTGCAGGCCCGGCCCACGCGGCTGGGGGATGGCTCCGTGATGTGGGAGGGCATCCAGTCGGATGTGACCGAGCGCAAGCTCGCCGAGCTGGCCCTGCGCGAGAGCGAGGAGCATGCCCGCCTGCTGCTGCGCCATTCGCCTGTGGGCATCCTCAAGTACGACACGGATCTGAAGGTGAGCTACTGCAACCAGCAGTTCGCCCGGATCATGGGGGCGCCGCTGGAGTACATGCTGAACCTGGATTGCAGCAAGCTGCAGGATGTGCGGGTGCAGGCTCCCCTGCGAGAAGCCATCACCGGAGGCATCGGGCGCTACGAAGGGCCCTACCGGACCACCTACAACGGCCGTGACCTGAACATTGCGATGCACTGTGCGCCGCTGCGTGACGAGGCGGGAGCCATCGTGGGCGGGATCGCCATCCTCGAAGACATCACCGAGCGGGTGCTGAAGGACCAGGAGCTGGCCCGCTATCGTGACAGCCTGGAGGAGCTGGTGGCCGAGCGCACCGCCGACCTGGTGGCCGCGCGGGCCGAAGCCGAGCGCCTGGCGCGTGTGAAGAGTGAATTCCTGGCCAACATGAGCCACGAGATCCGCACACCGCTCAACGGCGTGCTGGGGCTGGCGCGTATCGGCTTCCGCGAGAGCCGCGGACGGGACAAGGCCAGGGAGACCTTCGCCCGCATCGTCTCCTCGGGGCAGCTGCTGCTCGGCATCATCAACGACATCCTGGACTTTTCGAAGATCGAGTCCGGCAAGCTGCGGCTGGAGTCCATTCCGGTTGATCTGGGCAAGGTCATCCGTGAGGTGCTGGCGCTGATGGAGGAGCGGGCGGCGGCCAAGGGCCTGGCCCTTTGTTTCCGGCGCGGGAAGTCCCTGCCGGACGCCTGCCTGAGCGACCCGCTGCGCATCGGCCAGATCCTGATCAACCTGCTCTCCAACGCGATCAAGTTCACCGACCACGGCGAGGTCAGCCTCAGTGTCAGCCACGAGGACGGTCAGCTGGTGTTCAAGGTGCAGGACTCGGGGATCGGCATGAGCGGGGAGGAGCTGGCCAAGGTCTTCGCCCCCTTCGAGCAGGCGGACAACTCCACCACCCGCAAGTTTGGCGGAACCGGCCTCGGCCTCACCATCACCCGCCGCATCGTTGAACTGATGGGCGGCGAGATGGCAGTGCGCAGCCAGCCCGGCGAGGGCAGCTGCTTCGAGGTCCGCCTGCCCTGTGTGCCGTCACTGCTGCCGGTCGCCCCGGATAGGGCCCTGCCCTTCCAGGCAGGGGACGAGCCGGGAGGTCGCCGCCTGGCCGGCCTGTCGGTGCTGGTGGCGGAGGACAACGAGGTCAACAGCATGGTGCTGGAGGAGATGCTGGGCGAGGAGGGCGCCCGGGTGACGCTTGCCGGCAACGGGCAGGAGGCGGTGGACGCGGTGCGTCAGCAGGGGGCAGAGGCCTTCGCCGTGGTCCTCATGGACGTGCAGATGCCGGTGATGGACGGCTTCGATGCCACCCGGGCGATCCACGCCCTGGCGCCCGACCTGCCGGTGATCGGGCAGACCGCCCACGCGCTCGACGAAGAGCGGGAGCGCTGCTTTGCCGCCGGCATGGTGGACCACCTGGCCAAGCCCATCGACCCGGAGCGCCTGGTCGAGGTGGTGCGCCGGCACGTCGCCGGCCCCGGTGGGGCTGGCGGCGCAGGGCGGGACGCCTAGCGCTGGCCAACCTTGGCGTCGGCGAACAGGTCCGGCAGCCCGCGCGGCTGGCAGCGCCAGTACTGGGGCGCCGCCTGCACCTTGGCGCCCAGCGTGGCAGCAGCATGCCAGGGCCAGCGCGGGTCATACAGCATGGCCCGGGCGATGCCCACCAGATCGGCCTGACCGCTGGCGACCACGGCTTCGGCCTGCTCGGCTTCCGTGATGAGGCCGACGGCCACGGTCGGCAGGCCGGTTGCGGCGCGGATGCGTTCGGCGAAGGGCAGCTGGTAGCCCGGCGCCAGGGTGATCTGCTGGCGGGGCGACAGGCCGCCCGACGATACATGGATGAAGTCGCAACCCCGCGCCTTGAGCGCCTCGCACAGGGTGATGCTCTGCGCCAGATCCCAGCCTCCCTCCACCCAGTCGGTGGCCGAGATGCGCATGCCCACCGGCTTGCCCGCCGGAAACACCGCCCGCACCGCGTCGAAGACTTCCAGCGGAAAGCGCAGGCGGTTCTCCAGCGTGCCGCCGTAGGCGTCGCTGCGGATGTTGGAGAGCGGCGACAGGAACTGGTGCAGCAGGTAGCCGTGGGCTGCATGCAGTTCCACCGCATCCAGGCCGATGGCGGCGGCGCGGCGGGCCGCGGTGACGAAGGCCTCGCGGATGCGCCGCAGCCCGGCGGTGTCGAGGGCCAGCGGGGCGCGCTCCCCGTCGCCATGGGGCAGGGCGGAGGGGGCCACGGTGTCCCAGCCGCCGGCCTCCAGGGGGATCAGCTGGCCGCCCTCCCAGGGCAGGTGGCTGGAGGCCTTGCGGCCGGCGTGGGCGAGCTGCACGGCCACTGGCATCGACGAGTAGCGGCGCAGGCTGTCGAGGGTGCTGCCGAGGGCCGCTGCGTTGGCGTCGGACCACAGGCCCAGGTCGGCCGGCGAGATGCGGCCTTCCGGGGTGACGGCGGTGGCTTCGATGATCAGCAGGGCCGCACCCGACAGGGCCAGGTTGCCCAGGTGGATGCGATGCCAGTCGGTGGCGTTGCCGTCCTCGGCCGAGTACTGGCACATGGGGGCGATGACGATGCGGTTGGCCAGGGCCAGGTCGCCCAGGCGATAGGGGGAGAACAGCGCGGACATGGGAACTCCGGTGGAGGTGGGCGGGGTTCAGCCCCGCGGGGCAAACATGATGATGGCCATGCCGGCCAGGGCCACGGCGCCGCCGGTGAGATCCCAGACGGTGGGGCGCAGGCCGTCCACCGCCCACAGCCAGATCAGGGCGACGCCGATATAGACCCCGCCGTAGGCTGCGTAGGTGCGGCCGGCGGCCGTGGGGTGGAGGGTCAGCAGCCAGGCGAAGGCCGCCAGGCTGAACGCGGCCGGTACCACCAGCCAGGGGCTGCGCCCCTCCTTGAGCCACAGCCAGGGCAGGTAGCAGCCGAGGATCTCGGCCACCGCGGTGATGGCAAAGAGGGCGAGGGTGCGCAGCTCGAACATGCCGGGGTGGGCCGCTCAGCCCTGCAGCCGGCGGGTCCAGGTGGCGAGGGCCTGCATCTGCTCGGCGATCAGCTTGAGCAGGCGTTCGTCGGTGAGGTTGCCGTCGGCGTCGAAGGAGGCCGAGAAGGCGTTGGCGAAGACTTCCGGCTTGTTCAGCGGGTGCAGGTCGAGGCACACGCAGACCTGGCGCAGGTGGTATTGCGCCCGCGAGGTGCCCATGCCGCCGCCGGCACCCATGATGGCGAGCGGTTTGCCGGCCAGCAGCAGGTTGTCCTTTTCGCGGGAGGCCCAGTCGAGGATGTTCTTGAGGGCCGGTGACAGGGAGTAGTTGTATTCCGGCCCGGCCAGCACCAGCGCGTCGGCGGCGCCGATCTGGGCCAGTACGCGCTGCACGGAGGCGGGTTTTTCCGTGAGGTCGGCGTTGTAGAAGGGAATGTCGGACAGGTCGGCGATCTCCATCGTGACGCCGTCGGGCAGGCTTGCCGCCGCGCTGCGCAGCAGACCCTTGTTGGTGGATTTCTGACGCAGGCTTCCGGTGATTCCGAGGTACTTCAGCGACATCATGATGCTCCCAGGGGTGGCGGTTGGCAGGGCGGGGGTGAAGTGGTGCCGGTGACGCGGGGAACATTTCGTCATGCGCCGGCGGCGCTGTCAATCCGCATTCCGGGGGCGGCGCACCTGGTGGGGCCGGGCCGGGTGCCCGGGGCTCAGACGGCAGCTTCTTCGAGCAGGGCCTCGAAGCGCGGCACGGGCAGGGGCGGGGAGAAGTGGTAGCCCTGGTACTCGGCGATCTCCCGCCCGGCCACCCAGTCCAGCTGTTCGCTGGTCTCGACGCCTTCGGCGACGACATTGAGCTTCAGCAGGCGGCACAGGGAGACGATCATCTCGGCCAGGGGGCGGTCGGCGTCGGGGGCCTGGATGAAGGTCTTGTCGATCTTCAGGGTGTGCAGGGGGTAGCGCTGCAGGTAGGCGAGGTTGGAGTAGCCGGTGCCGAAGTCATCCAGGGCGATCGACATGCCCAGGGCCTGGATGGCCTGGAGCACGGCGATGGGGCGTTCTTCATGGCCGAGCAGCATCGATTCGGTGACCTCCAGCTCGATGCGCGAGGGAGGGCAGCCGAAGCGCTCCAGCACCGCGGCCATGCGGGTCACCAGATGCGGGTCGGCGAGCTGCAGGGGCGACAGGTTCACCGAGATCTGCAGGTCGTGACCGCGGGCGGCCCATTCGGTCTGCTGGCGCACGGCGGTCTCGAAGACGAACATGCCGAGGCGCCCGATCAGGCCCAGGCGCTCGCTCATCGGGATGAAGACGTCGGGCCCCACCAGGCCATGCACGGGGTGGCGCCAGCGGACCAGGGCCTCGGCCCCGAGGATGCTGCGCTTGCGCACGGCCATGCGCGGCTGGTAGTGCACCTCGAACTCGCCCCGGTCGAGGGCCAGTCGCAGCTCGGCCTCCAGCGAGGTGCGGGCGCGCAGCGCCACGCCCATCGATTCGGTGTACAGCACCATGCGGTTACGGCCCTCCGCCTTGGCGCCGTACATCGCCAGGTCGGCATGGCGGAGCAGGGTCTCGATGTCTCCCGCATGCTCGGGATACAGGCTGATCCCGACGCTCGGGGTGATGCGCACCTCGATGCCGCGCACGTCGAGGGGGGCCGCGAGCGAGGTGGCGATGCGCCGGTAGGCGTGGTCCACATCGCCGCGGATGTTGGAGGAGCGGAGCAGGATCATGAACTCGTCGCCGCCCAGGCGGGCCACCAGGTCTTCGGTCCGGGTGGCATCCCGCAGGCGCCTGGCCACGCTGACGAGCAACTCGTCGCCGGCGGCGTGACCCAGGGTGTCGTTGATGTCCTTGAAGTTGTCCAGATCGATGAACACCACGGCAGCCTCGGCGCCCCCTGCACCGAGTTCGCGCAGCGCATCGGCAAAGCGCGCCATCACCTGGGTACGGTTGGGCAGCCCGGTGAGCGGATCATGCAGGGCCAGGTGCTGGGCCCGGGCTTCGGTGTCCTTGATGGCCGTGACGTCGGCCTCGCTGACCAGCACCGCGTCCTGCCCGGACACCGCGTCGCGGCAACGCCGGGCCGTGACCTCATGCCAGCGCACGCCCTGCGGCGTATGCACGCGCAGGGTCAGCGAGGTGCCGCCGCCGCTGCTCAGGGTCTCCTGCAGCAGCGCCAGGTCTTCCGCCTCCACCAGCCGCTCGGGCAGGCATTCGTCGGGCCGGCAGGTGGAGTCACGGGCTGCCGGGTTGCGGTAGAGCGGGCGTCCCTCCAGGTCGTACAGGGAAATCATCAGGGTGGTGTGGAGGAGCGCCTCCACGGCCCGCACCGAGTCTGGCGCGTGGGCGTGGGCCGGCCGGCCTTCGCACAGCATGGCCATGCGCCCGTCGGCCAGCCGGTGGCCGCTGAAGCGGACACTCAGGGACACCGCCTCGCCGGCCGGGTAGAGCGTCCATTGCTCGGCAAAGACCGCGTTGTGGGCCTCGAAATCCCGCTGGTACTGGGCCAGCCGGTGCGCCACGGTGGACGACATGTCGCGGCTCAGGTCACGGGCCTGCAACTCCGCGAGGGAGGAGGCTTTCCAGATCTGCAGGGCCGGGGTGTTGGCCCACAGGACACGCCGGTGGTCGAGGTCGAAGATCCAGACCGGCTCGCTGATCAGCTCGAGGGCGACGTAGTCCCGCGAAGAAAAGAGGGGGGGCGGCCCCTCCTGAGTGGAGCGGGCTGGCGGGCGATACGTCGGAGGCGGCTGGCTGGACCGGTGGAAGCATGTAGGGCGCAGTGCTCGGTGCAATCCCGACTCACTCGCGGTGAGAGGCGGGGCCGAGCATCTTGGCTGATCGCTAAGATACACGATTACACACTTTTTATTTGTGCCTGGTGCATATGCCCGGCGGCTTTTTGGCGCACGAGTGTGACGTCGTCCTCCGGAACCCCGCATCGGCACGCCGTATCCGCGGATGGCCGAGGGTTCAGGCCGGTGCCCTGTAGACCAGCACCTTCAGGGAGCGCTCGCTCGACACGTCCGCAAACACCGGCGGGTTGGCGATCCGCTGCACGAATTCCAGCTGGGGCGCGATGGTCTGCATCTGCTCCTGCAGGAAGGCGACGCCCAGCTTCGGGGAGTTCAGGCACAGCAGCGCATGCCCGCCCGGCGCCAGCAGGTCCGGCAGGCGGCGCATCAGGCGGGCGTAGTCCTTGTCGGCGACGAAGCTGCCTTTCTGGTAGCTGGGCGGATCGAGGATGACCAGCCCGTAGGGGCCGTTGCGGGTGATCTTGCCCCACGAGCTGAAGATGTCATGGGGCAGGAAGCTGGCGCCCGCGGTGAGGCCGTTGAGCAGGTGATTGCGCTTGCCGATCGCCAGCGCACCGTCGCTCATGTCCACATTGATCACCTGCCGGGCGCCAGCCTGCAGGGCCACCACCGAGAACGAACAGGTGTAGGCGAACAGGTTGAGTACCTTCAGCCCGGGGTGGGCCGCCACATGCTCACGCACCCAGCGCCGGCCTTCCGCCATGTCCACGAAGAAGCCGTGGTTCAGGCCCTTGAGCAGATGCACCCGGAACTGCGCCCCGTTCTCCGTCACCCCATGGGGCTCGGGAACGCTGCCCGCCATCAGCCGCGTTTCGGCCCGCGCCTCGAAGCGGTACTGATAGACCCAGTTCAGCGGCTGATCGGGACACAAGACCTCCCAGCGTGCGGCCAGGGCCGCGTGGACGGCAGCCAGCTCGGCATCGCTGGCCGGCACGAAGCTGGTCAGCACCCAGACCGGCGGGAAGAAGTCCAGCGTCCACTGCTCGCAGCCCGGATACAGCCCGCCCCGGCCGTGGAAGATGCGCTGGGCATCGGCAGACAGCGGGGCGGCGGAGATGGCGTCGAGGAGGGCTTGCATGGGGGGCGGTGGAGGGTGGGGGCTAGGGAAGGGCCGGATTGTCCTGGAAAGCCGGCTGGAAGGCGAGGTGAGGCGGGCAGCGTGTCCCCTTTGCGGATTGATGGAGTGCCCATTTTGGTGCTATAAGCTTGCCTCTCTTGGATAATGACATTCGGGAAATTAAATGTCATTGGTCTGAATCCCCGCCCACGCTCAGGAGCCCTCCCCATGACTCAGAACCTCGTCTCCCTCGAATTCCGCCCGGCCGATCTTGAAGCCATCGACAGCGCCCTCGATGTGCTCGAGGCCAGGCTCGACGGTCTCGTCGTGCTCTCGGCCGAAGAACGCCACAAAGCCATCAAGATGGGCGACAAGTCCGAAGCCTTCTGCCGTCAGACCGAACTGGTGCTACGCCAGAACCCCGGCATCGTGCCCTCCAATTTCGATCTCGCCGGGCTCCAGCGCGACATCGCCGCCCTCGATGCCCTGCGCGCTCGCCTGCAGCGCCTGCGGACCCTCACCGATCGAGCGGACGACACCGAGCTGGCCCTCGGCAGTGACATCATGAGCGCAGCCTTCGACGGCTATGCCCTGGCCAAGGTCGGCGGCAAAGGGACCGCCCTGGACACCCTCAAGCACGCCATGCAGACCCGCCTCTCCCGCAAGCCGCGCAAGCCCGGCACGCCGGCCGCCTGAGCACAGGCTCCACCGCAGGCCCGCTCCCCGGGCCTGCGCACCTGAGATTGGCCCGCCCTGTCCCGTAGTGGCTCGTCGGGCACGGCACGCATGGCAGGCCCCGTCCGCGAGTCTGTCGCGAGCATCAAAGAGACAGGCCTCTCCTATCCCGCCGATAGGCCCGCCTACTCCCCGTGAGTCTCGTGAGGCGCCTCGAGAGACTCACGGGCAGCGCGGCGACAGGGGCGGCCAGTCCGGGGGAGGGGGCAGAGCAGCCCGCGGAATGGGGTGTCCTGGCCGGGTGAGGGGCGGGAGGTGTTGTTTGATCTTCGAGGGAGTGATTCCTGCGTACATAGCATCCCCGGAGATTGGTAGTTCGTAGAAGATGACGTTCCCACCGACGTGAGTTGGGACGAGATCGTTCGGTGCCTCGAACGTTGCCAGCAGAATGATGTTTGGACTGCGCCATGAAGCAGTTTGCCTGTCACTACGCCTTACTGCGTTTTCGCCCCTTTGGCGTTAAAGCCCTCGGCCTCGATCAGGTCGAGCTCTCCTGCTCCGCCCACCGCGGCATGTGCGCCGTGATCTACGCCTCCGGCCGCATCAAGCTCTACACGCGCTATTCCTACCGCAAGAGTCCTTACCGCATCCCCCTCGGTGAGCTGGGCCTCCTCACCCTCGAACAGGCCCGCGTGCTCCACCAGCGCTACCGCCTTCAAGCGTCACAAGTCGAAAATCCGAAGGCCCCGAAGGTCTCGAATGCTGATGCTGATGGGTCTCACCGGCGTGCGTCTGGGTAAGGTGCGCGACCTGCAGTGTTGTTACCCGGTCTGCAGGGGCGCATAGCACCCGCTCGTCTGGCGCGAGGGGTTACTTTAGGTACCGTTACTCGTAGAATGAATCCATGGAAGCTCAGCGCGTCACCTTGGCACTTGATGATCACTCGGGTGGTTTTGAAACCACCCCGGATCGTGTTCGCCTAGCGGATTTGGCCCGCTTTGCCGACGAGGTGCAGATTTTCCTACGTGGTGAGTCAGGCGAGGTCGATACGAAGAGCTTGGAGGTGGCTGTCCGTAAAGGCTCTCTCGCCATCCAGACCGCGCCGATCCCGATGGCCCCCCGGCTTTTTGCTGATCTTCAGGCTTTGCTGGATGGTGACTTGCTTGATGGCCTCGACGCCAGGCGTAAAGAGGTGGTGGAGCGCTGGCAGAAAGCGGCTCGCCATACCCGCGGCCTTGCCTACAGAATTTCAGCTCCCTTCATGCAACGCCCGGTGGTGGTCGATGCGGAATCCGATTTTCGGGGCGATGATGCTGATCAGTGGGTACAGGTTGAGCGTTATATTCGGGGTGAGATCCAGGATCTGGGCGGCAGCACAAGAGCCAATGCCCATGTTCGGCTTCCTGATGGCTCAACACTGAGAGTCACCACAGATAAGAGCCTGCTCCGAGAAGACAAGGTCAACCGTCTTTACAAGATGGCTATGCTCCGCATCAAGGCTGAATTCAACGTTCTTACCCGTCAGTTGCGCAATGCTCAATTGATGGAATTTGTGGAGTACGCCAACCAGGTTGATGAAGCCGACTTGGCTCGTCTTACGCGTCGCGGCGCGAGCGCCTGGAAGGATGTGATCAATCCCACGGCCTGGGTGGATGAATTGCGGGGAGGGGAGCATTGAATAGCGTCCTGCTGGACACCAGTTTCCTCATCACGCTGGCAGACCCTTCAAGGCCGCACCACGCCGCCGCGCATCAGTATTTTCGTGAATGCGTTCATCGGCAGGTGCCGATGTATCTATCGACCATTGCCATCTCGGAATTTCAGGTCAAACAAGCCGTCAACGACCTGCCCTTACGAAATCTGGTTGTGCTGCCTTTCAACGTCGATCACGCCATGCGTTGTGGTGTTCTGATACGGCAGTTATCCCGTGATCCGACCGATGATCGTGTCCGTGTAAAGGACGATTTCAAGCTCATCGCTCAGTGCGACTGTGAAGAGATCAGCCACCTGTTGAGCGAAGACGAAAGCACATTGGTCAAATACCTTGCCCGTTCCCAGGCGCCCGGCCAGCTCGCTACCCGATCAGTACTTCTGAAGCATGGTTTCGATGTTTCATGGTTTGAAAACGGGCAGTTCAGATTGCCCGATGAGCGTAGTAGTTAGGCCGGTGCTGGATGCAGCTTGATAGAGCCCTACCCACCTCCGACCAGACAACAAAAAAGCCAACCCGAAAAGGTTGGCTTTTTTGCTTACAGATCAACGATCTGCCTGAATTCTATGTGGAGCGGGCGATGGGAATCGAACCCACGGCTCTAGCTTGGGAAGCTAGGGTATTACCATTATACGACGCCCGCTCTGAATCCGTAATTCTACGCGGCGGGCGGCCCGAGAGCAACCGGGCGAGCGTGGTAAACTTCGTGCCATGACTACGACTGCTTCAGCTTCGACTCTTTCCCTCACGATCAACGGCGAGGCCCGCGTGCTGGCGGGGCCGGCCACGGTGGCGTCCCTGCTCGACGAGATGGGGCTGGCCGGCAAGCGGCTGGCGGTGGAGCGCAACGGCGAGATCGTGCCGCGCGGGCTCCATGCGTCGACCGGGCTGGCCGATGGCGACCGGCTCGAGATCGTTGTGGCGGTGGGCGGCGGCTGAGGCCGTCCGGCTCCTTCTTTCATTTCTTTCAGACTGGCGCTTCGATGGACGATTTGCTGACGATTGCAGGCAAGGCCTATTCCTCCCGGCTGCTGGTGGGCACGGGCAAGTACAAGGATTTCACCGAGACCCGCGAGGCTGTGGTGGCCAGCGGGGCGCAGATCGTCACCGTGGCGATCCGCCGGACCAACATCGGCCAGGACCCGAAGGCGCCCAGCCTGCTGGATGCGCTGCCGCCGTCCGAGTTCACCTACCTGCCCAACACCGCCGGCTGCTACAGCGCCGACGAGGCGGTGCGCACCCTGCGCCTGGCGCGGGAGCTGCTGGACGACCACCGGCTGGTGAAGCTGGAGGTGCTGGGCGATCCGCACACCCTCTTCCCCAACATGCCCGAAACCCTCAAGGCCGCCGAGACGCTGGTGAAGGAGGGCTTCGAGGTGATGGTGTACTGCTCCGACGATCCCATCCAGGCGAAGATGCTGGAGGATATCGGCTGTGTGGCGGTGATGCCCCTGGCTTCGCTGATCGGCTCCGGCATGGGGGTGCTCAACCCCTGGAACGTGCAGCTGGTGCGCGATGCGGTGAAGGTGCCGGTGCTGCTGGATGCCGGCGTGGGTACGGCCTCGGATGCGGCCATCGCCATGGAGCTGGGTTGTGACGGCGTGCTGATGAACACCGCCATTGCCCTGGCGAAGGATCCGGTGAAGATGGCCGGTGCCATGAAAAAGGGCGTCGAGGCGGGGCGGGAGGCTTTCCTGGCCGGCCGTATGCCCCGGAAGTTCTACACCGCCAGCCCGAGTTCGCCCACCACGGGGATGATCGGTAGTTGAGTGCCGGGTGGTGCAGGCCACCCCGAGTGATTTTGCGGCGCGCCTGGGGTGCGCCGTTTTGGTTTGATGGATTCCCTCATGAGTGACGAACAACTTCCCGTTTCCGGCGACGAGCCGACCCCCGCCGGCCGCCTGACCTCCCAGTCCATCCGCAGCTTCGTGCTGCGCCAGGGGCGCATGTCGGAGGCCCAGCACCGGTTCCTGGACGAGATGATGCCCCGGGTCGGCCTGCCGTTCCGCCCGGAGCCGGTGGATCTTGCGCAGGTCTTCGGCCGCAAGGCGCCGCAGATCGTGGAGATTGGCTTCGGCATGGGCCAGGCCACGGCCCAGATCGCCCAGGCCCGACCGGACGACGACTTTGTCGGCGTCGAGGTGCATGCGCCCGGCGTGGGCGGCCTGTGCAAGCTGATCGAAGAGGGCGGCATCACCAATCTGCGCATCGTCCAGCACGATGCGGTGGAGGTGCTGCGGGACATGATCCCGGAGGCGTCCCTGGCCGGGGTGCATATCTACTTCCCTGATCCGTGGCCGAAGAAGCGCCACCACAAGCGCCGGCTGGTGCAGGGGCCCTTCGTCAAGCTGATCGCCTCGCGCCTGGCGCCGGGCGGCTACCTGCACTGCGCCACCGACTGGGAGGAGTACGCCCAGCAGATGCTTGAGGTGCTGTCGGCCGAGCCCCAGCTGACCAACACCGCCGAGGGCTTTGCGCCCAAGCCCGACTATCGCCCCCTCACCAAGTTCGAGAACCGCGGCATCAAGCTCGGCCACGGGGTGTGGGACGTGATCTTCCGGAAGGTCTGAAGGTGGCCCTGAAACGCCTGCCGGTGGGCGCGTGGCTGCTCGGTGTTCCGGGCCTGCTCTGCCTCGTTGCGGGCGGCCTGCTGCTGGCCGGCCTGGGGGACGACCTGCATCCCCTGCTGCAGGAGTCTGGTGCCGGGCTGGTGCTGCTGGTGTCCGGCGTGGCGCTGGTCGGCAGTGCGGCGTTTCCGCTGGTGCTGGCCGAGCTGGCTGCGAAGGACGAGCTGTAGGGGCCTGTAGGGGCCTGTAGGGGCGGCTTCAGCCGCCCGCAGGTGCTGAATCGAAGTCCGCGGGCGGCTGAAGCCGCCCCTACGGGTTCGCTCAGTAGATCTTCGGTTCGCCGGGCGGGCGGGTCTTGAAGCGGCGGTGCACCCAGTAGTACTGGGCGGGCATGGTGCGCACCAGGTCTTCGATGCAGGCGTTCATGCGGCGGGTGTCGGCGTCCACGTCGCCGCTGGGGAAGTCGGTCCAGGGTTCGCCCAGGGTCACCACGTAGCCCTGACCGCCGGGCAGCATGCGGGTCACGCAGGTGATCACCACCGCGCCGCCGAGGCGGGTCAGGCGGGGCAGGGCCGATAGGGTGGCGGCCTGCACGCCAAAGAAGGGCGAGAAGATGGAATCCTCGATCCCGTTGTCCATGTCCGGCAGGTAGTAGAACGGCCGGATCTCCTTCATGGCCTTGATCGACGCACGCACGCTCTCGTCCCGCCGCAGCAGCACCTGGCTGCCGAAGCGGCTGCGGCCGTGGTAGAGCCAGCGGTCGATCACCTGGTCCCGCTGGCGGGCATAGATGCTCACGCAGTCGAAGTCGGCTGCGATGCGGGTGCCGCCCAGGTCGAGGCCCAGGAAGTGGGGCGTCAGCATGATGATCGGCTGGCGCTGTTCGATCAGGCGGGTCAGGGTCTCCGCGCCCTCGATGCGCACCAGCCGGCGGATGCGTTCTTCAGGGGCGAACCAGGCCAGGCCCCGTTCGATCAGGCTGCGCCCCGCCAGGGCGAAGTGCTCTTTGGCCAGGGCCCGGCGCTCGGTCTCGGACAGCTCGGGGAAGCACAGGCGCAGGTTGGTGTTCACCACCCGCCGCCGCGGCGCGATGATCCAGTAGAGCAGCAGGCCGATGCCGCGGCCGATGGGGGCCTGGACGGACAGGGGCAGCCAGTGGATCAGCCACAGGAGGGCAACAAGGAGACGGCTCATGCTTGGGGATTCCGGTGTGCAGGCGCAGGCGGTGCGCCGGAGGGGCGTTTGTAGCGGTTGTAGCCCCACAGGTACTGGGCGGGATTCTCGCGGATCTGGGCTTCCAGTTCCTGGTTGATGGCGGTGGCGCGGGTTTCGGTATCGCCTTCCAGGGGGTGGAGCGCAGGGCGCAGGTGCAGGTGAAAGCCGCGCCCGGCGGGCAGGCGCTCGGCCCAGGCGAAGATCGTGGTCACGCCGCCCACCTCGGAGAGCCGGGCGGCGAGCGTCATGGTATACGCCGCCCGTCCGAAGAAGGGCAGCCAGGCCCCTTCTCCGCCACCGGGTACCTGGTCGGGCAGCATGCCAACCGCTTCGCCGGCCCGCAGGGCCTTGATCAAGCGGCGCACGCCACCCACATCGGCGGGGGCCAGGCGCATGTTGCCGCGGCTGCGGCCGGCGTCGATGAGGGGTTGCAGGACGGCCTTTTTGGGCGGGCGATAAAGCACCGTGATCGGTTTGTGCAGGGAAAAGTACTGGGCGGCGATCTCGAAGCAACCCAGGTGGGGGGTGATGAAGAGGATGCCACCCCCCCGGGCTTCGGCGGCTTCCACATGTTGCCAGCCGCTCACCTGGACCATCTTGGCGCGGAGGTCGTCCTGAGGGCGCAGCAGCACCCAGGGGAGCTCGAGGGCCTGCTTGCCGATCTCGCTGACGGCCTTGCGCCACAGCTGGTCCGCCGCCTGCTGGCCCAGCCCCTGCTCAAGGTTGCTGCGCAGGCGCCGACGATAGGTGGGTGACAGGGCGTAGGTCGCCCAGCCCGCGAGAACGCCCAGGGCTTGAAGCAATCCAAGGGGAAGACTGGCCAGAAACTTGAAGATCATGGAGGCCATCGCAATAAACGGGTCATGGCCGCTTTGACGGCCGGATGCGTAAAGCTATAATTGTGATTCCGCCGAGTTAATCCGACAACTTGCAGGGCGGGGTAGCTTGGCTTTAAAGCCTCTGGCTGATCCAAAAAATACTGCTAAAGCGTCGCCGCTCCGAAAATCCCCCGAGACGGCAACGCCGATATACCGGGGGTTTTTGTTTTTTTGGAGCCTTACCATGGCACGTGAATTCCTCTTTACTTCGGAGTCTGTCTCCGAAGGCCATCCCGACAAGGTCGCCGACCAGATCTCCGATGCTGTGCTGGATGCCATCCTGGCCCAGGACCCCGTCGGCCGTGTGGCCTGCGAGACCCTCGTCTCCACCGGCCTGGTGGTGATCTCCGGCGAAATCACCACCAACGCCGACATCAACTACATGGATATCGCCCGGGAGACCGTCAAGCGCATCGGCTATGACGACTCCGAGATCGGTTTCGACTACAAGAGCTGCGCGGTGCTCACCGCCATCAACCGCCAGTCCTCCGACATCGCCCAGGGCGTGAACGAGGGTGAAGGCCTGGATCTCGACCAGGGCGCCGGTGACCAGGGCCTGATGTTCGGCTACGCCACCAACGAAACGCCGAGCCTGATGCCCTTCCCGATCTATTATGCCCACCGCATCATGCAGCGCCAGGCGGAAGTGCGTAAGGACGGCCGTCTGCCCTGGCTGCGCCCGGACGCCAAGAGCCAGCTCACCGTCAAGTACGTGGACGGCAAGCCGGTGGCCATCGACACCGTGGTGGTGTCCACCCAGCATCACCCCGATGTCTCCCATGCCGACCTCACCGAGGCCGTCATCGAGCAGGTGATCAAGCCCGTGCTGCCGAAGGAATTCCTCAGCGCCGAGACCCGCTACCTGATCAACCCCACCGGCCGTTTCGTGATCGGTGGCCCGAACGGTGACTGCGGCCTGACCGGTCGCAAGATCATCGTCGACACCTACGGTGGCGCGGCCCACCACGGTGGCGGTGCGTTCTCGGGCAAGGATCCGTCCAAGGTGGACCGTTCTGCCGCTTACGCCGGCCGCTATGTGGCCAAGAACATCGTCGCGGCCGGCCTGGCCGACCGCTGCGAGGTGCAGGTGGCCTACGCCATCGGCGTGGCCAAGCCGGTGAGCCTGATGGTCGAGACCTTCGGCACCGGCAAGGTGTCCGACGAGAAGATCGTCGAGCTGGTGCAGAAGCACTTCGACCTGCGTCCGAAGGGCATCATCGCCTCCCTCAACCTGCTCCGTCCGATCTACTCCCGCACCGCCGCCTATGGCCACTTCGGCCGTGACGAGGTGGATTTCACCTGGGAGCAGACCGACAAGGCGGCCGCGCTGCGCGCTGACGCCGGCCTGTAAGCCCCGCTTCCGCGGGCAGTAAAAAGGGCGACCCGCGGGTCGCCCTTTTCGTTTGGAGGGAGCGTGGCTCAGCGGTCGCTGCGGATCGGGCTGAACTCGACCGGCACCCAGGCGTAGCCCTTGCCCTCGCTGCGGACATGGCCAAGGCCCGGGAAGGGCAGGTGCATGCCGGCCAGGGCCAGCTTCTCGCGGGCGGCCAGGGCGAAGAGCTTCTTGCGCGCGGCGATGGCCTTCTTCTTGTCGCTGTCGAACTCGATCGCCACCTCGGGGCGGGCGAACTGCACGGCATGGCTGTGCACCGCGTCGCCGACGATGAGCAGGCGCTGGCCCTTGGACTCGACCATGTAGGCGGTGTGGCCGGGGGTGTGGCCATTGGCTTCCACGGCCTTCACGCCGGGGGCCAGCTCAGCCTCGCCTGCGAAGGGCTTCCACTTGCCGGCAGCCTGGTAGGGCGCGGCGGACTCCCGGGCCAGCTTGAAGAAGGGCTTGAACCCGTCCGGTGCCTTGGCCGCCATCTCTTCGGACAGCCAGAAGTCGTTGTCGGCCTGGGCCACGCGGATCTCGGCCTTGGGGAAGAGGGGCTTGCCGTCGGCGGTGAGCAGGCCTGCGGCGTGGTCGGCGTGCAGGTGGGTCAGCAGCACCACGTCCACCTGCTCAGGGGTGTAGCCGGCGGCCTTGAGGTTCTCGCCGATGTAGCCCAGGGTCGGGCCGAAGGCCTTGGCGGCGCCCGCGTCCACCAGCACCAGCTTGCCGCCGGTGTTGAGCAGGAAGGCGTTCACCGCGGTCTGCACCTTCTGGCCGCCGAGGAACATGCGGGTCAGCAGGCGCTGGATCTCGGCCGGGGTGGCGTTGTTGAGGACCTTGGTGTCCAGGTCGATGTATCCGTCGTAGAGGGCGGTGACCTCCACATCCCCCACGGCCAGGCGGTAGAAGCCAGGAACCTGGGTCTTGACCTGGGGTGCTTCGGCCAGGGCCGGGGTGGCGGGGGCGAAGGTGACACCGAGGGCCAGGGCAAGGGCGATGCGGCTGAGCGTGCTGCGAATCATGGGTGACTCCGGGACGGTAAAGGACAAGAGAGTAGCGAATTATGCCGTCCAGGCGTAGTCAGCTGCTCAGGTGGAGGGCCAGCCACACGGTGTCAGGCCCCGTGGAGGCTACGCGGTGGCGGCGTCCGGCGGGAATCAGCAGCCAGTCCCCGGCGTGCAGGGCCAGGTGTTCGCCGTCTTCAAAGGCCAGTTCGGCGTGCCCCTGGACGAGCATCACCCACTCGTCGTGACCCTGGTCGTACCAGAAGCCCGGTGGGCTGGTGTGCCGATGGGAGACGATGCGCTCAAGACGCAGTCCGGAACGGGACAGCAGTGTCTCGAAGTGCTCATCGGTGCCCGGCGGGGGCAGGGGGGAGAGCAGGTTCTTGAGGGGCATCCGGAGAAGGGGCGCGACAATCGGGCTGAATCAGGGGCTGCCGCTGCCGATAAGACTGGGAGAGGAAGGACGGAAAAAGGGCCACGCCGGGGAGACATCTCTGTGGGGTCTTATGGGGGTGTTGTTGGTGCCCCGGCGGGCCTTCCTTCACATCTGCCCCGCCATCCTACGGGCTGTGGGCCTCCGCCACAAATTGAATCCGGTGATGACCGGGATAGCCACTGGCTATCAGATGGATTTGAATCCGGTACTGGCGCCCGTATTGGGTATAGGCGTTCCCCCGCGGGCATTCAGGCAGGCATAAGCTTCAACTGGCAAAAAAAGGGCGCATGCCCTCAGAAACGCCCTGGAGGGGTGATGAGACTGGGTTGGCAGCAAGTGTTCGGATCCCTGCGGGCGCGGATGGCTGCAGGGCTGCTGCTGGGCGTCATGCTGGCCGTATGGGGCAGCACGATCAGTCTGGGTTATGTGCTGCGGCAGGAGATGCTGACGACCCTGTCGGCCCAGCAGTACTCGGTCGTCGGACTGCTGGCCGACGAGATCGACCGGTCAGTCAACGAGCGTATGCGCGCCCTTGAGGTGCTGGCTGAGACGATGGATGCGGCGGTGCTCGCCGATCCCGTCCAGCTCGACCACCTGCTGCGCCATCAGCCAGTGCTCCTGTCACTTTTCAACTGGGGCCTGATGGTCACCGACGACAAGGGCAACGCCCTGATCGACTTCCCCGAGTCCCTTAAGCGCAAAGGCAACAATTACGCGGATCAGGACGTGGTGAGGCAGGCCCTCCTGAGTGGTCGGAGCGCGGTGGGGGAGGCGGTCATCGGGCGGACGACGCATCAGCCCCTGGTGCCGATGATCGCCCCCATCAAGGATGGCAGCGGCAGGGTCATCGGTACCGTGATCGGCTTCGTCAACCTCGCGGCGCCCAACTTTCTCGATGAGATCGGTGCCAACCGTTTCGGGCGTCAAGGGGGCTATCTGATCACCGAACCCAAGCGCCGCCTCTTCATCGCCGGCACGGACAAGAGCCGGGTGATGCAGCCGGGGCCGCCGCCCGGCATCAATCCGGTTTACGACCGCTATATCGATGGCTACGAGGGCTCGGGTGTCGCCCGCAGTTCGCGTGGGGTGGTGGAGTTGTCGTCCAGCCGGAGGATCAGGAGCACAGGCTGGTTGATGCAGTCCGTGCTGCCTGCCGAGGAGGCCCTGACTCCGCTATATACCCTGGAGTGGCGTTTGCTGGCCATAGCCGGGGCCCTGACCGGGCTGGCGGGGGGCTTGGTGTGGTGGTGGCTGCGGCGGGAGCTCGAGCCGCTGGGAGAGGCGTCGGACATGCTGGAGGCCATGCGCGACGGGGTAATTCCCCGACAGGCCTTGCCGATCCGCCGGGACGACGAGATCGGAGCCCTGGCGGGGGCTTTCAACGGCCTGCTGGAGACCATCCAGGAGACCGAGGCCCGGGCCGCTGAGCACACCTTCAATCAGCGCCTCAGGCGCATCGTCGCCCAGGTTCCCGGTGTCGTCTTCCAGTACCGGATCGGCAGCGATGGCCATCATTCGCTGCCCTATGTCAGTGATGCGGTGCGCGAATCCTGGGGCCTCGCACCGGGGGAACTGGCGCACGATGCCTCCAGCCTGCAGCAGGCGGTCCATCAGGACGACCGGCAGGGGTTTGCCGAGACGCTGCGGATTTCGGCGGAGTCGATGGGCCCCTGGCGGCTTGAGTTCCGCATCGATCACCCTGTCTGCGGGGTGCGCTGGATGCGTCTGGATGCCCTGCCCGAGGCGGGCGCGGACGGCTGCGTCACCTGGCAGGGGTTTGCCATGGACATCACCGATGCCAAGGCCAGCGAGAGCGAGCTGCGCATTGCCGCCGCAACCTTCGAGACCCAGGAGGGGATCTTCATCACCGATGCGGATGAACGCATCATCCGGGTGAATCAGGCCTTCACCGCGATGACCGGCTACACGGCGCGGGATGCGGTTGGCCAGACCCCCAGGATTCTCCGCTCCGGCCGCCACGGGCCCGAGTTTTACCGGCGCTTCCGGGAAAGCCTGGCGCGGGACGGTTTCTGGCGTGGCGAGATGTGGAATCGTCGCAAGAACGGAGAGATCTTCGTCGAATGGGTCACGATCTCGACGGTCCGTGATTGGCAGGGGAGGACCACCCATTATGTCGCAGCCTTCTCCGACATCACCGAGCACAAGCGGGCGGAGGAGCAGATCCACCAGCTGGCCTTCTACGATCCGCTGACCCATCTGCCCAACCGCCGGCTGTTCCATGACCGCTTCGAGCAGGCCCTGGCGGTGAGTGCCCGCAGCGGCAGCCGGGGCGCTCTGGTGTTCCTCGATCTGGACGGCTTCAAGGGGCTCAACGACAGCCGCGGCCACGTGGTCGGGGATCAGCTGCTGATCGAGGTGGCGCGCCGCCTGAGTCTGTGCGTGCGGGAGTCGGATACGGTGGCACGCCTGGGCGGCGATGAGTTCGTGGTGATCCTCGAAGACCTCGATGACGGCGAGCAGGCCGCCACGGCGCATGCCGACCGGGTCGCCGAGAAGCTGCGGGAGGTGCTGGGCCAGCCCTACCTGCTGGCGTCGTCGGAGGGCGGGGAGGCGGTCACCCACCGCTGCACCGCCAGCATCGGGGTGTGCCTGTTCCAGGGGCATGGCCAGTCACGGGACGAACTGATCCGCCGGGCCGACGTGGCCATGTACGACGCCAAGTCGGCCGGGCGGAACACCGTCAGGTTCTTCCGCCCGGAGGGTGAGGCGCTGCAGGCCGGGAATCCTGCCTGACCGCTCCTCAGCGCCTGCCTCAGGGCAGGATCTTGTCGATGCTCAGCTGGAGGTTTTTGGCGCCGGGCTTCACCGGTACCAGTTCGCCGCTCAGGTCGCCGGACTTGGGGATGGCGTCGCCGGATTTGGAAATGCGGGCTTCGATGCGCAGCTCGGCCGCCGACGACAGCTTCATGTCCGGGCTCATGGCCATGCTGTCGTCAGATCGGAAGAGCACACGTCTGAACTCCA
>CALBTT010000092.1 GCA_937967645.1 uncultured Zoogloea sp.
AGGACATCGAGAAGGCGGTGCTGGCGCGGGGTCTGCGCTACCACCTGGAGGACCGTGTCCTCGTGCATGGCAACAAGACGGTGGTGTTCCGATGACCGCCCGGATCATCGACGGCAAGGCCTTGTCGAAGCAGTTGCGCGAAGGCTTCAAGACGCGCGTGTCCCAACTGGTGAGCCAGGGCGTGCAGCCCGGCCTGGCGGTGATCCTGGTGGGGGACAACCCGGCGAGCCGGGTGTACGTGGGCAACAAGGTGAAAGCCTGCGAGGAATGTGGGGTGCGCTCGACGCACATCGGCCTGCCGGCGGACACGCCGGAGTCGGAGGTGCTGGCGACGATCGCGCGGCTCAACGCGGACCCGTCGGTGCACGGGATCCTGATCCAGCTGCCGCTGCCGGAGCAGGTGGACCCGCGGCGTGTGCTGGAGGCGATCTCGGTGCATAAGGACGTGGATGGCTTCCACCTGTACAACGTGGGCGGACTGGTGGTGGGCAACACGATCTTCCCGCCGTGCACGCCTTACGGGGTGCAGCTGTTGCTGGACACGACGGGCACCGACGTGGCGGGCAAGAACGTGGTGGTGGTGGGGGCGAGCAACATCGTGGGCAAGCCGATGGCGCTGATGCTGCTGCAGCGCGAGGCGACGGTGACGGTGTGCCACGCGAAGACGCGGGATCTGGCGCAGCACACGATCCTGGCGGACATCCTGATCGTGGCGGCGGGCAAACCCGGGCTGATCGTGCCGCAGATGGTCAAGCAGGGTGCGATCGTGATCGACGTGGGGATCAACCGCTTGGCGGATGGGAAGATCGTCGGCGACGTGGATTTCGAGGGGGTGAAGCAGAAGGCCAGCTGGATCACTCCGGTGCCGGGCGGTGTGGGCCCGATGACGGTGACGATGCTGATCGAGAACACCCTGCGTTCGGCCGAACGGGCCCTGCGCATGCGCCAGACCGACGACTACCAGGAGTGGGAAGCCCCGCTGCTGCGCGAGGTGTCCGCGCAGCAGCAGTAAGACCCGGCCTCAGCGGCGCCGGCTGCCGCCGCCGAGGATGGAGCCCAGCACGCCGCGCACGATCTCGCGGCCGATGGTGGAGCCGACGGTGCGGGCCACGCTGCGCGCCGCCGTCTCGGCCAGGCCGGGGTGGCGTCCGCCGCGGGGGCCGGTGCTGCCGAAGAGGATCTCGCTGAGCCCGCCGAAGAGGCCGCCACCGCTTTCCTCTGCGGGGGCGGGCGCGGCACCGCCATTGGAGGCGGGGCTGCCGCCGGCCCCGGCGGCGGCGCCCTGGAGCTTCTCATAGGCCGACTCCCGATCCACCAGGGCTTCGTAGTGGCCGAAGATCACCGATCCTTCGATGGCGGTCTTGCGCTCGGCCGGCGTCAGCGGCCCGAGGCGGGACGCCGGCGCGACGATGAAACCCCGCTCGACGATGCTCGGCCGGCCCTTCTCGTCGAGGAAGGACAGCAGCGCCTCCCCGACACCCAGTTCGGTGATCACCGTGGCCGCGTCGAAGGCCGGGTTGGCGCGCATGGTCTCGGCGGCCGTCTTTACTGCCTTCTGATCCCGCGGGGTGAAGGCGCGCAGCGCGTGCTGCACCCGGTTGCCCAGCTGGCCCAGCACGGTCTCGGGCACGTCCAGCGGGTTCTGGGTCACGAAGTAGACCCCCACGCCCTTGGAGCGGATCAGGCGCACCACCTGCTCGATCTTTTCGAGCAGGGCCTTGGGGGCCTCGTTGAACAGCAGGTGGGCTTCGTCGAAAAAGAAGACCAGCTTGGGCTTGTCCACGTCGCCCACCTCGGGGAGCTGCTCGAACAGCTCGGAGAGCATCCACAGCAGGAAGGTGGAGTACAGCTTGGGGGTGTTGTAGAGCTTGTCGGCGGCCAGGATGTTGATCACCCCGTGGCCGTTGGCATCGGTCTGCATCAGGTCGGCGATGTCGAGCATGGGCTCGCCGAAGAACTTGTCGCCGCCCTGGGTCTCGATGGCCAGCAGGCCACGCTGGATCGCCCCGATGGAGGCGGCCGAGATGTTGCCGTACTGGGTGGTGAAGTCCTTGGCGTTGTCGCCCACGTACTGCAGGGTGGCGCGCAGGTCTTTCAGGTCGATGATCAGCAGGCCCTGGTCGTCGGCGATCTTGAAGACCAGCTGCAGCACGCCGGCCTGGGTGTCGTTGAGGTTGAGCAGGCGCGCCAGCAGCAGCGGGCCCATGTCGGACACGGTGGCGCGCACCGGGTGGCCGGCCTCGCCGAAGACGTCCCAGAACACCGCGGTGTTGGCGCTGGGCGTGAATTCGTGGATGCCGATGGCGGCCAGGCGCTCCTTGAGCTTGGGGGACTCGACGCCGGCGGCGCCGATGCCCGACAGGTCACCCTTGACGTCGGCCATGAAGACCGGGACGCCGATGCGGGCGAAGGATTCGGCCATCTTCTGCAGGGTCACCGTCTTGCCGGTGCCGGTGGCGCCGGTGATCAGGCCGTGGCGGTTGGCCAGCTGCGGCAGCAGGTGGATCTCCTTGTCCTGGGTCTTGGCGATCAGCAGGGGTTCGGTCATGGGGTTTCTCCTGGGCGAAGGGCAAATTGCGTTGGGATCAGATTATCGGGCAAAGGCCCGCTCCGGGCAGGGCTTCCGACCGCCAGACGCGTAATTTGATCCCGATCAGGCCCGGTGGGTGCGCGAAAAACGGGCGGCGGGGTAAAATCGCGCCTTTACGTCGCGAAGCAAGGACACAGAATCATGGCGGGTCATTCCAAGTGGGCCAACATCCAGCACCGCAAGGGCCGACAGGACGAGAAGCGCGGTCGGGTCTTCTCCCGGCTGGCCAAGGAAATCACCGTTGCCGCCCGCATGGGCGGGGGCGACCCGGGCTTCAACCCGCGCCTGCGCCTGGCCGTGGACAAGGGCAAGGCGGTGAACATGCCCGCCGACAACATCGACCGGGCCATCAAGAAGGGTACCGGTGAGCTGGAGGGTGTCACCTACGAGGAGTCCCGCTACGAGGGGTACGGCATCGGCGGTGCCGCGGTGATGGTGGATTGCCTCACCGACAACAAGACCCGTACCGTGGCCGACGTGCGTCACGCCTTCAACAAGTACGGCGGCAACATGGGCACCGACGGCTGTGTGTCCTTCCAGTTCAAGCACTGCGGCCAGCTGCTGTTCGCGCCGGGCACCTCCGAGGATGCGCTGATGGAGGCCGCCCTCGAGGCAGGCGCCGACGATGTGTCCACCAATGACGATGGCTCCATCGAGGTGATGACCGACCCGTACCAGTTCGGCGAGGTCAAGGAAGCCCTCGAGAAGGCCGGCTTCACCGCCGAGTTCGGCGAAGTGACCATGAAGCCCCTCAACGAGACCGAGCTGGCCGGTGATGATGCCGTGCGCATGCAGAAGCTGCTCGATGCGCTGGAGTCCCTGGACGACGTGCAGGCGGTGTATACCTCGGCGGTCATGGACGAGGAGTGATCGTGGTCCGCCGGTCCCTGTACGGGCGGCGGGTACTCACCATGAAAAAGGCCACCGCGAGGGTGGCCTTTTTCGTTGGGGCTGGGGGCTTCAGGCCTGCGGTTTGCGGCGGCGGTTGGCCAGCACGCCCATCAGGCCGACACCGAGCAGGGCCAGGGAGGCCGGTTCGTAGACCTTGGCCACGTTCGGCAGGTAGTCGTAGACCAGCGTGGCGCTGCAGCCGGCGGTGGTCGAGAGCGTCATGTTCACACCTGCGGTCTGGCCCTGAAGGCTCTTGCTGTCGGTACCTTCGCACCACACGGTGAAGCTGCCGCCCCCGGCGGACAGGAAGATGCTCGGATCCAGATCCAGTTCGAGCGACTTGCTGCTGGCAATCGGACCCACACTGGTGAAGCCGGTGTCCAGGGTCAGTGGCCCGGTGCTGGTGGTCAGGGCCAGCGTCGGCGACAGGTTGTTCAGGATGTCGGCCAGGCCGCCCAGCGAACTGCTGGTATAGATGCTGATCTCGGACGCCCCGGTGACGTTACGGGGGCTCGCGCTGGTGTTGTTGAAGGCGAAGGTGCTGTAACCCACGCCAAAGATGGTCAGCCTGGCGCTCTGCAGCGTCCCGATGCTGGTGTCGAACAGATCCAGGGTGCCCGACTGGTTCATCGGGTTTGCCTGCGGGGCGTTGCTGAAGGACAGCGACGCTGCCTCGGCGGGCAAGCCCGACGCCAGCAGTCCGGCCAGGAGCAGTGCAGGGAAGATTCGATTCATCGTGGGCTCCGTGAGTTCACCAAACCTCGGGGGAAACGGATGCTGCACAAATGGCAAAATTTGCCCTGCGCATAAACGCCGAGGTTGTTTGTATATTTATCAGTTGTCTCGATTTTACCTGTTTTGGGCACGGTCAGGGCGTGTGCTCATGGGGTTGTGTTAAGTATTCGATGCGCCCGGTGTGACGAATTTGGGGATGCGGCGATCGTGAGCCTGCCTGACGCGGCCAAGTTGTCTCGCAGCTCGGGCCCGAAAGGAAAGATGCCCGCCATCCCTCGTGGGGCGGCGGGCATCTTGCTCCGACGGAAGCAAACGGTTTGCGCTTGCTTCCGTCGTGGGCGCCGGGAGGCCGGCCCCCGCCGTTTTTAGCGGCGGCGGCGCAGAGCCATCGCGCCGATCATGCCGAGGCCCACGAGCGCCATGGAGGTGGGCTCCGGCACGTGGTTGGTGGTCGGGGTGAAGTCGTAGGTGAGGGTGATGCGGGCGAGGGCCTCGGTCGAGATCTGGCTGAGGATGTTGCCGTTGTCGGAGTCGATGGTGCCATTACCGCTGGCGCGGATATCGAAACCCGACAGGGTGCCCGTACCGATGAAGCTGGTCAGCGCGGCGCCGGTCAGCGTAATGGTGTTGCTGTCTTCGGCGGACAGGATGCCGAAGCTGGTGCCAGACGTGCCTGCGAAGTCCGAGGTGCCATCATAGGCGCTAGCGGAGAAGGTCGTGCCAGTGGTGGTCGGGAGCACCTGGCTCAGCACCGTGCTGCCGCCTTGACGGAAGCGGATGGTGCCGGCCGCCACGGGGGTCAGGTTGTCGGGCGAGGCACCGGTGTTCTCCGCGGACAGGTTCTGGTTGATCGCGCCGTAGAGCGTGACGGTGATGAAGTTGAGGGTGCCGAGGAGGCTGTCGAACTGGTTGAGGGCACCCAGGGTGTGGGTCCAGTTGGTGGTGTTGTAGCCGTAAGACTCCGTCTGGGTGATGACATCGGCGTGTGCGGCGCCGGCAGAGAGAGTGATGGCGAGTGCGATCAGATGCTTTTTCATTGGCGTTTTCCGTGAATGTGATGGATTGATTGGTATATGGCGAATCAATTTTTCGCCCGATTGTTTTTGAGCAATATGCGTACCTGTTTTGAGATTTTCTTTTTAAAACATTGGCTTGTGTTTGGCTCTTGTTCTTGATTGTTGTTGCTGTCAAAAGTTTCGACGCTTGAATGTCAATTAGTGTTTATTGGATTGCTTGTTTAATTGGAAATACGATTTATTTTGGATTTGATTTATTTTTTTATTGTTTTTATGCGGTTTTGTGATAATTAAGCGATAGTCCAAATAGATGGGAGAACGGAATGGCTGACGATTTGACCCCTGTCGATGCCGAGCACAGTGAGCGGCGCAGGCGGCAGCGCTTTGTGGCTCGACGCTGGGGAAACGTCTGTTTCTGGGTCGTCATCGACGGCCAGCGGCAACCGCTGAACGATCTGTCCCTCGAGGGGTTCAGCCTGCCCATGGGGGCACCGCCCCTCGGCGCCAGGGAGTTCCCCTTCGCGCTGCAGCTCGAGGGGATTCCGGACGAGATCCGGGGGGTGGCCCGCAACATGAACTTTGTGGTGGGTGAGGGCGGCGGGCAGCTGGGCTGCAGCTTTGTTTCCTTCGAGGGGGACGGCGCCGCCCGGCTCCATGACTGGCTCACCGTGCACGTCATCTCGACGGCGACCATCCGCATCTCGGAGAAGGAAGCGGCGGCCATTGTCTCGGGGCCATCCCTGATCTGAGCCTCCCCGGGCGGCCCGGGTTAAATCTGCCCAGGTGCTTGACAGATATGATAAATTCAGCACCAGCTTCGCCGGCCTCGCGCCGGCGTTTTTCCTTCTTTGTTTTGCTGTTCCGCCCGTCGGTATTTAAGGGATTCGTGTCGTGCTCATCGCCAACAACATCACCATGCAGTTCGGGGCCAAGCCCCTCTTCGAGAACGTCTCCGTCAAGTTCGGTGACGGCAACCGCTACGGCCTGATCGGCGCCAACGGGGCCGGCAAGTCCACCTTCATGAAGATCCTGGCAGGCGTGCTGGAGCCGTCCGCCGGCAACGTGGCCCTGGATTCGGGTGAGCGCATGGCCTTCCTGAAGCAGGACCAGTTCGCCTACGAGGATGTGCGGGTGATCGACGTGGTGATGCAGGGCCATGCGGAGATGTGGGCCTGCATGCAGGAGAAGGACGCGATCTACGCCAACCCCGAGGCGACCGAGGACGACTACATGAGGGCGGCCGAGCTGGAAGGCCACTTCGCCGAGTACGACGGCTACACCGCCGAGGCGCGCGCCGGCGAGCTGCTGCACGGGGTGGGCATCCCCACCGAGCAGCACAATGGCCCGATGCGTGAAGTGGCGCCGGGCTGGAAGCTGCGGGTGCTGCTGGCCCAGGCCCTGTTCGCCAACCCGGACATCCTGCTGCTGGACGAGCCGACCAACAACCTGGACATCAACACCATCCGCTGGCTGGAGGACGTGCTCAACCAGCGCAACTCCACGATGATCATCATCTCCCACGACCGGCACTTCCTGAACCAGGTGTGTACCCACATGGCCGACCTGGACTACGGTCGCATTCAGGTGTGGCCGGGTACCTGGGATGACTACATCGAGGCCTCCACCCAGGCCCGCGAGCGTCAGTCCGCGGCCAACCAGAAGGCCAAGGAAAAGGTCCAGGAACTGCAGGAATTCGTGCGCCGCTTCAGCGCCAACAAGTCCAAGGCCCGCCAGGCGACCAGCCGGGCCAAGCAGATCGAGAAGATCAAGATCGACGAATTCAAGCCGTCGAGCCGCCAGTACCCGTGGATCCGCTTCGACTACGACGAGAAGGAGAAGCTGCACCGCCAGGCCGTGGAGATCGAGAACCTCACCTTCGGCTACGACCCCGCCAACCCGATCATCAAGAACTTCAACTTCACCGTCGACGCCAACGACCGCATCGCCATCATCGGTGAGAACGGTATCGGCAAGTCCACCCTGCTCAAGCTGCTGGTGGGCGAGGAATTGCGCGGCCTGAAGCCTCAGTTCGGCACCATCAAGTGGGCGGAGAAGGCCAAGCTGGGTTACTACGCCCAGGATCACGCCGACGATTTCGCCAGCGGCGAAAACCTCACCGACTGGATCAGCGGCTATGTGCGTGAAGGCGGCTACGAGGGCGATGATGCCGAGACCCTGATCCGCGGCACCCTGGGGCGCCTGCTGTTCAAGGGTGACGACGTGAAGAAGTCGGTCAAGGTGATCTCCGGGGGCGAGCAGGGCCGCATGCTGTTCGGCAAGCTGATGCTCCAGCGCAAGAACGTGCTGCTCCTCGACGAACCGACCAACCACCTCGACATGGAATCCATCGAGTCCCTCAACTCGGGCATCGCGGACTTCACCGGCACGCTGATCTTCGTCTCCCACGACCGCGAGTTCGTCTCGTCCGTTGCCACTCGCATCCTCGAGATCCGCGGCCCCGGCGAGATCATCGATTACCGCGGTACCTACGAGGAATACCTGGCCAGCCAGGGCATCCAGTAAGGTTGCGTGGAATGGCGGCGGCAGGACACCGGAAGCGGAATGGCATGCCCGGCCTGATGTCCCTGCCACTGCTGGTGGTCCTGACCATCGCCTTCGGGCTGCTGGCGGACCGCCACGGCGGCGACTGGGGGCAAGCCCTGGTCAGCCTGTGGACCTGGGCCTTCTTTGCGCTGCTGTTGTACCGCAGCGAGGGCAGCCGGGCGCGTCTGCTGGCCTGCCTGTGCATCGCCACGGCCGGGGAGATCGTGCTGTCCCTGGTGTGGGGCCTGTACGACTACCGGCTCGGCAACCTGCCGCTGTTTGTGCCGCCCGGCCATGTGCTGCTGTACTGGCTGGGGTTGCAGCTGGCGGAGCGCCTGCCCGAGGCTGCCGTCAAGGTGCTGCCGTGGCTGGCGCTGGGCGCGGTGAGCGTTCAGGCAGTGGCCGGCATCGACGGCCTGGGGCCGCTGCTCATCGCCGTCTTCCTGGTCTGCGTGCGCTGGGGGCCGGCGCCCCGCCTGTACGTGACCATGTTCCTGCTGGCCCTGGCGATGGAGCTGTGGGGCACCTGGCTGGGTAACTGGACCTGGCGCAGCCAGGTGCCGGGCCTCGGCTGGCCGTTGGCCAATCCGCCGCTGGCGGCCGGAGCCTTCTATTGCGTGCTGGATCTGCTCAGTGATTCCGTGCGCCGCCGGCGCGCCTGCCCGGCGGACTGAAGCAAAGCCCTTCCAGGGCTCACCGCCTCCCGGAGCGGCAGGCGTGTGTTAGCCGGCGAGGATCTTCTGCGCCGCCTGGTCGCCCCAATGGGCGGCTTCCTCAAAGACCGAATACCCCGACAGATCCGCGTGGGCGAACAGCAGCCGCCCGTCCGCCCGGCGCAGGGCCTCCAGGCCGGGATTGGTCAGGCTGCCCGGCACCGGGCAGGCCATGCCGTGGCCGCGCAGGGTGATCTCCACGGCGCGGGTCAGGCGCCACAGGGTGGGGGCGCCATAGATGTGGCGCAGCTCTTCCGAGGCCAGTTCGTAGAGGCTGGCCGCCGACGCGCCTTCCAGCCAGCGCCGGGCGTCGCCGGGCGTCTGCCCGGCCAGGGCCCGGTAGGCGGTGAACACCGTGGACGGTGGCCGCGCGGCGCGCAGCCATTGATGGGTGGCGACCACCCAGCCCAGCCCTGGGCTGCCGTGGATCACGTTGTCCCAGGCCAGGGGCAGGTCCCCGGTTTCGGCGGGAAAGCCGTCGAGCAGGAAGTTGGCGACCAGCCAGGGGCTCTGGGGAGGCAGGTGGCGGGCCGGGTCGAAGCCCCGTCCGGGCAGGTCGGGCACGAGGTGCGCGGCCACATGCAGGGGCATCGCACAGATGGCCCGCTCGGCGAGGATGCGCAGCGGCCCCTCTGCGTCGCCGGCCAGGATGCTCAGGCCGTGGGGTGACTCGTCGATCCGCCACACCGTACCGGCCTGCCGGCATCCGGGGGGCAGGCTGGCGCGTAGGTGGCGGGCCAGCGGGGCGAGGCCGTCGGGCCAGGTGAGCACGCTGCCGTCCCGGGCATTGGCGGCATGGCCGCCCCGGCTGGCGAAGTAGTGCAGGCCAAACCAGGCCGAGACCCGCTCCGGCCCCGCGCCGTATTCATCCCGGCAGACGTAGTCGAGCCATGCCAGCAGGCTCGGCGCGGTGTAGCCCTGGGCCGCCAGCCAGCGGCTGAAGGGCTGGGTGTCGAGGGTTCGCCAGGCGGGGTCGGCGGAGGAGAGGGCCAGGGGCACTGCGAAGGCGCGCCGCCCGTCCGCGCCCCGGGCCGCCTGCAGCCGGTTCATCCCGTCCATGAAGCGCTGGTGCTGCGCGGCTTCGTCTGCGCCGACATGGGCGGTGGGCAGCAGGCCCTCGCGCCACTGGCCCTCGAACCACAGGCGCTCGTCCGGTTCATGCACCAGCGCCGTCTCTGCATAGCGTGGGTGGGGGGAGAAGGGGGCGTCCTCGATGACCCCCATCTCGTGGAGGATCTCGCGCACCACCCGGGACTCCAGCGAGGGCAGGGGTAGATAGTGGGCGCCGCGGGGGTGAGGGATGTCGCCCAGTCGGCCGGCGGCGGCATTGCCGTCCGGCTCCGGGCCGTCCACCAGCAGGAAGTCCGTTTGGCCGGCCCGGGCCAGGCGCCAGGCAGATCGGAAGAGCACACGTCTGAACTCCAGTCACGAATCACCACCTCG
>CALBTT010000093.1 GCA_937967645.1 uncultured Zoogloea sp.
CGCTGCTGCGCTGCTCGGCGGGTCAGAACGGGCTTTTCGCAAACACCGCGCGTTTGCTGAAGCCAAGGTTGGCTTCCAACGAGAAAAGTAAAACCGCAGCGTCTCACCTCCACCGACTCTTCCGTAGAGGCTCGGTGCTTGGCTAAAGCCCGTTCCGACCCGCCGAGCAGCGCAGCAGCGGGCGGGGTAGTCCGGCGCGGCTGTCTGAGCCCGCAGGGCGAGTTCCGCGCCGGCCGCCTGCCGTGAGCAGCCTGTAGGGGCGGCTTCAGCCGCCCGCAGGTGCTTGATCGGAGTCCGCGGGCGACTGAAGTCGCCCCTACATGAGCAAGAAAGAAGGTCGCCCGCCGGGGCGAATTCCCGGCCAATCCAACGTAAAGCAACGGAAAGCCGCCTCGAAAAGCCCCAAACGCAGAAATCAGGCCCCGCCAGACGACTGCACAACCGTGAAGAAGGACTGCAAGTCCCGTCAGAACGACTGCACGGCGTGGGGAAGGATTGCACGCGCTGTCAGGACGATTGCACAGCCGTGAAGAAGGATTGCAAGGCCCGTCAGGACGACTGCACGGCGTGAAGAAGGACTGCAGGCGCCGTCAGGACGATTGCACGACCGTGAAGAAGGATTTCACGCACTGTCAGGACGATTGCACGGCCTGTCAGAAGGATTCACAGCCCCCCGACATCGCGGCACAGCCTTCGGTACGTTTACCATCCAGTCCCGCCAGGCCCGGGCTGTCCAGCCAGGCGGCGACGGTGGCGGGGTCGAAGCCGACGACGCGGCCGCTGGCGGTTTCCATGAGGGGGCGGCGGATCAGCAGGGGTTCGGCCAGCAGCAGGGCCAGGGCGCTGTCCCGGTCGAGCGCCTCGGGCACCACCTCGCCGGCCTTGATGCGCGGTGCGGCGCGGTTGAACCAGTCGGCCACCGGCAGTGGGTCGAGGAAGGCCAGCAGGCTGTCGGCGGTCCACGGCCAGCTGAGCAGGCTGCGCACTTCCAGTTGGTGACCGGCGGCCTCGAGCCAGGCTTTCTGGCGGGCATTGCCGCCGCAGCCGGGTTTCTCATAGAAGACGATGTGGGTCATGACGGGTTCTCCGGCGTGGGTGGGCGTTGGCCGAGGGTCAGCAGGGCCTGGGTCTGGGTGACGATGGCTTCGGCGATCGGGCGGTCGAGGCGCTCCAGCCAGCGCCGGGGCAGGGCGGTGGCGCCGCATTGGGCGCCGTGCAGCATGCCCACCAGGGCGGCGGTGGTGTCGGCGTCGTCGCCCCGGTTCATGGCGCCGACCACCGCGCTTTCGAAATCCCCTTCGCCGAAGCTGAAATGGAACACCGTCTGCAGGGTGTCCACCACGTAGCCGCTGGCCCGGCCGGGGTAGGGCTGGAAGCGGAACGCGGGGTGGGCGTCGACGAAGCCGTCCACCAGGGGCCGGCAATCACTCAGCTGCCCGCCCAGCAGGAGGCGCCGCAGCAGTTGTCCGCAGATCAGGGTGGCAGCGTCCGACAAGCTGTTGTGGTGGGTGAAATGGGCCTGGGCCAGGCTGCGTTGGCGGAAGGCGGCTTCGTCGGAGAGGGTGGCCAGCACCACCGGCAGGTTGCGCATCACCGCGCCGTTGCCGGCGTCGCCGTCGGAGGGCGGGCCGGCCAGGGAGCCGTCGGCCATGTAGCGGCGGATGCCGCGCCGGCAGGTGTTGCCACAATCCACCGGCTTGCCGCGCAGCCAGGCCACGTAGGCTTCCGCCACCGCTTTCATGCACCAGCCGTCGGCGTCGAGGATGGCCTTGCCGAGGGCCAGGCACATGGTGGTGTCGTCGGTGACCTGGCCGGGGGCCAGCTTGAGCCAGCCACCGCCGATCATCTGGCGGTGCACGCCGTATTGGGCGGCGATCTCGCGGGCGGTCATGAACTCCACGGTGGCGCCCAGGGCGTCGCCGAGGGCCAGCCCGAGGTAGCTGCCGAGGGCCCGGTCGAGCTGGCTGCCGGGGCGCAGGCCGGCGGGCAGCAGGCCGAGCTGGGGGCCGGGTTGGAGGCGGAGGAGGGCGTCAAGCATAGCGGGCCACCACTTCGTATTCGCCGCCGATGACCAGCACCTCGCCTTCGCCGGCGAGGGGGGCACCCGGCAGCAGCCCGGGGAAGAACAGGATCTTCACGGTGGGCACGCGGGCCTCGAGGATCCAGTCGCCGAACTCGTCGGCGCGCTCCCGCGAGGTGGAGAAGGACACCATGTTGTTGAGGCGGAGCACGCAGGCCCGGTCGCGCCGGTCGCCGGCGATGACCCGCTGTTCGCTGAAATCATTGACGCCCCGCCACAGGGTGATGAAGTCCCGGGCCGGCTGGCCGAAGCGGGCGATGGCCCACTGGCAGTATTCGTAGAGCAGGTCGAGCTGCTGGTGGATGCAGTTGTTGTGGAAGCGGCTGCTGCCCTTCTCCTCGATGTAGGTGATCCAGGCTGGCGAGGGGAAGCGCCCGAGGGGGGCCTTGTGGAAGGTCGGGACCAGGCCGAAGCGGCTCTCCGCCCAGCCCTTCAGCACCGCCCCCGCTGCGGAGTTGGCATCCAGGCCCCAGCCCTGCAGCAGCTTGAGGTAGCTGGAGCGGTGACGGCCGCGGGGGTTGCCACGGCCGTCCGGTTCGGGGGGCGCCAGGCCGAAGACGATCTCCATGAAGTGACGGAACACCGCCGAGGCGGCCAGCAGGTCGCCGGCGCTGTCGAGCAGGCGGAACAGGCCCCGGTGGGTCTCCCGCACGCCGGCGATGGTGATCGGCTGGGGGTGGGCATTGAAGGCCGGTGAGCCGAGCAGGCCCACCGGCAGCCCGACCAGGTTGGTCGTGTACCAGCGGCCGGGCTCGGCCCCGCGGCCGTTCCCGGCCCATTCCTCGACCGCAGCCCCGCGGTGGCGGGGCGAGGGCTCGTTCATGGGGCCCCTCCCGACCTGGCAGTGGCGTCAGACCGGGCGGTTGGCACCGAGATCACGGATCGGGCCCATGATCTTCAGGCCTTCCTCGTAGGCCAGCGGGGCGTAGGTGGCGGAGAACTTGGTGGCGGCGTTGGCCACTGCGTCCAGCTTGCCCGCGGTGTCGAGCTTCTTGAGGTCGTTCTTCTCCAGGTACAGGAGTTCGAGGGTCTCGTTGTAGACGGTGGCCTCGTCGATGGGCAGCACGGTGTAGCTGATCTCGCCGAGCGTGACGGTGTACTTCTTGGACAGGTCGATGTTGTCGCAGAAGACGATGTACTTGCCGCCGGGCACGAAGTAGGGGCCGAGGACTTCATGCACCAGGGCCAGGTATTCGAAGGACAGCAGGAAGCTGGTGAAGAAGGGGATGGTCTTGCCGTCGTCGCAGACCATCATGACCTGGTCGGTGACGATCTCCGGCGGGCGCTTTTCGTCGGCGAACTGCTCGGCGAACTTCAGCGCCACATCGCCACGGAAACCGTAGCGGCCGGCCTTCTTGGTTTCGCCCTTGAAGACCGGGTTGAGCAGGCGGCCCTTTTCGTCCAGGTCGAGGAGGGCATTAGTGAGGGTGGTGGTCATGGCTGCTTCCTTTGTCATTGCGGATGAAATCTGCGGTCTTGGCGAACGCACGGGTGAGTTGATCCTTGAGTTCCGGGTCGGCGATGACCTCGTCGAGGGCGCCGCTCATGCACAGCATCCAGGCGTCCCGCTCGGCGGGGCCGATGCTGAAGGGCAGGTGCTTGCGGCGCAGGCGGGGGTGGCCGCGCTCGGCTGAATAGGCCTGGGGGCCGCCGGTCCATTCGGTGAGGTAGCGCACCAGCACCTCCTTGACGGGGGCCAGGTCGGGGCCGTGCATGGCGCGGATGGTCGCTGCCTCCGGCAGGCTGTCCATGCGGGCGTAGAAGCGGTCCACCAGCTGCTCGATGACGGGAAGGCCGCCCAGGCGTTCGAAGTGCGGGTTGCCACCAGCGGGGTGGGCGTCGGCGGGGGACGAGGCTACCGACGGTGCCGCCGCGCTATGGGCGTGGGCCGGGGCGCTGGCCGGCGTGGTGGCGGGTTCGCCATAGACAGGAACGGCCCAGCCGTCGCGCCGCATGTATCCCACCACGACCCGGGCAGGGCAGGGGGGCGGGCGGTCGGCGGGGGTGTCGGGCTTGCTCATGATCTTCGCTCCAGGTGTGCGGCGGGCCGTCGACCGGATAAGCCGGGGCCAGGTGTCTGTCCTTGATAGGCAATTGTTGTGCCGCTCGCCCTGAAAGCCTTTTTCGTTTCGATTATTCCTTTGCTGATCAATGGCTTGAATTGCCGCTCCGGCTATTTTCCGGCGCTGTGTCGCGGCCTTGTGGATCTGTGTCCTTCCTGACAGCGCTGGGCCCTTTGTCACATTCCACACAAAGCCGGAGAGACCTGTCGGATTGTCGTGTGAATCAATTTTTATATTTAAAAACAGTGTGTTGTTTGGGTTTTTTGCGCCTGGCACGGCGATTGCTGAAGGATCGTTGCACCGATCAAGGCTTGCCACAGCGTGTGAATACGAAGAGCAAAACGAACGCGAAATGGCTGCATTCCGGTTGCAAGGTAAATGGGTCCCAACACCCGGAATTCGTCAGTGAGTGAATTACCCGTTCAATTCAATTCATCAGTTAGGAGATTTGAAAATGGCTGCACTTCGTCAAATTGCCTTCTACGGCAAGGGTGGTATCGGTAAGTCCACCACCTCCCAGAACACCCTGGCGGCCCTGGCCGAAATGGGCCAGAAGATCCTGATCGTCGGCTGCGACCCGAAGGCCGACTCGACCCGCCTGATCCTGCACGCCAAGGCCCAGGACACCGTGCTGTCCCTGGCCGCCGAAGCCGGCTCCGTGGAGGACCTGGAGATCGAGGACGTCCTGAAGGTGGGTTACCGCGACATCCGTTGCGTTGAGTCCGGTGGCCCGGAACCCGGCGTCGGTTGTGCCGGCCGTGGCGTGATCACCTCGATCAACTTCCTCGAGGAAAACGGCGCTTACGACGGCGTCGACTACGTCTCCTACGACGTGCTGGGCGACGTGGTGTGCGGCGGCTTCGCCATGCCCATCCGTGAGAACAAGGCGCAGGAAATCTACATCGTCATGTCCGGCGAAATGATGGCCATGTACGCCGCCAACAACATCTCCAAGGGCATCCTGAAGTACGCCAACTCCGGTGGCGTGCGCCTGGGCGGCCTGGTCTGCAACGAGCGCCAGACCGACAAGGAACTGGAACTGGCCGAGGCCCTGGCCGGCAAGCTGGGCACCAAGCTGATCCACTTCGTGCCCCGCGACAACATCGTGCAGCACGCCGAACTGCGCCGCATGACCGTCATCGAGTACGCCCCGGATTCCAAGCAGGCCGGCGAGTACCGCCAGCTGGCCGAGAAGGTCCATAACAACGCGGGCAACGGCACCATCCCGACCCCGATCACCATGGACGAGCTGGAAGACCTGCTGATGGACTTCGGGATCATGAAGAAGGAAGACGAGTCCGTCATCGGCAAGGCTGCTGTCGCCGCCTGACGCGTCGAGAGTCGAGGGTCGAGAGTCGGGGCGGATCGCTCCGGCTCTCCCCCCGGAGCCTCGCGGCTCCGCCCGGAACGACCCGATCTCGACTCTCCGCTCTCTACTCTCGACTTACCGATTTGAAATACAAGGAGCGATGAAATGAGTCTGACCGTTGATGAAAACAAGGCACTCATCGAAGAGGTGCTCAAGGCCTACCCGGAAAAAACCGCCAAGAAGCGCGCCAAGCATCTGGGCACCTTCGAGGACGGCAAGCCGGACTGCGGCGTCAAGTCCAACATCAAGTCCCTGCCGGGCGTGATGACCATCCGTGGCTGTGCCTACGCCGGTTCCAAGGGCGTGGTGTGGGGCCCGATCAAGGACATGATCCACATCTCCCACGGCCCCGTCGGCTGCGGCCAGTATTCCTGGGCCTCCCGCCGCAACTACTACATCGGTGAAACCGGCATCGACACCTTCGGGACGATGCAATTCACCTCCGACTTCCAGGAGAAGGACATCGTCTTCGGCGGCGACAAGAAGCTGGAGAAGATCATCGACGAGATCGAGGACCTCTTCCCGCTGAACAAGGGTATCTCGGTGCAGTCCGAATGCCCGATCGGCCTGATCGGCGACGACATCGAGGCCGTGTCCAAGAAGAAGTCCAAGGAGCACAACGGCAAGACCATCGTGCCGGTGCGCTGCGAGGGTTTCCGTGGGGTGAGCCAGTCCCTGGGCCACCACATCGCCAACGACGCGATCCGTGACTGGGTCTTCGACAAGACCGACCCGAACAAGAACACCTTTGAAGCCACCCCCTACGACGTGGCCATCATCGGTGACTACAACATCGGCGGCGATGCCTGGTCGTCCCGCATCCTGCTCGAGGAGATCGGCCTGCGCGTGATCGCCCAGTGGTCCGGCGACGGCACCATCGCCGAGCTGGAGAACACCCCCAAGGCCAAGCTCAACGTGCTGCACTGCTACCGCTCGATGAACTACATCAGCCGGCACATGGAAGAGAAGTACGGGATCCCCTGGGTCGAGTACAACTTCTTCGGCCCGAGCATGATCGAGAAGAGCCTGCGCGAGATCGCCGCCCACTTCGACGACACCATCAAGGCCAATACCGAGCGGGTCATCGCCAAGTACCGCAAGCTGGTGGACGAGGTCATCGCCAAGTACAAGCCGCGCCTGGACGGCAAGAAGGTCATGCTCTTCGTGGGCGGCCTGCGCCCCCGTCACGTGATCGGCGCCTATGAAGACCTGGGCATGGAAGTGGTCGGCACCGGCTACGAATTCGGCCACAACGACGACTACCAGCGCACCACCCACTACGTGAAGGACGGCACGCTGATCTACGACGACGTGACCGGCTACGAGTTCGAGAAGTTCGTGGAGAAGGTCCAGCCCGACCTGGTCGGCTCCGGCATCAAGGAAAAGTACGTGTTCCAGAAGATGGGCGTGCCCTTCCGCCAGATGCACAGCTGGGACTACTCCGGTCCGTACCACGGCTACGACGGCTTCGCCATCTTCGCCCGTGACATGGACATGGCCATCAACTCGCCGGTCTGGGGCCTCGCCAAGGCTCCGTGGAAGAAGGCCGCCTAAATCGCGCCTTCGGGCGGGGCCGGGCGGCCCCGCCAACCCCGCCTGATTTCTGATTCAAGGAGTGCCGAAAATGCCGCAAAACGTAGAGAAGGTCCTGGACCACGAAAACCTGTTCCGCGAGCCGGAATACACCTCCATGTTCGAGGCCAAGCGGAGCCAGTTCGAGTTCCGCGTGCCCGCCGACGAGCTCAAGAAGCAGATCGAGTACACCAAGTCCTGGGAATACCGGGAGAAGAACTTTGCCCGTGAAGCCCTCACGGTCAACCCGGCCAAGGCCTGCCAGCCGCTCGGTGCGGTGTTCGCCGCCGTCGGCTTCGAAAAGACCCTGCCCTTCGTGCATGGCTCCCAAGGCTGCGTGGCCTACTACCGCTCCCACTTCTCCCGCCACTTCAAGGAGCCGACCTCCTGCGTCAGCTCCTCGATGACCGAGGATGCGGCGGTGTTCGGCGGCCTCAACAACATGATCGACGGCCTGGCCAACAGCTACAACCTGTACAAGCCCGAGATGATCGCCGTGTCCACCACCTGCATGGCCGAGGTGATCGGTGATGACCTGGACGCCTTCATCAAGACCTCCAAGCAGAAGGGTTCCATCCCGGCCGAGTTCGACGTGCCCTTTGCCCACACCCCGGCCTTCGTCGGCAGCCACATCACCGGCTACGACAACGCCCTGCAAGGCATCATCAAGTACTTCTGGGACGGCAAGGCCGGCCAGGGCCCGGTGCTGGAGCGCAAGCCCGACGAGTCCATCAACATCATCGGCGGCTTCGATGCCTTCGTCTGCGGCAACCTGCCGGAGATCCGCCGCATGCTGGGCCTGATGGGCGTCGAGCATACCGTGCTGTGCGACCCCTCCGATGTGTGGAACACCCCGACCGACGGTGAGTTCCGCATGTACGACGGCGGCACCACCAAGGCCGAGGTCGAGCGCGCCATCAACGCCAAGGCCACCATCAGCCTGCAGGCCATCTCCTCCGAGAAGACCCTCAAGCTGATCAAGGAGCACGGCCAGGAAACCGTCGGCTTCCACTACCCGGTGGGCGTGACCGGCACCGATGCCTTCCTGATGAAGGTCTCCGAGCTGACCGGCAAGCCGATCCCCGCCGAGCTGGAGAAGGAGCGCGGCCGCCTGGTGGATGCCATCGCCGACTCCCAGGCCCACCTGCACGGCAAGAAGTTCGCCCTCTACGGCGACCCCGACCTGATGCTGGGCCTCACCGCCTTCCTGCTGGAGCTGGGTGCCGAGCCGGTGCATGTGCTGGCCACCAACGGCGACGCCGAATGGGCCGCCAAGGTCCAGGCCCTGCTCGACGCCAGCCCCTTCGGCAAGGGGGGCAAGGCCTATCCCAAGGCCGACCTGTGGCACATGCGCTCCCTGCTCTTCACGGAGAAGGTGGATTTCCTGATCGGCAATACCTACGGCAAGTACCTGGAGCGCGACTGCGGCGTGCCCCTGATCCGCCTGGTCTTCCCGATCTTCGACCGGCACCACTATCACCGCTTCCCCACCTGGGGCTACAGCGGCGGCCTGCGCGTGCTGACCATGCTCCTCGACGAGTACTTCGAGGCTCTCGATGCCAACACCATCGGCATCGGGACCACCGACTACTCCTACGACATCATCCGCTGAGCACCGCGGAAGGGGAGGCCTGCGGGCCTCCCTTTTTCCATTCCTGCAATTGGTAAAGGTATCGCCATCATGGCCAATATCACCTTCAGTTCGCCCAAGATGAAGAAGGACGTCACCGTCTACGCAACCGCCGGTGACACCCACACCCTGCTGCTGATCGCCCAGAACAACAAGATCCCGGTCGATTTCGAATGCGAGAACGGCGAATGCGGTTCCTGCTGTGTCGAGGTACAGATCCTGTCCGGCAAGACCCCGATGGGCATCGCCCTCACCGAAAAGGAAAAGGTTGCCCTGCGCCTGGCCGGCAAGATCACCAAGGAGCAGATCGCCGACGCCGAGGACAAGGACCTGCCGCCTCCGTACCGGCTGGCCTGCCAGTTCATCGCCCGCAACGAGGACGTGCTGGTCAAGTTCTGAGCCGTCCCGCAGCCCCCGCCGGTCGGGGGCTGCGCCGCATCCATCGCCCGCCGGAGTGCCGCCATGCCGATCTACGATTTCCGCTGCCTGTCCTGCGACCGGGTCTTTGAACGCATCGTCCGGGCCGATGCCCTGCCGGACTGCCCCCACTGTGGTGCCACGCAGGTCGAGAAGCTGCTGTCCATGCCGGCCGCCCCCGGCAAGTCCGCAGGCATCATCGCCAGCGGGCGCAAGCAGGCGGCCAGGGAAGGGCACTTCAGCCACTACAGCAAGGCCGAGAAGGCCAGGGTGAAGTAGAAAAAAGCACCCCTGCGGGAATAAACCCGCCACGGCCTCCGTATACCTCCGTGCAAGCCCAACACACCAACGGAGGCCATCATGAACATCAAGAACACTGCACTGCCGCTGCTCCTGTCCGCCCTGCTCACCGCCTGCGCTGGCTACGCGCCGATGGCGGCCGCCCCCGCCCGGGTGGCGGATGGCGTGCTGACCGACGCCAAGGGCATGACCCTGTATGTCTTCGACAAGGACACCGCCGGCAGTGGCAAGAGCGTCTGCAACGGCCCCTGTGCCACCAACTGGCCGCCCCTGATGGTCACGGAGGGGGAAGACGGCGGCGCCGGTTATAGCGTCGTCACCCGCGACGACGGCAGCAAGCAGTGGGCCTTCAAGGGCAAACCCCTGTACCGCTGGGTGAAGGACCAGAAGCCGGGTGACAAGACCGGCGACGGCTTCAACACGGTGTGGCACGTCGCCACGCCCTGAGCCTGCCGGTCCGCCCCGTCCGGTTGCATACTCTCCGTCATGGACAGCGCCGCCCTCCTCGCCGAACTGCCGCGCCTGCGCCGCTACGCGCGGGCGCTGGTGGGCGACCGGATGGCCGCCGACGACCTGGTCCAGGACACCCTGGAGCGGGCCTGGTCGCGGCTGGACCGCTGGCGCCCCGGCAGCGACCTGCGGACCTGGCTGTTCGCGATCATGCACAACCTGCGCATCGACCAGCTGCGGCGGCCGGCCGTGGAATGCATCCCCATCGATGAGGACGCCCACCTGCTGCCGGTCCGCGCGTCGCAGAGCGACCGCATCGAACTGGACAACCTGGCCGCGGCCCTGGCCCGCTTGCCGGAGGAACAGCGTGCCGTGCTGCTGCTGATCTCCCTCGAGGAGATGAGCTACGCCGAGGTGGCAGCGACCCTCGGCATCCCGCTCGGTACGGTGATGTCCCGCCTGTCCCGGGGCCGTGAGCACCTGCGCCAGATCCTCGCCGGAGACGGACCGTCACCCCGCCTGAGAGTCGTACGATGACCACCACCGTCACCGATTCCGAATTGAATGCCTTTCTGGACGGCGAGCTCACGCCGGCCCGGCGCACCGAGGTGGAGCTGTGGCTGGCGGGACACCCGGAGGCTGTCATGCGCCTGGAGCACTTCCTGGCCCAGCGCGATGCCTTGCACCGGCTGTTCGATCCGGTGCTGGACGAGCCCTTGCCGGAAGCCCTGATACAGGCCGCGCAGACGCCGGTGCGCAGCGCAGGGTGGTGGCGTCGTCAGCCCTGGCAGCAGATCGCGGCGGGGCTGCTGGTGGCCTGCGTGGGCGCAGCCGGGGGCTGGTTTGCCCGCGACCGTCAGGCCGCCGCCGAACCCATCGCAGCCGTCAGCGTGCCGCTGCCACGTCAGGCGGCGGTGGCGCATGCGGTGTTCAGCCCCGATGTGAAGCGTCCGGTGGAGATCCGCGCCGAGCAGGAGGACCAGCTGGTCACCTGGCTGTCCAAGCGCCTCGGCACCCCGGTACGCCCGCCGCGCCTGGGGGCCCTCGGCTTCGAGCTGATCGGCGGCCGCCTGCTGCCCGGCAACACCGGTCCGGTGGCCCAGTTCATGTATCACGATGGCGCCGGCCAGCGCCTGACCCTGTATGTGAGCACCGAGAACAGCGGCCACCGCGACACCGCCTTCCGCTTTGCGCAGGAGGGGCCGGTGAATGTCTTCTACTGGATCGACGGCGAGTTCGGCTACGCCCTGTCGGCGGGCATTCCCAAGGATGAACTGGCGAAGCTGGCCACTGCGGTGTATGCGCAGCTGGAGCCGCGCTGAGCGAGGAAGGAGATGCAGGGGCGGCTTCAGAAGGTGTTGTAAAACGCTGCGGTTCTGCCGAGGCGGTGTTGTCCAAGGCGTGTTGGTTATTCTGCGTCTAGGGCTTTGCTGGTTGGCGTTCCTTTTTTCCACCTTGAATTGGCCGGGATTTCGCCCCGGCGGGCGACCCCTTTCTTTGCGTCGCCAAAGAAAGGGGGAAAGAAAGGCGATCCGGCTTCCCCGGTCGTCCGCGTTGCGAACGACTCCCCTGCGCTGCTCGCATCGGGCGGCCGGCGCGGAACTCGTCGGCTGCGCCTCCTCAAACAGCCGCGCCGGAAAGCCCCGCCCGATACTCCGCTGCTCGGCGGGTCAGAACGGGCTTTCAGCAAACACCGAGCCTCTACGGAAAGGCTGGTGGGTGCGAGACGCTGGGGTTTTGCTTTTCCCGTGAAAGCCAACCAAGGCTTCAGCAAACGCGCGGTGCTTGCGAAAAGCCCGTTCCGACCCGCCGAGCAGCGCAGCGACAGGCGGGGAAGTCCGGCGCGGCTGTTTGAGCCCGAAGGGCGAGTTCCGCGCCGGCCGCCTGCCGTGAGCAGCGCAGGGCAGTCATTCGCGCAGCGAATGACCGGGGAGGCGGGTCGCCTTCTTTGCCTTCTTTCTTGGCGAAGCAAGAAAGAAGGTCGCCTGCCGGGGCGAATTCCCGGCCAATCCAACGCAAAACAACGGAAAGCCAACCAGTAAAGGCACACCTCAGCATCGAGCCCAAAGTGCTGACAGCCTACATAGGGCGCTGGCAGCGGGCGTCCCGGTAGGGGCCGGCCACCCGGGTCCAGCCCGGGCCGGGGGAGGTCTGGGTGCAGATGCGGCGGTCGTCGTGCTGGCTGGCCCACAGGTACCAGTGGGCCGGGGCGGCACCGGCCGGGGGGCTGAGCAGGCAGCCTGACAGCCACAGCCACACCGCGAGGGGGCCGGCGAGCCGGCGCAGGGTGGCGCTTCCGCGCCTCACCGCCGCAGCCCCAGCTGCCGGTCGTGCAGGCGGCTGAACAGGGTCAGGGCGGTGACTGCGCCGATCAGGGCGAAGAACATGTCGGACTGGGTGTCCCACGGGTCGCCCTGGGTGCCCAGGAATTCATCCGCGCCCTGACCGAGGGCCAGGGCCGCGCCCCATTCGATGAGTTCGTAGGTGGCGCTGATCGCCAGCACCACGCATACCGACAGGAAGGCCAGCATCCTGCGCCCTTGCACGTGGCCGCCCCGCAGCAGGATCTCCCGGGCCACCAGGGCCGGTACGAAGCCCTGGAAGAAATGGCCGATCTTGTCATAGGGGTTGCGGCCCAGGTGCAGCAGGTCCTGCAGGGTGAAGCCCAGGGGCACCCGCGCGTAGGTATAGGCGCCCCCCAGCATGAGCACCAGCGCATGCACGAAGATGCAGGCGTAGAGCAGCGAGGTGAGCGGGAAGCGCCGGTGGCTGAAAGCCAGGATGGGCAGGGCGATGAGCACCGGCGCCACCTCCATCAGCCAGGTGGCCCGGTCGTAGGGTTGCCAGCCGGAGAGGATGAGCAGACCGAGCAGGGCGAGTCCGGCAATGGCCAGGTGCGGTCTTGGGGGGGATGGGAGCATAGGCATGCGGTGGCTCAGGCCATCAGATCAAGATGATCGTATCCCCATAGCGCGCCACAACGGGATCGTGGGTTATCAGGCGCATGGGTTCGACCAGTGCCTGAGCGATCAGGATCCTGTCGAAGGGATCCTGGTGGTGCGCGGGTAGTGTTTCGACCTGAACGGTATGTTCTGCCTCGACGGGCAGCAGTCGGTAACCCGATTCCTCGAAATAGCGCAGCGCATCCCGGCCGGAGATGGGCATGTCACCCCGGCCCAGGGCGGACTTGATCGCAATTTCCCAGATGCTTGCGGTGCTGATCCAGACAGTAGTCTTTGCCGCCGAGATCAACTCGCGCGCCGGCTGCGTCAGCCTGGGGCTGTCCGTGATCGCCCACAGGGCGACGTGGGTGTCGAGCAGCAGGTTCAAGGCTGGGGGCCGCCCAGGAAAAGCCTTGCCACCTCATCGTTATGGGCGTCAATGCTGTCGGGGACTTCGAACAGACCTTTTGCCACGCCGATGCGCTTTCCGGAGGGGGCCGTGTCCATGGGCACCAGCCGGGCGGCGGGACGGCCGTTCCGGGCAATCACTATCTCGCGCTCACGCCCTTGTTCGATGGCCTCCACGAGCCGGGACAGCGACGATTTTGCCTGCAGCATGTTGACGGGTTCCATCTTCATCTCCAGTGGATTTTCGTACTTAGTCTAGTTTGGCTAACCAGGAGGGGCAAGCTGGAGTCTGGGCCTTTCAATCCCACATCGCCCGCATCTTCGCCGCCAGATCCACCGCCGCCTGGCGGGTTTCGTCGCGGGCGGCGGTCTGGGGTTCGGCGGTGGGCCAGGTGATCTGCTCGAAGTGGTTGAGCAGGCGGTTGGGGATGAAGCGGCTGCGGCTGGCATAGACGTGGCGGTCGCCGCTGCCGGACTGGCCGGAGACGTAGAAGCGCTGGGGGATCAGCAGGTCGAGGTGGTCGCGGGCGCGGGTCATGGCCACGTAGAGGAGGCGCATCTCCTCTTCGATCTCCCGCTCGCTGCCGGTGGCCAGGTCGGAGGGCAGGCAGCCGTCCACGGTGTTGAGGATGCTCACTGCGGGCCATTCGCGGCCTTTGGCCGAATGGATGGTGGACAGGATGAGGTAGTCCTCGTCGCGCAGGGGGGCGCCGGATTCATCGCTGGTGGCGTCGGGCGGGTCGAGGGTGAGCTCGGTCAGGAAGCGCTCGCGGCTGGGGTAGGTGGCGGCGATGCGGGTGAGCTGCTGGATGTCGCCCTGGCGCACCGCGTGGTCCTCGTAGAGGCCTTCCATGCGGGTCTCGTACCAGGCGGCGATGCGTTCGAGGGGGGCCGGCCAGCTGGTGGCGGCGGCCAGGTCGTCCACCAGGCCGGCGAACTCGATCCAGCCCGGGCGGGCCGCGTCGGGCACCGGTTGCTCGTGGAGCAGGGCGCAGCCCGGCGGGGCGGCCTGCACGTTGTCGAGGATGCGGCCGGCGATGCGGGGGCCGACGCCCGGCAGCAGCTGGATGGCGCGGAAGCCGGAGACCCGGTCGCGGGGGTTCTGGGCCCAGCGCAGCACGGCCAGCAGGTCCTTGACGTGGGCGGCTTCGAGGAACTTGAGGCCGCCGAACTTCACGAAGGGGATGTGGCGGCGGGTGAGCTCGATCTCGAGCCGGGCGCTGTGGTGGGCGGCGCGGAAGAGCACGGCCTGCTGCTTGAGCGTGAGCCCCTCCTCGCGGCGGGCGAGGATCTGCTCCACCAGGCAGGCCGCCTGGTCGGCCTCGTCGCGCACCGTGATCAGGCGGGGGCGGGCGGCGGAGAGCCGGTCGGTCCACAGGTCCTTGCAGTAGCGCTCCCGGGCCTGGCCGATGACGGCGTTGGCGGCCGCCAGGATGGGCTGGGTGGAGCGGTAGTTGCGGTCCAGGGTGACCTGCCGGGCGGGCGGATCGAAGTGGCCGGGGAAGTCGAGGATGTTGCGGACGTCGGCGCCCCGGAAGCTGTAGATGCTCTGGGCGTCGTCGCCTACCACGGTGAGGCCCCGGCCATCGGGTTTCATGGCCAGCAGGATGGCCGCCTGCAGGCGGTTGGTGTCCTGGTATTCGTCCACCAGCACGTGGCTGAAGCGGTCGCCTACCTCTCGCGCCAGCTGCGGCTCGGAGACCATCTGGGCCCAGTAAAGCAGGAGGTCGTCGTAGTCGAGGACCTGCTGGGCCTGCTTGGCCTGCACATAGGCGCGGAACAGGGTTTTCAGGTCGGCCTCCCAGCCGGCGCACCAGGGGAAGGTGGACAGCAGCACCTCGCCCAGGGGCGCCTGGGTGTTCACCACCGCCGAGTAGATGGCCAGGCAGGTGCCCTTGAGGGGGAAGCGCTTGCCTTTGCCCGACAGCCCCTGTTCGTGGCGGACCAGGTTCATGAGGTCGGCGGAGTCCTCCCGGTCGTGGATGGTGAAGGCCGGGTCGAGCCCGATGCAGCCGGCGAACTCCCGCAGCAGGCGGGCGCCGACGCTGTGGAAGGTGCCGGACCAGGCGAAACCGCCGGCGGCCAGGCGGGCATGGGCTGGGGAGACCCGGCCGGCGATGCGTTGCACGCGTCGCACCATCTCGTCGGCGGCGCGGCGCGAGAAGGTGAGCAGCAGGATGCGCCCCGGGTCGGCGCCGCCGGCCAGCAGGTGGGCGACCCGGTGGGCGAGGGTGTTGGTCTTGCCGGAGCCCGCACCGGCGATCACCAGCAGGGGGCCACCCTGTTCAGGGCTGCTGCCATGGATGGCGGCATCCAGCTGGGCGGGGTTGAGGCCTTCCAGGTAGGCAGGCAGTCCGGCGGGCGCGCCGGTGGTCGTGGTGGCGTCGGTCATGGGGCGGCGTGCCCGGCCCGGGCAGGCTGATATGCGTGAACTGTAATCTTATACAGTCACGCAAAAACCGCAAGCCATGGCTTCGCTCAGCAAACCACAGGGTCGGGCAGACCCTCCGAGCGCTTTTGGACTACGTGGGGGACTGATCCAGAAGGAAGGCTTCCAGCAGGGCGGCCAGTCGTTCGGGGCAGTCGTGCTGGAGGTTGTGCCCGGCATCCTCCAGGGTATGGACCCGGGCCGTGCGGAAGCTGGCCAGGCGGCGCCGGTATTCGGCCTGGTCGTCGTGGAAGCGCTCATGGATGAAGCCGTCGTCGGCGACGACGATCAGCACCGGGGCGACGATCCGGTTCCACATGGCCATCACGTCCTCGATCCGGTAGAGGTGCGGCGAGGCCTGGCGGTGCCAGGGATCGAAGGCCATCTTCACGCCCCCATCCGGGGTGGGCTGGCTGAGGGCACGGGCCAGGAAGCCGGCCTTGTCGGCGGGCAGGCGCGGATTGCCGGACTGCAGGCGGCGCGCCAGCGCGTCGTGGTCCGGGTAGGTGCGCAGGTGCGGCGGGTGGTCGATGCCGTCCATCCACTTGGCGAGCTGGGCCGGCGCATCCACGGCGGGGTCCTGGACCAGGCCGAGGAAGTCCAGGATGGCCAGGCGCTCCACCCGCTCGGGGCGGATCGCCGCATACACCGAGGCGATGTTGCCCCCCATGCTGTGTCCCACCAGGCGGGCCGGGGCGTCGGGCGAATAGTGGCGGACCAGGGCGTCCAGGTCGGCGTAATAGTCGGGAAACCAGTACGGGCGGTTCAGCCACTCGCTGCCGCCGTAGCCCCGCCAGTCGGGCGCGACGATGTGCCAGGGGTGCTGCAGGGCCTCGACCATGAACTGGAAGGTGGGGGAGGCATCCATCCAGCCGTGCAGGCAGAAGACCAGCGGGGCATCCCGCGGGCCCCAGTGGCGGACGTGGTAGTCGAGACCGCGGATTTTCAGGGTCTCGGAGGTGCCGGTATCACGCATGCGGGTTCTTACAGGTGGCGTTGCAGGAAATCCAGGGTCCGGGTCCAGGACTGCTCGGCCAGGGCGGCGTCGTACACCTGAGGCCGGGCGGCGTTGAAGAAGCCGTGATCGGCCACGTAGTGGTGGATCTCGGGGGCCTGACCGGCCTGGCGCATGGCCTTCTCGAGGGCTTCGGCGGCGGCGGGCGTGCACCAGGTGTCGCGCGTGGCGAAGTGGCCCATGAAGGGCTTGCGGATCTGCGCCGGGTCGGCGAACTCCTGCGGGGGGATGCCGTAGTAGCACACCGCCGCGTCGATCTCGGCCAGATGCACGGCGCTGGCCACGGTGAGGGCGCCGCCCATGCAGAAGCCCATCACCGCCACCGGGCCCTTGCCGTGCTGCCGGAGGTAGGCCGCCGCGCCGCGGATGTCCTGGAAGGTGGCACCGGGAAAGTCGAGCCCGGTCATCAGGTGGTTGGCCTCGTCCGGATCCTGGGTGACACGGCCGCGGTACAGGTCGGGGGCCAGGGCGTTGTAGCCGGCCGCCGCGAAACGGTCGGCGACGCTGCGGATCTGCGGGTTGAGGCCCCACCACTCCTGGATGACCACCACGCCGGGGCGGTCGTCGCCGGCATGGGCGTAGTAGCCCTGGCAGGGGCTGCCGTCGGGGCGGGAGAATTCGATCAGGTCGGGAGTGGGCATGGGGGCTCCTGGAGGCGGGTTGGGAGGCAGTCGGGGCGTTTGGGCGCTGTAGGGGCTGTAGGGGCGGCTTCAGCCGCCCGCAGGTGCCTGTTCGAAAGTCCGCGGGCGGCTGAAGCCGCCCCTACACGCCCCCTACACGTTCCCTGCAGCCCCTTATCTTACTTGTACTCGCTGGGTTTGCTGAGCACGGCGGCGGTCATGCGCGAGATGCACACCAGCTTGCCTTCTTCGTTGGTGATGCGCACTTCCCAGACGTGGGTGGTCCGGCCGATATGCAGGGGGCGGGCTTCGCCATAGACCCAGCCGCCGGTGACGGCGCGGACGTGGTTGGCGTTGATCTCCTGGCCGACGCAGTGGTACTTGGACGGATCCACCACGTGGGCGGCCGACCAGGAGGCCAGGGTTTCGGCGAAGGCCACCGAGACGCCGCCGTGCAGGGCGCCGGCGGGCTGGCGGGTGCGTTGGTCCACCGGCATGCGGCCGCGCAGGAAGTCCTCGCCGATCTCGATCAGTTCCATGCCCAGGTGGCCGTTGGCACAGGTGGCGCCGCGGGCGTTGACCTCGTCGAGGGTGAAGGGGGCGAACCAGATACTCATTGGGGGGGCTCCGTTTTATGTTTTATAGGGTGGTCACAGGATCATCTGGGTGCAACGGTACAACACCAGCTCACGGCCTGTCGCCTCGTCGCGGACCACCGCGTCCCACACCTGGGTGGTCCGCCCCAGATGCTGGGCGGTGGCCAGGCAGGTGATGGCGCCTTCGACCAAGGTGCCCAGGTGGTTGCTCTTGAGCTCGATGGTGGCAAAGGAGCGGGCCCCCTCGGGCAGGTGCGACATGGTGGCGTGCCCGGTGGTGGTGTCGGCCAGGGCGATCAGGCTGGCCGCATGGAGGCGGCCGTTGGGGGCCAGGTGAACTGGCCGGATCACCATGCGGCTGGTGGCTCGGCCCTGCTCGAGGGTCAGGAACTCCACGCCCAGGTGTCCGGGCAGGCAGTCTGCCGCGTCCTGGTTGAGGCGGGCCACGGTGAAATCGGGGCGCAGGAGGCTCATCAGTGTCGGGCTCCCAGGTAGGCTTCGATGACCTTCGGGTTCTTCGCCAGGTCGGCTGCGGGGCCTTCCAGGGTCACGTCGCCCACCTCCAGCACGTAGCCATAGTCTGACACCTGCAGGGCGGCGCGGGAGTTCTGCTCGATCAGCAGGGTGGCCACGCCGGTGTCGCGCAGGTGGGAAATCACGTGGAAGACCTCGGCCATCACGCGGGGGGCGAGCCCCAGGGAGGGCTCGTCCAGCATCAGCACCTTGGGGTCGCTCATCAGGGCGCGGCCGATCGCCACCATCTGCCGCTCGCCGCCGGACATGGTGCCGGCCAGCTGGTGGCGGCGCTCCTTGAGGCGGGGGAAGATGGTGTAGATGCTCTCCAGCCCGTCCCGGTAGGACCAGCCGGCCTTGCGGCGGCGGTAGGCGCCGAGCACCAGGTTGTCCTCCACGCTCATGCTGGTGAACAGTTCGCGCTTCTCCGGCACCAGGGCCAGCCCCTTGCCGAGGCGCAGCTCGATGGCGTGGTGGGAGACGTCCTGGCCCTGGTAGAGCACCTCGCCCTCGGCCTGGCCGTTGGTCGGCAGGGCGCCCATGATGGCGTTGAGCAGGGACGACTTGCCGGCGCCGTTGGGGCCGATCACGGTGACGATCTGGCCGGCGCAGAGGCGCAGGTTGGTGGCCCGCAGGGCTTCCACCTTGCCGTAGCGCACGCTCAGGTTGCGGGTCTCGAGGACCGCTCGGGTGTTGTCGGCGCTCATTCGATGCCTCCCAGGTAGGCGGCCAGCACGGCCTCGTTGTTCTGGATCTCGGCGGGCAGGCCTTCGGCGATCTTGCTGCCGAACTCCATCACCACCAGCCGGTCGGTCAGGCCCATCACGAAGTCCATGTCATGCTCGACCAGCAGCACCGACATGCCCTCGCGCTTGAGCTGGCGGATCAGGTCGGCCAGGGCTTCCTTCTCCTTCAGGCGCAGGCCGGCGGCCGGCTCGTCGAGGAGCAGCAGCACCGGGTCGGTGCACAGGGCGCGGGCGATCTCCAGGATGCGTTGCTGGCCCAGGGCCAGGCTGCCGGCCGGGGTGTGCATGTAGTCGCCCAGGCCGACCCGGCGGATCTGCTCGGCGGCCAGGAACAGCAGCTGGGCTTCCTCGTGGCGGTCCAGGCGCAGGGCGGCCGTCAGGGGGCTGGTCCTGCCGCGCAGGTGGGCGCCCATCGCCACGTTCTCCAGCACCGACAGCTGCGGCACCAGATGCACGTGCTGGAAGCTGCGGCCGATGCCCATCTGCACGATGCGCCGGGAACCGAGCTGGTCGATGCGCTCGCCCAGGAAGCGGATCTCGCCGCTGCTGGCGGGCAGCACCCCGGTGACCAGGTTGAACATGGTGGACTTGCCGGCGCCATTGGGGCCGATCAGTCCGACGACTTCACCGGCGCGGATCTCGAACGTCATGTCCTTGACCGCCACCAGGCCGCCGAACTGCTTGCGGGCCTCGTTGATCTCGAGGATCACGGAGTTTGCCGCCGGCTTGGCGCGGCGCGCCATGTCGCCGTAGCCGTCCGGTGCGATGGCCGGGGCCACCACCTCGGGCTCGGGCGGGTTGAAGCGCGCCCACACCGCGGCGATGCGCGGCCACAGGCCGTCGGGTGCCCACAGCAGCAGCAGCACGATCAGCACGCCGAAGACCACGATCTCGAAGTTGCCCTGGCTGCCCAGCAGCAGGGGCAGCAGGTCCTGCAGCTGGCTCTTCAGGCCGGTCATCACCACCGCGCCGAGGATCGCGCCCCACACATGGCCGACCCCGCCGACCACCGCCATGAACAGATACTCGATGCCCATGTGCAGCCCGAAGGGGGTGGCGCTCACCGAGCGCTGCAGGTGGGCGTAGAGCCAGCCGGAGAGGCTCGCCATCAACGCCGCCAGCACGAAGATCAGGATCTTGTACTGGGCGGTGTGGATGCCCATCGCCTCAGGCATGGTCTTGCCCTTGGCCAGGGCCCGGATGGCGCGGCCGGGGCGGGAGTTGAGCAGGTTGAGGACCAGCCACACGCAGCCGCCCAGGCAGAACCAGATCAGCCCGTACATCACCCGCGGCGCCGACAGGTCGATGCCGAACAGGCTCAGGGCCGGAATGCCCGACAGGCCGTCGTACTTCCCCAGGAACTCGAGGGTGCCGAACAGGTAGAACAGGGACAGGCCCCAGGCGATGGTGGCCAGCGGCAGGAAGTGGCCGGACAGGCGCACCGTGACGCTGCCGATCAGGCCGGCGGCCAGGGCCGACACGGCCAGGCCGATGAGCAGGCCGAGCCACGGCGACAGCCCGAAGGCGGTGGCCAGGTAGCCGGTGGTGTAGGCCCCCAGGCCGACGAAGGCTGCCTGGCCGAAGGAGGTCAGCCCGCCGATGCCGGTGAGCAGCACCAGCCCGAGGGTGACGATGGAGTACAGGCCGATGTAGTTGCCGATGGTGATCCAGTAGCCCGGCACCGGCAGGAAGGGGAACAGGAAAAACCAGCCGAACAGCAGCCACTGCAGCTTCTTGGTGGATATCTTCATTCTTCGTCTCCATGACCCGAGACCAGCGAACGCCAGGCGAGGACGGGGATGATCAGGGTGAACACGATCACCTCCTTGTAGGCGCTGGCCCAGAAGGAGGAGTAGCTCTCCAGCAGGCCGACCAGCACGGCACCTGCGGCGGCCAGCGGATAGCTGGCCAGGCCGCCGACGATGGCGGCCACGAAGCCCTTCAGGGCCACCACGAAGCCGGTGTCGTAGCCCACCGTGTTGAGCGGCGCGATCAGGGTGCCGGCCAGGGTGCCGAGGGCAGCCGCCAGGCCGAAGGCCATGCGCCCCGCCTGGGTGGTGCCGATGCCCACCAGCTGCGCGCCCTTGCGGTTCACCGCGGTGGCGCGCAGGGCCTTGCCGTAGAGGCTGCGGTCGAAGAACAGGTAGAGCAGGGCGATCAGGCAGGCCGACACCCCCAGTACCACCACGCTCTGGCCGGACACCATCAGGGCCCCGATCTCGGCGCTCCAGTCGGTGAAGGCCTGGGTGGTGGAGCCTTCCGGCCCGAAGATGAACAGGCCCATGCCCAGCAAGGCGAAGTGCACGCCGACCGCGACGATCAGCAGTACCAGCACCGAGGCCTCGGCCATGGGCTGGAAGGCGATGCGGTAGAGCATGATGCCCAGGGGCACGGTGATGCCCAGGGTGAACAGGATCTGCACCACCATGGGCATGCCCTGCCATTCCAGGCCACGGGCCAGCACCCACACCAGGGTGGGGTAGGCCAGGTTCTCGATACCGCTCCACATCAGGTGGCGTCGGGGCAGGGGCTTGTAGCGGCGCTGGCGCAGGGCCGAGCCGATCTCCACGAGGAAGGTGAGCACGCCCACCGCCATCAGCATCCACACCAGCCGCGGAAACTGGCCGCTCTGCAGTGCGGCGACGGTGAGGGCACCAAAGCCGATGAACTCGCCCTGGGGCAGGAAGATGATGCGGGTCACCGAAAAGACCAGCACCAGCGCCATGGCCAGCAGGGCGTACACCGCCCCGTTGGTGATGCCGTCCTGGGCGAGGACTGCGAATATGCCGAAATCCATGAGTGTCTCCTCCGGCCGCGTTCTAGTTATTGACGACGAAGGCGTCGGCGAAGAAGCGCTCCGCCGGCAGGCCCGCGCCGGCCGTGAAGCTGTTGCGCGCGGCGTCGATCATCAGGGGGTTGCCGCAGGCATACACCTCGTGGCGGGACAGGTCGGGCAGGTCGGCCAGCACCGCCGCGTGCACGAAGCCGCTGCGGCCGGTCCACTCGGGGCCGGCCTCGGACAGCACCGGGATCAGGCGGATGCCCGGATGCTGGGCCTCCCAGGCGGCCACGCTGTCCACCGCGTAGAGGTCCGACCACTGGCGGCCGCCCCAGTACAGCACAGCGCCGCGGCGTGCCATCTCGGCACCGTGGGTCTTGAGCAGGGCGGCGATGGGGGCGTAGCCGGTGCCGGAGGCGAGCAGCACGATGGGGGCGTCGCCCGGCTGCAGCACGAAGTCGCCGTAGGGCCCCTCGATGCGCAGCATGGCGCCGGCCTTCAGCTTGTCGTAGGCGTGGGTGGAGAAGCGGCCGCCTTCCATGCGGCGCACATGCCATTCGACGATGCCGGCTTCGTCCGGGTTGTTGGCCATGCTGTAGCTGCGCTTGGCGCCGTCCTTCAGCAGCACGCTGGCGTACTGGCCGGCCTTGAAGCTGAAGCCGGCTGCAGGCGGTACCTGCAGGCGGATCACCGCCACGTCGTGGGACGGCCGGGTCACCTCGATGACCTTGGCGCCGGTGGTGACGACGCGCTGGCCGGGTTCCTTCGGCACCTTGGGGGCGTCGAGGACGAGGTCGCTGGTGGGCACGGCCTGACAGGTGCGGCATTGGCCGGCGGGTACGTCGGTGCCGTCGGGACGGGTGGCGGCGTGCTGCACGCTGCCTTCGACGAGGCCCAGGTGGCAGGTGTTGCAGGTGCCGGTGCGGCAACTGTGGGGCAGCCAGTAACCGGCGGCCAGGGCGGCGTCCAGCACGGTCTGTTCCGGCGCGCATTCGAAGCTGCCGCCGTTGGGGGCGAGCTTGATGAGAAGTGGCGCGCTCATGGTGTCAGTCCGCCCTGGCAAGGGCTCAGGGCCCGGGCGCCGCTGCGGCCGCAGGCGGCGATGGCTGGTTTGAGTGTCGTGGTCATGGCTACCCCGTTGGGAAATTCAGGCTGAGCGGGCCCCGGCCGGTGTCGGCCAGGAGCACGCTTTCCTTTGATTTATTTGAGAAAAACGACGCGATCGAGCTTGGGCGAGTTGTGCAGGCTGAGCACCTCCTCGGCACGCCGGGCGAGCACGGCGCGCTGGTTGATGTAGCCCTTGTCGGTGATCTCGCCCGCGTCCAGGTTGGGGGGCTCGTCCAGCAGCATGGCCCGCGTGGGGCTCTGGGACGAGCCGCCGCCGCCCTCGGCCTTGAGCTTGCGCAGGCCTTCCCGGAGGTGGGCGTGGAGGGTGTCCTGCGGGACGTCCTTGGCCGCCGGGCTGGGGAAGATCAGCAGGCCGACCTCGTCCCGGTCGTGGCCGGTGACCACCACGTCCTGGGCGTAGGGGGCCAGGGCGGTGACGGCACGGACGCGCAGGGTGCCCACCGAGACCCAGGTGCCGGTGGTGAGCTTGAAGTCCTCGGCGACCCGCCCGTTGAAGGCGATGCCCTTCTCGGGGTTGGCCGGGTCGATCAGGTAGCCGGCGTCACCGATCATGTAATAGCCGTCCTCGTCGAAGGCCTCGGCGGTCTTCTCCGGGTTGTTGAGGTAGCCGGGGAAGACCTGCGGGCCCTTGACGCGCATCTCCAGCTTGTCGCCGTTGGGCAGGAACTTGATGGCGGTGCCGGCCACCGGGGCGCCGATGCAGCCGGGGCCGTCGAGGCGCCAGTGCACGTTGGTGATCAGCGGGGAGGTCTCGGTGGCACCCCAGGCGGAGGTGAACCAGACCTTTTCGCCGAGCACCTTCTGGGCAGCCCGCTCGAGGCGGTCCCAGGTGGATTGGGGCAGGGCGGCGGCGGCGTAGAACACGGCGCGCAGGCGGCCGAAGAAGTCGCGGGCGAAGGATTCGTCCTCTTCCAGGAAGGCGATCAGCGCGTCGAAGCCGCGGGGCACGTTGAAGTACAGGTTGGGCTGCACCTCGCGCAGGTTGCGCACCGACTTCTCCATCTGGCCGGGGACCGGGCGGCCCTCGTCGATGTAGAAGCTGCCGCCGTTGCACAACACCATGTTGAAGTTGTGGTTGGCGCCGAAGGTGTGGCTCCAGGGCAGCCAGGATACCAGCACCGGCTTCTCTTCCTTGAGGAAGGGCCAGCTCTGCTGGATCTGCTTCTGGTTGGCGCAGAGCATGCGGTGGGTGTTGATGGCGATCTTCGGCCGGCCGGTGGAGCCGGAGGTGAGCAGGTACTTGGCGTGGGTCTCCGGGGTGATCCTGGCGAAGGCCTCCATCACCGCCGGGGTCTCACGCACGCGCATCACCTCGGCCAGGGGCAGGCTGCCTTCCACCTGGTAGGAGTTGGTGCTGAGGATCACCGGGCACGACACCGCGCTGGCCCGGATGGCCGATGCATAGACCGCGCCGTCGCTGGCATAGACGGCGCCAGGGGCCAGCTCCTGCAGGATCGTGGCGACCTTGGAGAAGTCCTTGGCCAGCCGGGAATAGGCGCTGGACACGGTGGCGAAGGGCCGCCCGATGTGCATGGTGGCCAGGCTCAGCAGGGCCTGGTCGAGACTGTTGTCGGACAGGCAGACCACCGGCGAGGTGGGGCCGACGCCCAGGTCGAGAAGACCCTGGGCCAGCTTGCCTACCTGCTCACGGACTTCGGCATAGGTCAGCTTGATCCATTCGCCGCTCTCCGGGTGGCGCTCGGCCAGGAAGAGGGCGTTGGGGGTGCGGGCAGCCCAGTATTCCAGCCAGTCGCCGATGCAGCGGGTGACTTCGCCCAGGGCGTCGGAGCAGGCCAGGATGAAGCCGCCCTTGGCCAGGTCGATACGGGTCACCCGGGCCGGCGCAAGCATGCCCGGATTGTCGAAAAAGCTCATGATGGGTCTCCCTTACTTCAGCAGCTTCCAGCTGTCTTTTTCGATGGTGATCAGCACGCGGGCGCCTTCGCCCAGGCCGGAGTGGTCGGTGGCCGACATGGTGTTCAGGCCGTGGGTCAGCGGCAAGTCCTTGGTCTTCTCGAGGGCGTCACGCAGGGCCGCACGGAACTCCGGCGTGCCCGGCGCAGCCTTCTTGCCCACCGTGGCGACGGCCTTGTCGAGCAGCAGGTAAGCATCCTGGGCGTAGGCGCCGAAGGGGTTGCGCGAACCGGCGCCGTGCTTGCCTTCGTAGGCCTTCAGGTAGCTGAGGGCCACCTTCTTGCTGGGGTTGCTGTCCGGCAGTTGCTCGGCCACCAGAACCAGCCCGGTGGGGAGGATAAGCCCTTCGTCGGTGTTGCCGGCGACCCGCAGGAAGTCATTGTTGGCGGCGCCGTGGGTCTGGTAGAACTGGCCCTTGAAGCCGCGCTCGCGCAGGGCCCGCATGGGCAGGGCGGCCGGGGTGCCGCTGGCGGCGATGAACACCGCGTCGGGCTTCTGGGCGGTCAGCTTGAGGGCCTGGGCGGTGACGGACTGGTCGGTACGGGCGTAGCGCTCGACCGCCACCAGCTTGATGCCGTTCTGCTCGGCGCGCTTTTCCACGTCCTTCAGCCAGGCTTCGCCGTAGGCGTCGCTGAAGCCGATGAAGGCGAGGGTCTTGGTGTCGCGCTTCTTCATCTCCTCGAACAGCACCGAGGACATCACGCTGATGCTGTGGGGCAGCGGGAAGACCCACTGGATGGCCTTGGGCGCGAAGGGCGCCAGGGCGATCTGCGGGATCTTGGCCTCGCTGGCCACCTCGGCCACGGCCAGGGAGGTCGGCACGGTGGTGGAGGCGATGATGGCGTCCACCTTGTCGGCATCGGCGAAGCGGCGGGCGTTCTTGCTGGCCTGGCTCGGATCGGAGGCGTCATCCAGCACCACGTAGTTCACCGGAAGGCCGCCCAGGGTCTTGGGCAGCAGTTCGATGGTGTTCTTCTGGGAGATGCCCAGAGAGGCCGCGGGGCCGGTGGAACTGACGCTGACGCCGATGGTGACGGTCTGGGCCTGGGCCAGGCTGACGCCACCGAAGGCGAGGGCGAAGGCGGCGGAAATGCCGGTGAGCAGTTGGCGACGGTTCATGACGTTTTATCTCCGATATAAGTAGTTATGGCGGGTGCGACGGGTGTTCTGAAGCGGTTCTCCGGACGTGCCTTCGGCCGGCGCGGCACCTTGGCCGCACCCTGTGTGCTGTCGGGCGTATCGGGGGGGCGCTGTGAGGCGCCGGGGTCAGGGGGCTGGGTAGCGGGCGCGCAGGCGGGCCGTGTCGTCCTGCTCGCGGGCCAGGCAGGCCACGTATTCCCGGTAGAGCTGGCTGACCACCTCGGCGGTGTCGGCGATGCGCTCGATGCCGCCGACTCCGTGGCCGGCCGACCAGACGGTCTTCCAGGCCTTGGGCGCGGCGACGATGTCGCCGGAGAAGTCGATCTTCTTCTCTTCGCGCAGCTGGTCGGCGCTGAAGCCGGCCTTTTCGAGGGTCGGCTTGAGCCAGTTGGCGAGCACCCCGGAGACGGCCTTGGTGGCGACCAGATCCTCGATGCCGCTGCTCACCACGAGCTCGCGGTATTCGGCCTCGGCCTGGCTCTCGGTGGTGGCGATGAAGCGGGTGCCGGCCAGCACGAAGTCGGCGCCCAGCAGCTGGGCGGCGCGGATGTCGGTGCCGGTGGTGATGGCGCCGGCCAGGCCGATGGGGCCGGACCAGAATTTGCGCACTTCGGCGATCAGGGCGAAGGGGTGGTAGTGGCCGGTGTGGCCGCCCGCCCCCTGGGTGACCAGCACCAGCACGTCGGCACCGGCATCGGCGGCCTTGCGGGCGAGGGTCGGGTTGATCACGTCGGCCATCACGATGCCGCCGTAGCCATGCACCGCGTCGAGCACCCGGCGCGGGCTGCCCAGGGCGGTGGACACGATCTTGGGCTGGAACTCCTGCACCAGCGCCAGCTCCGCGTCGAAGCGGTCGTAGCTGCTGTGCACGATCATGTTGAGAGACCAGGGCGCACCGGGCTTGCTCGACTGGATGGTGTCGCGGGTGCGGGCCATCCAGTCGCGGAGGATGTCCACGTTGCGGGCGTTGGCGGCGGGATAGGCGCCGATGATGCCGGCCTTCGCGCAGGCGATGACCAGGTCGGGTCCCGATACCAGGAACATCGGCGCGGCCATCAGCGGCAGGGTGCCGTGGGCGACGATGTCGAGAAAGTCCTGCTGCGGCGCAGTCAGGCTACGCGTGAAGCTCATGTTTCCTCCTTGGGGCTCTTTGGTGCGTCTTTTTTTATCTTTATGTTGTGTGGCGCAGGTAGGGCAGGGTGGGGTCAGCGCATGGGCCGGATCTCCCATCCGCCGTCGCTCTGGATCACCGTTGCGGTGGTGGCCCGGCTGTTTTCGCGGGAGGCCAGCAGCACGTAGTGGCCGGCATGGTCTTCCGGCTGGGCGATCATCCGGAGCGGCATGGTGTTGGCGACGTTCCCCTGGAAGTTCGGGAGATCCGACAGGCGCCGTTCGCCCTTGCCGAGGCTTTCCGGTCCGCGCAGCGGGGTGACGGTGCCACCCGGGGCCACGCCGTTCACCCGCACATCGGGGGCGAACTCGTAGGCGAGCTGCTTGATCAGGCCCAGACCGGCGTGCTTGGAGGCGACGTAGAGCGGGCCGCCACCGCCGGCATAGAAGGCCGAGTTGGAGAGGGTGAAGATCATGCTGCCCTTGCTCTCGCGCAGGGCGGCGGCCGCGGCGCGGGCGGCCAGGACGTAGCCTTTCACGTTGACCCCGAAGATCTCGTCGAAGCTGTGATCCAGCTCGTCGAGGCTCATCTTCTCGAGGCGGGTGAAGAAGTCCCACACCCCGGCGTTGCCGACCAGGGTGTCGAGCTTGCCGAAGCGCTCCAGGGTGCAGTCCACCGCGGCCTGGTTGTCCCAGCCGGAGCGCACGTCACCGAGGCTGACGACCACCCGGTCGCCGAACTCGGCGACCAGGCTGTCGGCCTGCTCATGGCTGCGGACCATCACGCCCACGCCGCTGCAACCTTCCGCGAGGAAGCGCTTGACGACGGCGCGCCCGATGCCGGACCCGCCTCCCGTCACCAAGGCCACGTAGCCATTGAGCCAGCCCATGGTCGCCCCTTACAGGAAGGTGTTGAGGTTCTTGGCCATCAGCACCGACTGGGTGATGATGATCTTGCGGCGGGCCAGCTTGAAGCTGTCGCCCTCGGCGCGCAGCACATCCTCGCGGCGCCCCACCAGCAGGTCGTTGTCCTTCTCGACACGGCTGCGGTAGTTCACGAAGGTGCTATGCACGACGAACTCGCCGGGCTGCCCGCCCTGGTACACCTCGATGCCCGACACCACGTGGGCGTGGCGGGTGGCCGGATCCTCGGCCCAGGCGGTGGGCTGCTTGAAGCGGGTGACGCGGCGGGTGAGGTCGCGCAGGTTGTCGTTGTAGAGGGCACCCCGGTCGATGGCGTAGGTGCCGTTCTTGTCGGCGCGGCGGCGGTTTTCCATGGTCGGCATCCAGTAGTGGATGTCCTCGGCCATCAGGGCCAGCCAGTCGTCCCAACGCTCGTTGTCGAGCAGGCGGGCCTCGCGGAACAGGAATTGCTCGACCCGGCGCTGGGTCTCAGCGTCCACCGGGATCTCGGGCAGTGTGGTCTTGGCGTTCATACTCCCTCCTTCATCTTCGGCACGTCGCGTTGGGGCACGGTCTTCCAGCTGTCGGCCTTCATCAGGTCGAGCCAGCGCTGGTAGAAGGCGCGCTGGTTGGCCTCGTTGATCTGGCCCTGGAAGACGTTGCCGGGCAGGTCGGTATTCTCGACCCGGGTGTCATGACCGAGGCCGAGGTAGAGGTCCTGCTGGCGGGTGACGAAGCCGGCGTTGCTGCGGGTGGAGTATTCCCAGTTCTCGCCGTCGTCCATCTCGAAGACGCCGGAGGGGCTGAAGGTCATCATGGTGCCCTTGCGCCACATGTCCTTGATTTCCTGGGGGGCCTTCTTGTTGACGAAGGTCCAGGTGTGCAGCTCGATCTGGCCGGGGCCGCGCGGGTGCCAGGTGCGGAAGGTGTTCTGGCCGGGCAGGAAGGAGGTGTTGGGGAACAGGGTGCAGGAGGAGATCGCGCCGATCATCTTCGAGCGCAGTTCGCCCAGGCGCTCCGCCACCTTGGGTTGCAGCACGTACAGGTACTTGAGCAGGTCCTTCTCGCCCAGGGTGGCGCAGTTGCCGACGATGTCCTGGTTGAACTCCCAGCCGTGGCCGTTGAAGTTGACGTGGTAGGACTGCTCGGGCGTCTTGTGCACCTCGGCCACCGGGCCGCCGACCATCGCCTTGGCGCCGGAGTCATGGGTCCACCCGGCGTGCAGGATGTCGCCGACGAAGTTCTCGGAGGCGTACTTCCAGTTGCACTGGATCACCGACTTGACGCAGCCGCCGACGAACTCGGTGCCGCCTTCGTCCATGTCGAAGATGGCATCCAGGTAGTAGCGCATGTCGCCCAGGTACTCGGCGAGGCTCGGCGCCTCCGGATCCAGGGTGGCGAAGACGAGGCCGCGGTAGCTGTCCACGTGGGCCACCGGGTGCAGGCCGTGCTCGGACTTGTCCATGCCGGCGGCTTCGTAGGTTTCGGAGGCGTGCATGCCCTTCAGGCCGCCATCGATGCCAAAGGCCCAGCCGTGGTAGTTGCAGACGAACTGGCGGGCGTTGCCCAGGTCGGCGAAGCACACCTTGTTGCCGCGGTGCGGGCAGGTGTTGAGGAAGCCCTTGATGCTGCCGTCCTTCTGGCGAACGATCAGCACGTTGTCCTCACCCATGTAGGTGGACACGTAGTCGCCGGCCTTGGGGATCTGGGATTCGTGGGCCACGAACAGCCAGCAGCGGGCGAAGATGCGCTCCATCTCCTGCTCGTAGATGTCCTTGTCCCAGAACACGTCGCGGGACATGCGGCCCTGTTCCAGGCTCAGCAGCTGGTCCAGGTTCTCGATCGACTGGGCGATGGGCCGGCGCTTGAGGCGGACCGGCTTGTCACCGTTGGCATTGCACATGATGTTCTGTCTCCGTTGTTATTGACTTAAATCGCGTCGGCGGCAGCGTCCGATTCCTGGTCCAGGTCCACCAGGATGTCCTCGCCGTCCTCGATGACCTTGTAGGTCCGGATGGCGTGCTCGCAGGGGAAGCTCATGGGCTGGCCGGTAGGAATGTGGAAGGTGCCGTCGTGCACCGGGCAGGCGATGCATTCGTCGTCGACGATCTCGCCTTCGGACAGGGAAGCGGTGGCGTGGGTACAGCCATCCTGGGTGGCATAGAAGGTGCCGTCCAGGTTGTAGACCGCCAGGGCGCAGCCGTTCACGTCCACCTTGCGGACCTTGCCGGCTTCCAGATCGGCCTTCCTGAGCAGCAGAATGGGTTGGGACATGGGACTTCCTCAGGCAAACAGTTGGACGAAGCCCAGGCCAGTGACCCATTCGCGGACCGGGGCGTAATCGATGATTTCCCCGCGGGCGCCGGGCATGGCTCCCATGGCGACGGCCCACTGGCGGACTTCCATGCCGCCATTGCCGCCGTTCTCGAGGATGTAGTCGTCAGACAGGCCCTGGATGGCGGCGAGGTTGCCGGTGCAGGCGTAGTCCATGATTTCGTGGTCGAAGGCCTCGTTGACCTTGCCCATCTCGGGGGTGCCGACCCAGTGGCTGATGCCGCCGCTGCCGATCACCACGACGCGTTCGTCGTCGGGCATGGCCTCGACCGCGGCCTTGATCGCGCCGCCCAGTTCGACCGCGCGCTTCATCTTGATATAGGGATCGACGCCGGCCGCGATGTAGACCGGGATGGTGCCGATGGACTGGCCGCTGGCGCGGACCGGGTCGACGATCAGGCGGTCGGGGATGGCCACCGCGTGGTCCACCGTGAAGGCCCGGGCCACCGCCCAGTCGAAGCCGTTGTCGTGGCCGTGGTCGGCGATGAAGCCGGCCAGCTTCTCGCTGGTCGGGATGATCTGGCGCTTGAGGCCGGGCAGCACGTCCAGCGGGCCGTCCACGTCGCCGGTGCCGATGATGTACTGGGGCAGGCAACCGGTGCCGAAGTTGAAGTAGTGGTCGGCGCCGATGATCACCACACTGGTGGCATTGAGACCGGCCAGGCGCTCGGCACAGGTGTCGAACGCGCCCCACATGCGCTTGCGGACATCTTCCGCCGGTGCGTCGGGGACGACGAACATCACCGGGTCATGCGGCACGAGAAAGCCGCCTACGATTTTTCCCACGGGGAGCTCCTGAATTCTTATTGCTTGAGGCCGGCCGAGAAGACCTGGCCGTCGGCGGCAGCGGCACCCCGCAGGGCCTTCATGTAGGCGGCGGGGTGGCGGTTGGGGGCGTTCTCGGTCCAGAAGCCGAGGGTCAGCATCGGATTGACGCCGTGCTTCTGCATGCCGGCCACGTCGAAGCCGGTGACCATGGCCCGCTCCTCGTCGGTGAGGGCGTAGCGGGCCAGCAGGCCGGCCGGATCTTCCTTGAAGCGCTGCTTGACGCTCCGGTCGACACACAGCTGGTGCATCAGCTTTTCCAGGACATTGCGGCTCATCGCGATCTCCGGGTCAGGCGCAGAAGTCGCGCACGAGCTGCAGGAAACGGGCGCGATGTTCGGTCTGGACCCAGTGGCCGCACTGGCCGAACAGGTGCAGCTCGGCGCGGGGGATGGCCTTGGCCAGCAGGAAGCCGCATTCCGGCGGGACCACACCGTCTTCGCGGCCGTGCAGGACCAGGGTGGGCGCCTCGATCTTGGCCACGGAGGCTTCGGGGAAGCCCTTGACGAGGGTCGGGCCGTCGGCATTGGGCTTGGGAATCAGCTTGCGCAGGGCGTCCTGGGCGCCGGGGCGGGCGCTGGCTTCAAAGCGGGTGCGGATCATCTCTTCGGTGATGATGTCCTGGTTGAACGGGAACAGACGCATGGTCTTTTCCATGTTCTCCATGGACGGCTCGTACTCCCAGGCGGAGCGCAGACCGGGGGTCTGCACGAACTCGCCGGCGGGGGTTCCGAGCAGCACCAGCTTGTCCACCCGCTGCGGGGCGAACAGGGCCAGGCCGATGGAGAGGGCGCCGCCGAAGGAGTTGCCGACGAAGGAGGCCTTCTCGATCTCCAGCGCGTCCATGATGCCGGTGAGGTGGCGGACCCACAGCTTGATGTCGTACTTGCTGTCGGACTTGAACTCGGTGTAGCCGAAGCCGGCGATGTCAGGGGCGATGACACGGAAATGAGGCGCCAGGTCGGGCATGACCTTGCCCCAGTTGGTCCAGGCCGAAACGCCGGGGCCGGATCCATGCAGCAGGAACAGAGGCTTGCCGCTGCCTTCTTCCAGATAGTTGGTTTTGTGCTCTGCAGCGAGCAGCGTCTTGCCAATGCCGGGGTGTGCGCTCATGTCTCCTCCGTGTTCAATACAGATGTGTATGTGTATGGTACATAAAAATCTCGAGAACGCAACGGATTTTGATCTGGATCAACTTGTTTTGCGGTGCAGCAAATTTTATTATTGATAATAATCAGTGGTTTGAGTGAATTACGGGGTTTCCGAAATACGGGGAGAGGGTTTGGGGGGTGAGTTGCATACACTACTGTACTGTATGGCTTGGATCCGGGCTGCGGAGGGTATGCTGGCAAGGCCGTTGCGGCGCACGCCCGGTGGGGGCGCTGATATAATCCGGACTCGCTTTATTGCACCTGCCCATGTCTGAATCCGCTTCCCTTCCGCTTCCTGCCTCCGGCTCCGCCGGCAAGGTTCAACTCACGCCCGCCGACTGGATCAAGGCGGCCACGGATGTGCTCGTGGACAAGAGCATCGATGCGGTGCGCGTGGACGTCCTTGCCAAGGGGCTCAAGGTCACCCGGGGGAGCTTTTACTGGCACTTCCAGGATCGCGACGACCTGCTCCGCCAGCTGCTCAAGTCCTGGCGTGACGCCGCCACCGAGCAGATCATCAGCCGCTTCGAGCGCAGCGGCGCCAATCCCGAGGCGCTGGTGCGGGAGCTCGCCTCCCTGCCTTTCCGGGGGCAGTCGGCGGTGAATTCCGCGTCCATCGAGCTGGCCATCCGCGCCTGGGCGAGGCGGGACGAGATGGCCCGGCAGGTGGTCGATGAGGTGGACGCGAAGCGTCTCTCCTATGTCTCGCAGTGCTTCGTGGCCCTGGGCTTCGGCTTCCAGGAGGCCGGCATGCGGGCTTTTCTGCTGTACAGCTACATGATCAGCGAGTCCCTGATGCGCGCCCAGGGCACCGAAACCCAGCGCCAGCAGCGCCGTGAGTTCGTAGAGAAGATGCTCCTGGAGCGTGCCTGAGCCTCGACGGCGCCTGTTGGGATCCACTCAGGGCTCCCCGCGCGGCCTTCCCAATTTGGGTGATATTCTGAGCCGCTGAAAATGGATACGCCCCCGGCGGGGCGGAGGCGCGCATGGGGAGGCTGTTCAATCGGGTCGCAGGCAGCGTCCGGCACGTGAATGTGCTGCTGGCACTGCTGTTGATGCTGTTGGTGACCGCCCTTGCCTGGCTGGCGGCGTTGCTGCACACCGGGCACCTGGTTCAGGAGGCCTATGACCAGCAGCTCTCGCTGGCCGCCAAGCAGCTGGACAGCCTGGACGAGAGCATTGACGACACCCTCGACTCGCTGGCCGGCATTCCCGCTGTGCTGTCGACCGACGAGGTGCTGCGCCGCACCCTTCAGGACTTCAACCGAAGCCGCACCCCGTCCCTGACCACCCATGAGGCGCGCAAGCGCCTCTGGGAGGCGGAGCCCGGGTTGCAGCACCTGGGGAAGCGGTTTCAGGACACCGCCCGGCATCTCAAGGCGGATGTCATCTGGCTCATGAATACCCGCGGCGAGTGCATCGCTGCCAGTAACGCAGGGGCTGCACTGAGTTTTGTCGGCGGGGATTACTCCGATCGACTGTATGTGCGTGATGCCCTCGCCGGCCGGCCGGGGCACCAGTATCTGGTGGGGCGCCTTTCCCAGGTGCCAGGCCTGTACTTCTCCTACCCGGTGCTGGAGGGCGGGCGAGTCGTCGGCGTGGTTGCCGTCAAGCGGGAGCTCACGCGTTTTGAGCGCTGGACCCGGCACGTGGATGCCTTCATTTCGGACACGCGCGGCATCGTCGTGCTGGCGCGGGACAAGGCCATCGAGCAGCGAAGCCTGCCGGACAGCGATGTGGGCCTGATGCCGGAAGCCGAGCGGCAGGCCACCTATCTGCGCACCGAGTTCAAGCCCCTGCGCATCGGTCGTCATGCCGACCCTCGGCTCTCCCGTCTTGCTTACCTGGATGACCGGAGCGACGAGCCCTTCCTCTTGCTGAGCGCCCCGTCCTCGCGGGGCTTCACGCTGCATCTCCTCCAGCCCGTGCTGGAGATCCACCGTCTCGAGTCTCAGCGGCCGACCCTGTTCATGCTGCTGGCGCTGGCCGGCAACCTGCTGGTGGTGGCGATCATCGCTGTCTGGCTTTATTTCAGGTCAATCCACCGGGCGCGCAGCCAGGCCGAGCGGCTCAACCGTGAGCTGGAGGGGCTGGTGGACAAGCGGACCGAGGACCTGCGCCTGGCCAAGGAGGCCGCCGAGTCCGCCAATCGGGCAAAGAGCAGCTTCCTGGCCAACATGAGCCATGAGATCCGCACACCCATGAACGCGATCATCGGTCTGTCGGGCATCCTGCGCCGACGTGAGGGAGACCCGGACTCGGCCGACAAGCTGAAGAAGATCGAGATGGCCGGGCAGCATCTGCTCGGTGTCATCAACGACGTCCTCGATCTGTCGAAGATCGAGGCGGGGCGTCTGGTGCTCGTCGAAGAACGGGTCGATCCCGCCGCGATCCTGGCGGACATGCTCAGCCTGTCGGGCGAGGAGGCGCGCAGCAAGGGGATCGAGCTGCGCTGCGAACCCTTGCCGACGCTTGGGGGGCTGCTGGGGGACGCCACGCGCTTGCGTCAGGCCTTGCTCAATCTCGTGAACAATGCGGTCAAGTTCACCGACAGCGGATGGGTCGAGGTCCGGGTGGAACTGCAGAACGAGGATGCGGAGAGCGTTCTGCTGCGCTTCGCGGTGAGGGACACCGGGATCGGGGTGACGCCCGATGTGCTGGCGCAGCTTTTCCAGCCTTTCCATCAGGCGGATGCCTCCACGTCCCGGCGTTTCGGGGGCACGGGGCTGGGCCTGGCCATCACGCGGCGTCTTGCCGAGCTGATGGGGGGAGAGGCTGGAGGCGCCCGTGCGCCCGACAGAGGGAGCTGCTTCTGGTTTTCGGCCCGGCTGCGCAAAGCTGGCGAGCTGCGCGACGCCACGCCGCCGCTGGAAGCGGATGGGGAGTGCTTGAAGCAAGCGTTCAGCAGTGGTCGGGTACTGCTCGTCGAGGATGACCCGATCAATCGCCTGGTGGCCGAGGATTACCTGGCGGCGGTCGGCCTGCTGGTCGAGGTGGCCCAGGACGGCCTCGAGGCGCTCGAGCGCGTCCGCTCGGCCGCCAACCCCTATCTGGCGATCCTGATGGACATCCAGATGCCGCGAATGGACGGCCTCGAGGCGACCCGTGAGATCCGCAAGCTGCCCGGCGGCAAGCTGGTGCCGGTCATCGCCATGACGGCCAATGCCTTTGGTGAAGACCGGCAGCGCTGCGCCGAGGCCGGCATGGACGGCTTCGTGCCCAAGCCTGTCGATCCGGCCGTTCTGTACAGGACCTTGCTGCACAGCCTGGGTTCAGGTGCGTTCCCGAACGGCGGCTGCAAGTAGAACGGCCCATCGCATTGAAGCGATGGGCCGTTACCGCCGGCGCCTATCCCCCCTGAGGGCAGGGGTGGATTCAGTGCCTACCAGTGCGTTTCCCGGTCTGGCGTGGCCGTGATGCGGTGGATGGTCAGGTCGGCCCCGTCGTACTCTTCTTCCGCATCCAGGCGGATGCCCATGGTGTTCTTCAGCAGGCCATAGACCACAAAGCCGCCCGTCAGACCGACCAGAACCCCGCCCAGGGTCCCGATGAACTGTGCGGCCAGGCTCACGCCGCCCATCCCGCCAAGCGCCGGCATGCCGAAGATGCCGGCCGCGATCCCACCCCAGGCGCCGCACAGGCCGTGCAGGGGCCAGACACCCAGCACGTCGTCGATTTTCCAGCGGTTCTGGGTGATGGTGAACAGCTGCACGAATAGCCCGCCGGCGATGAGCCCGGTGAGCAGGGCGCCGATGGGATGCATCAGGTCGGAGCCCGCACAGACCGCCACCAGGCCGGCCAGCGGGCCGTTATGGATGAAGCCCGGGTCGTTCTTGCCCATCACCATGGCCGCCAGGGTGCCACCCACCATGGCCATCAGCGAGTTGAGGGCCACCAGGCCGCTGACCTTGTCGAGGGTCTGGGCCGACATCACATTAAAGCCGAACCAGCCCACCGTGAGGATCCAGGCGCCGAGCGCCAGGAAAGGAATGTTCGATGGCGGGTGGGCCGACACGGTGCCATCCTTGGTGTAGCGGCCGCGCCGCGCGCCCAGCAGCAGCACCGCCGGCAGCGCGATCCAGCCGCCCACCGAGTGCACCACCACCGACCCGGCGAAGTCATGGAACTTGGCCCCGAAGGCCGTCTCCAGCATGGGTTGGATGCCGAAGTTGTCATTCCAGGCGATACCCTCGAAGAAGGGGTAAACCAACCCCACCAGCAGGAAGGTGGCCAGGCTCTGCGGGTGGAATTTGGCCCGCTCGGCGATACCCCCGGAGATGATCGCCGGAATGGCTGCCGCGAAAGTCAGCAGGAAGAAGAACTTGACCATCTCGTAGCCACTCTTCTGGGACAGCACCTCCGCGCTCGAGAAGAAGTTGGCGCCGTAGGCCACGGTGTAACCGATGAAGAAGTAGGCAATGGCCGACACGCAGAAGTCCGTGAGGATCTTGACCAGCGCATTCACCTGGTTCTTCTTGCGCACCGTGCCCAGTTCGAGGAAGGCAAAACCCGCGTGCATCGCAAGCACCATGATGGCGCCCAGCAGCACAAACACTACGTTACTGGCGTGACTCGATTGCTCCATTTTGGGCTCCAGAAATGATCGGTGGCACCAAGCAGGTGCTGTGCCAGCTTTGGGTGTAGTGAAAACCTTTTTAAATCAGCTGTTTTGGTGCGTTGGTGGGTTTGTTGATGCACCTTGTTAAGGCGTTTCTCGCGTTTGCGCACTCTAATGGTGCATTCTGTGTCCAGCGATGCGCCAGGCGGTTGAATGGAGGGCCACTGCGTCCGGCCTCTCGCCGTCTCTGGAAAGCGGGGATGACTGACGCATTAGGGCAGTAGAGGTGACGAAAAACGTCACGTCATGGTGGTCGCGCACGCCCCGTGCAGCCTGAAAATTTTCTGGTGTTTTTTTAATATGCTGATTTATAAGTAAATTTTTTGTTTTTCGGAATTCAGGCACGCCGGTTGCCTATGTATTCTCGTCCGGGTTCAAAGCCCGCTCGAAATTCAAGTCAAACTCACTGGAGGTGCTCATCATGAAAAAGCAAGGCGGTTTTACCCTGATCGAACTGATGATCGTCGTCGCCATCATCGGCATCCTGGCCGCGATCGCTGTGCCGCAGTACCAGACTTACACGAAGAAGGCGAAGTTCACTGAAGTGGTTCAGGCTGCTCAGGGCTTCAAGTCCCAAGTCGAGATTTGTATTCAGAACCGTGCCGATCCGACTGCTACCCCGGTTGCCGGTTGTGGTAATGGTAATGGTGGTGTAGCAGCAGCCCCCGCCGCGTATGGCAAAGTTGCCTCGGTTACTGTAGCGGATACCGGCGCTATCACTGCAACTGGTACTACTGCTGATTTTGGTACTGCTTACACCTACATCATGGTTCCGACTGTGACTGCTTCTGGCATCACTTGGGCTACCAACACCGGTACTTGTGCTACCGCTGGTATTTGCTGATTACCTAAGATTTATTGTTTAGGTTTTAGCGGGCCTGAGAAGCGAGAGCTTCTCAGGCCTTGTTTCTTTGGCAACGAGTTTTGTGACGCTTAGAACCCCCTTTTAGCTATATTTTGTTTGCCAATGTGCCCATCGGCTCAGTTTGATTCTCCCAACGCCGACTCTCGCCCTGAGGGGGAGTCTGCTAGCTTGGTCGTCATCCACGCCATCAGCCTTCCTCCGGACCGTTTTGGCGGGACAGGTGTTGAGCAGCTATTCACCAACACGCTCGACCCCAACGCGCACCCCTATTTCGCGGCGATCCATCATCTCCGCGTCTCGGCCCATTTCTTCATCCGGCGCACGGGTGAGACGATCTGTTTTGTCCCGCCGGAGTTGAGGGCCTGGCATGCCGGCGTTTCATCCTGGCGCGGCCGTGAGCGCTGCAACGACTTCTCGATAGGTATCGAACTCGAAGGCTGCGATACCTTGCCCTTCGAGCCGGCGCAGTACGAGGCGCTGGCGGATCTGCTCGCCGGCCTGTGCGAGCGCTTCCCGATCGAAGGCATCACCGGGCACTCGGACATCGCGCCGGGGCGCAAGACCGACCCCGGGCCGATGTTTGCCTGGGGGCGGCTGAAGCGCATTCTTGAAGCCCGTCACGGCGCCCGGCTGGCCGGGTTGATCGAACCCCTGGTCGAGGAGCCCGCGGACGAGCCGCTGCGCATGGCCTGGCCGTTTCCCCTGGACGAACGTCCGGAGTAGGCGCGGGCTGTTCTGAGGTTTTCCTTCATGAGGGTATCCGAACCCACCCTGGTGCGCGGGCAGTCCGCATGGTCGCAGTGGCGACTGCGGGCCCTCGTCTTCGTCTCCGCCCTCGTTCCCATGCTGATCTGGCTGCTGGTGGATGCCCGTCTCGCCCACCCGTGGCAAGCAGCCGGCTGGGCCGGGTTGTGCGCATTGCTGGCGGCCGCGGCGCCGGGGCGCTGGCTGAGGTTGGGCGGGTACCTCCAGATCCTGATGTTGCCGCTGACCCTGGGCTGGCTGGCTGCTGTGGCGGTCACCGGCATGGGGCCTTCCACGGCAAGCCTGGGGTCGGTGACCAATGGCGCCTATCGGGAGGTCATGACGGCTTCCAGGGTGGTCATGATGAATCACGACTTCCAGATCGTTGCCAGCGCTGTCGTGCTGGCCGTCCTGGCCTTGGGGTGGGCCTTGTGGCGAGCGGGGCCTGTGGCGCAACAGCGTGGAGTGAGCGTGATCTTCCTGCTGGCACTGGTGCCGGGGTCGGCGGCCGTGCTCGATGCGGGAGGCTTCCGGGAGTACGCCAAGCTCGCAGGAAGCGAGGCCCGGGTTGGCGTGGTGTGGCTCTCTCACCTGGAGATGCTGAAGGAGGGGGCCCGTGTCTTGCTCAATCAGTCGGCCATGGAGGGGAGGGCCGAGTCCATCGTCGCCCGTTCTGCGGGGCAGGCGGTCAAGACCTTCGATTTCTTCCCCGGCGTGGGCGTATTCATCGTTGGCGAGTCCCTGCGGGCAGATGCCCTCATGAAGCCAGGGCGTGGCCCGTGGTCGGAGCGACTGGCCCGGCGCCTTGATGCGGGGCTTGGGCTCAGGCTGCCGGACGCCTGTGCGGGTGGGAACGGGACTTTTGTCTCCTACCCGAGGCTGGTGACGGCCGTGGATGTGGCGGACGAGGCGGGGGCTGCACGGGGGCCGACCCTGCTTGCCATGGCCAAGGCCGCCGGGGCGCGAACTGCCTATATCAACAACCATGAGATCTGGGTGGTGCCGGAGACGGGCCATGACTTCACCCAGAAGATCTCGTCGATGGACGTCAATACTTTCGATGAAGTCGCCATCGAGGCGATGGGCGATTTCCTCAAGCGAACCGAGGCGCCTTCGAAGGCGGTGCTGCTTCACCTGTATGGCCAGCACTTCTTCTATGAGCAGCGTTACCCGGCCGCGTTGTTCCCCCCTGAGTCCGAGGGGCTCGGGGCCGATGCCTTGAGTGAGCTGCGCTATCAACGGGCGGCGGAGTACGGGGCAAAGGTCCTCCTGCAGGCCGCAGAGGAACTTGACCGGCTACCTGTCCCGGCCTTCCTCATCTTCACCAGCGATCATGGGGAACACCTGCCTTCGGATGGTACGGGCAAGCGCTTCCATGCTGGGCCGATCAGTGCGCTGGGCGATTCAGTTGTGCCCGTTCTGGTGCTGTGGAACAAGGCGTTTCGCGAAACTGGGCGCCAGCATTCACTCGATCGCCTCAGCCGGGAGACGGGGGGGATTGCCCATCGGGATGCCGCGCGTGCCTGGCTTGTGCTGTCGGGACATCCGGGAGGGCTGGAGCCAAGCCCGAATCCTCAGACCTGGGGGGCGCTTGATCGTGGGCAGCGTACGGGGCCAGTCAGCTGCTCTGAGTTGAAGCCTTGATCCGAGGGTCTTTTCTCCAGCGTCCACACGGTTGCGGGGGGAAGGTTGCAGAGGATGGTCGGTCCTCTGGTCCAGACAAGGTTTCCGGATGGGCTCGTGAATGGGGTCTTGCCGAAGTAGCTGTACTGGATCAGCTGAAACTCTCGATAGCGTTGGCTGATGCGCTTGATGCTGTCGCAAAGACGTCGGCAGTCGTCTGCGGGCAAGGAAGCGAAGGGGAGTGACGAGACGAGCGTGAGTCGCTTGTGCTGGGGCAAGGTGAGCTCCTCAAGCTGGCTTGCGCATAGCGCCAGTACGGGCAGCTCCGGGAAGCGCTTCAAAAGGCCGTGCGCCAGTTCCGGAGATTTCTCGAGCGCGACGAGGTAGTGCAGTTGTTCCCTGACCGCGAGTAGCGCTTGCGTGATGGCACCTGTCCCGGCGCCAAGCTCAATGACCACTCCGGGAGGGCCTTTGGCCAGCAGCGTCTCTGCTATGGCTGAGCCTAGGCTGCGTCCAGCAGGCGCGATGGCGCCAATCTGTCTCGGGTTCCTGAGGAGCGTGAGCCAGAAGCGGAGGAGGTGTGTCATCGACATGGCGTGGGGGAGTTCCGAGATCGCAAAAGTAGGGCATGTCTTCATGATTTGTCCATCCCGGCGGGCGGCGATGTGCTACTTCTCGCGGAAATGGTGAGCGCATGTATTGTCACCCACGGTAGTGACATCACGTTGAAGGAGTCCGTCCGGCAAGCTCGCCTCGTGACGCATTGCTGCCGGCCGTGTAGGTTGTGAATCCCGCGCAAACGCTGGTTTCATGCCTTTGGCATCAAACGGTGACGACAGGCTTTGATATGTTCGGGTGATGCCATTTGCAAGTCTGCCTATCGGCCTGTCGTCCCCCGTGTTTGACAAAATTGAATTGAATCAATACAATGCGTTCCGTGTGCAGTGCAGCACGCAAAAATATTGTTACATACCCGTATCAAAGCAGTCGCATAGCCGGGCCTCTTCCCTTCCGGCTACTGACCGAATCAAGGTCTGGCTTTGGTGCATTTTTGGCACGCTGTCTGGTTGCGTCAGCGTGTTTGGATCAACCCCTGGCGACCT
>CALBTT010000094.1 GCA_937967645.1 uncultured Zoogloea sp.
CACCGAGATCTACACTCTTTCCCTACACGACGCTCTTCCGATCTTGATCGCCCTGGATTTCGCACCGGCCATGCTCAAACGCCAGCCCGCCGGCCTGGCCCTGCCCCTGTGCGCCGACCTCGAACACCTGCCGCTGGCAGACGCCAGCCTCGACGCCCTGTGGTCCAGCTACGCGCTGCAATGGTGCGCTCCGCGCCAGGCCTTGCCGGAGCTGGCGCGCAGCCTGCGGCCGGGCGGCCAGCTGTGGCTCGCCACGCTGGGGCCCGGCACGCTGCAGGAGCTACGGGATGCCTTCCGCCATGTGGACCAGGAGGAGCACGTGCTCCGCTTCCAGCCACCGGAAGTCCTCGAAGACGCCGCCGAGGACGCCGGCCTGCGCATCCTCGCCAGCGAGCGGGACACCCTGCACGCCTGGGCCCCCGACCTGCGCAGCCTGCTGCGCGACATCAAGACCCTGGGCGCCCACCAGACGGGCGCCCCGCGCCGCCGTGCGCCCCTCGGCAGGCAGGCCTGGAGCCGGCTGGCCGCGGCCTACGAGGCGCACCGCACACCAGCTGGCCTGCCCGCTTCCTACGACACCCTCTGGATCATCGCCGAAAAGACATGACCGCCTACTTCATCACCGGCACCGACACCGAGATCGGCAAGACCTTCGTCACCTGTACCCTGCTCCACAGCGCACGCCAGCAAGGCAAGCGCGCCCTGGGCATGAAGCCCATCGCCGCCGGCGCGGAGACCATCAACGGAGAGTTCCTCAACGAGGACGCCGCCCGGCTGCGTGCGGCGGGCAGCTTCGACCCGGGCCTCGGACTGCTCAACCCCTATTGCCTGGCCAGCCCGATCGCCCCACACATTGCGGCCGCCGAAGAAGGCGTCCGGATCGAGGTCGGCCGCATCCTCGAGGCCTTCGAAGCCCTGAGGGTCCAGGCGGATGTACTGCTGGTGGAGGGTGTAGGTGGCTTCCGGGTGCCGCTCGATGACGATTACGACACCGCCGACCTGGCCCGGGACCTGGGCCTGCCGGTGATCCTGGTGGTGGGCATGCGCCTGGGCTGCATCAACCATGCCCTGCTCACCGCCGAGGCCATCGCCGCGCGCGGCCTCCAGCTGGTCGGCTGGGTGGCCAACCAGGTGGATCCGGCCATGCTGCGCTTCGAGCAGAACCTGGAAGCGCTGACCCGCCGCATGCCGGCGCCCCTGCTTGGCGTGGTGCCCTTCCAGGCGGATGGGGATGCGGCCAAGGCCGCCAGCGACCTGCGTCTACCGGCCTGATGCGCGCATCTGGCGGAGCTGCTCGAAGAGACACACGGCCGCCGCCACGCCCACGTTGAGAGACTCCATCCCGCCCGGCATCGGAATGATGATGCGGCGGGTGGCCAGCGCCGCCACCGGGCCGGATAGCCCCTGCCCTTCAGACCCGAACAGCCAGGCCACCGGCCCGCGCAGATCGGTGTCGTAGAGATCCGTGGCATCGACCAGATCAGCGGCCAGGATCTGCCCCGGATAGCCGGCCAGTGCCGCAGCGGGCTCGACGCCCTCCCGGATGTCCAGATGAAAATGCGCGCCCATCGCCGCCCGCAATACCCGCGGCGACCAGGCCTGGGCACAGCCGGGGGTCAGCAGCACGTCGCGCAGGCCCACCGCCGCCGCCGTGCGCAGGATGGTGCCGAGATTGCCCGGGTCCTGCACCGCATCGAGCAGCACACAGCTACCCGCGACCGCCGTCGGGGACGAGTCGGGAACCGCCACCCGGGCCAGCACGCCGCTGGGCGAGTCCACCGGACTGATCTGGGCGAACAGCCGATCCGGCACCTCGACCAGGCTCTCCGGAGCACAGCGAGCCAGCAGCGTTGCGATCTCGGGCTGCACGCGCCCGCTCTCGCTGACCACCACCTGCAGCGGACTCACTCCGTGCTGCAGCGCCACTTCCAGCAGATGAGCGCCATCCAGCAGGGTTTCCCCCGCCTTGCGCCGGTCCCGGGCCGAACCGGCCAGCGCCTGGAGATGCTTGATCGACGGATTGTCCCGGGAGCTGATGTGCTTCACGATCAGACGGCCAGCCCGAGGGTGGCCACGGCGACGGTGAACGTACCCAGCAACAGGTTGATGCCGACACGCTGGCGGATTCGGTTGAGGGCAGCCGCCCCCCCGGCCCAGTTCTCGGCGGCTACCGCCTGCTGCAGCGCCTGCCAAGGGCCAAACCAGATGCTGGCAAAGACGGCCACCATCACCAGCCCGATGCCTGCCATGGCATGCCACGCCACCGGCGCCTGGGCGAAGCCAGTGGCGCCCAGCATGGCAAAGCCGGACCCCACGATCAGCCCGATGGCCAGCCACACCACCCGGAAGAAACGATCCAGCACACCGCACCACAGGGGCAGACGCTGGGCTGGCGGCAGGGCCAGGGCCGCCGGGCGCAGGCAGAAATGGGCGAAGGCCATTCCACCGACCCACAGGATCACGCCGGCAAGGTGCACGAACAACATCACGTGATGGAACTTCATCTCAGGTCCTCGTCGGTCCACAGGGGGGGATTGGCGATGATGTCCCGCACCGGGGCAAAGCTACGGCGGTAGATCTCACAGGCACCGTGGGCCCGCAGGGCCTTCAGGTGCGCCGCGGTGGGATAGCCCTTGTGGCCGGCCAGCCCGTACTGTGGATACAGCCTGTCCAGTTCGACCAGCTGGGCATCCCTGGCCGTCTTGGCCAGAATGGAGGCGGCCGAGATCTCCTGCACCAGCGCATCGCCTTTGACGATGGCCTCGCAGGGCAGATCCAGCTGCGGGCAGCGGTTGCCATCCACCAGCACGCGGTCCGGGCGGCGGGCCAGGGCAGCGACCGCCCGCTGCATGGCCAGCATGGAGGCATGCAGGATGTTGAGACGGTCGATCTCCTCGACACTGGCCTCGGCGATGGCCCAGGCCAGCGCCTTCTCGCGGATCTCCAGAGCCAGCTTGTCGCGGCGCTTGTCGGAGAGCTTCTTGGAGTCGGCCAGGCCTTCGATGGGCCGGGCCGGATCGAGGATCACCGCGGCCGCCACCACCGGCCCGCACAGGGGCCCACGGCCCGCCTCATCCACGCCGCACAGCAGGCTCACCGGCCCGCTCCGCGGATGTAAGGCAGGACCGCGGCCGCGGCGCGGGCCGCGGTGTCCTGGCGCAGGGTCAGGTGCATCTGGGTGAAGGTCTGGACCAGCTCTGCGGCCTTTTCCTTGTCGGTCAGCCAGGTGTCCAGGGCATCGGCGAGGGCCTGGGGCGTCGCCGCGTCCTGCAGCAGCTCGGGGACTACCTCGCGCCCGGCCAGCACATTGGGCAGCCCCACCCAGGGCAGGTAGGCCATGCGCCGCATCAAGCGGTAGGACCACTTGCCGATGCGGTAGGTGATGACCATCGGCCGCTTGAGCAGCGCCGCTTCGAGGGTTGCCGTACCGCTCGCCACCAGCACCACATCGGCGGCGATCATGGCGTCGACGGCATGGCCGAAGAGGATGCGGATGGGCAGGTCCAGATGGGCATGGCGAGCCAGCGCCTCCTCGAACAGCAGGCGCGTCTCGCGGGTGGTCAGGGGAACCAGGAAGCGCGCCTCGGGGTGGCGCTCATGCAGCCTTGCCGCCGTGGCGATGTAAGTGTCGGCCAGGTTCCGCACCTCCGACTGGCGGCTGCCCGGCAGAAAGGCGAAGACCGGCACGTCCTCGGGGATCTGCAGCATCTCCCGGGCCCCGGCCCGATCGGGATCGAGGGGGAACACGTCGGCCAGCGGATGGCCGACATAGCTCACCGGCACCCCTGCCGTCTTGTAGAGTTCAGGCTCGAAGGGGAACAGGCAGAGCATGTGACTGACCGACCGGGCAATGCCCTTCAGGCGCCCGCGCCGCCAGGCCCAGATCGACGGACTGACGAAATGGATGGCCGGGATGCCGCGGTCCTTCAGGCGCTTCTCGAGCCACAGGCTGAAGTCCGGCGCATCCACACCGATGAAGGCCGACGGCGGATCGGCAAGCAGCTGTTTGAGCAGGCTGCGGCGGATGCCGGAGAGCTCCCGGTAGTTCTTCAGGGCATCCACGTAACCGTGGACAGACAGCTTCTCTGCTGGCCACAGGGCCTTGAAGCCCATGGCCTGCATCTTGGGCCCACCGATGCCGAAGAACTCCGCGTCCGGAAGATGGCGCTTGAGCGCCTGGATCAGGTGGCTGGCGAGGAGGTCGCTGGACGCCTCGCCCGCCACCATGGCGATGCGCACCCCCATGGACTAGCGGACGATGCCACGCCCGGAGTCGGCGATGAAGTCGGAGAAGAGCTGCAGCTCAGGTACCGAGGCCGCCGCCTCGGCGATCTGCCGGCGGGCCTCGTCGAGGGTCAGGCCGTTGCGGTAGAGGGTCTTGTAGGCCCGCTTGATGGCGGCGATGCCTTCGGCGCTGTAACCACGGCGCTTGAGCCCCTCGCTGTTGATGCCATGGGGCGAGGCCGGGTTGCCGGAGACCGTCACAAAGGGCGGCAGATCCTGCAGCAGCACCGTGCCGACGCCACAGAAACTGTGGGCACCCACCCGCACGAACTGGTGCACACCGGTGAAGCCACCGAGGATGGCCCAGTCACCCACCGTGACGTGCCCCGCCAGGGTCGCGTTGTTGGCGAAGATGGTGTTGTCACCGACGATGCAGTCGTGAGCCACGTGCACGTAGGCCATGATCCAGTTGCCGTTGCCGACCTTGGTCAGGCCGCCGTCCTGAATGGTGCCGGTGCTGAAGCTGCAGAACTCGCGGATGGTGTTGCCATCACCGATCTCGAGACGGGTCGGCTCGTTCGCATACTTCTTGTCCTGGGGCTCGGAGCCGAGGGAACAGAACTGGAAGATCCGGTTGTTGCGGCCGATCCGGGTATGCCCCTCGATCACCACGTGAGGGCCGACGGTCGTCCCCTCGCCGATCTCGACATGTTCGCCGATGATCGAGTAAGGGCCGACCTGCACGCCCTCCGCGAGGCGCGCCGCCGGGTGAACGATGGCGGTCGGATGAATGCTCATCGCTTGATCGCGCACATGAATTCGGCTTCGGTGGCCAGTTCGCCATTGACCCGCGCCACCGCTTTGAACTTCCAGATATTGCGCATCTTGCGCACGATCTCGGCTTCCATGACCAGCTGGTCACCCGGCACCACCGGGCGCTTGAAGCGCACGTTGTCGACAGAAGCGAAATACACGGTGGAATCATCGTCCGGCGCCGAACCGTCAGTCTTGAAGGCCAGGATCGCCGCGGTCTGAGCCATGGCTTCGATGATCAACACACCGGGCATGACCGGGTTGTGCGGAAAGTGCCCCGGGAAAAAGGGCTCGTTGATCGTCACGTTCTTGAGGCCGACCACCCGCTTGCCCAGCTCCAGTTCGGTGATCCGATCCACCAGCAGGAAGGGATAACGGTGCGGGAGATAACGCTTGATCTCGTTGATGTCGATGATTTCGCTCATGATTTCTTTTCCAGTTCGGCGAGCTTCTTCTCGAGCTCGCGGACCCGCCCGGCCATCGCATCGAGGCGGCGCAGGTGGGCAAAATTCTTGACCCAGTCGGCATGGGTCTGAAGGGGGAGCATGGAGGTGTACACGCCCGCCTTGTCGATGGACTTGGTCACATTGGTATCGGCCGACACCACGACGTCGTCTGCCACCTCGAGATGTCCGGAGAAGCCGGCCTTGCCGCCGGCCATCACACGCTTGCCAATCCGCGTGCTGCCGGCCATCCCAACCATCGCGGCCAGGATCGTGTCGTCACCCACCTGGCAGTTGTGCGCCACGTGGATGAGGTTGTCGAGCTTGACCCCGTTGCCGATGATCGTATCGTCCAGCGCGCCCCGGTCGATGGTGGTGTTGGCGCCGACCTCAACGTCGTCGCCGAGCACGACCCGCCCGATCTGCGGGATCTTGACCCAACGGCGTTCCGCATCGCGGGCAAAGCCCAGTCCATCAGCACCGATGACCGCGCCCGAGTGAAGGATGGCACGGGCACCGACCACACAGCCGTCGTAGATCTTGACCCCCGCGTGGAGCAGCGAGTCCGCACCAATCACCACGCCATCGCCGATGACGCAGCCGGCACCGATCACGCAGTTCTCGCCGATCCGGCAATCGCGCCCGATGACCGCATTGGGACCAACAGAGACCGATCCGGGCAGCTCGGAGGACGTCACCGCGCCCTGCTGCAAGCCCACGGCGGGCCGCTTGGGCGGATTGAACAGCTGGGCCGCCCGGGCGAAGTAAAGATAGGGGTCCGCAGTGAGGATGCGCGGCTTGTCGGTCAGCCCGGCCGCCTTGGGCGACAGGATGAAGGCCGACGCCCCGCTGCCTGCCAGACCGGCCGCCAGCTTGGGATTCGACAGGAAGGCCAGTTCGCCCTCGGTGGCCGCTTCAATGGAGGCGATCTGCCGGATCCGCACCGAGGGATCGCCGACAAGCTCGCCACCGAGCCGGCTTACGAGCTCGTCAAGGGACAGTTCCATCCGCGCCGCCTTACTTGCTGGCTTCGCTGAGTGCCTTGATCACCTTGTCGGTGATGTCGATCCGGGGGCTGGCGTACACCGCCTCCTGGAAGATGATGTCGTACTTGTCAGCCTCCGCGATCTGCTTGATCGTGCGGTTGGCACGCTCCAGCACGCCCGCCAGCTCTTCGTTACGACGCTGGTTGAGGTCTTCGCGGAACTCGCGTTGCTTGCGCTGGAAATCGCGGTTCAGATCATTGAACTCACGCTCCTTGTTGCGACGCTCGGCCTCACCCATGGTCATGCCGTTCTTCTCGAGGGCTTCCTGCATGCCCTGGAGCTGCTTGGCCAGACGCTGGAGGTCCTGGTCGCGCTTCTCGAATTCCTTTTCCAGCTTCTGCTGCGCCTTCTTGGCAGGCGTTGCCTCTTTCATGACCCGATCGGAATTGACGAATCCGACCTTGACCGCATCCGCCATGGCCGCCTGGGCAAACCCGGCCAGCAGGAGCGCCGCCAGGGTGGAAATACCGATACCTTTCACTCAAACCTCCGTCTGCAAGCTATGTGCGGCGACCATCAGAAAACCGTGCCCAGCTGGAACTGGAATTTCTGGGTCTTGTCGCCTTCTTCTTTCTTGAGCGCCTGGCCCAGGCTGAACTTGAGCGGCCCCACCGGGGAGCTCCAGGAGAAAGCCAGCCCGGCACTGTAGCGCAAATCCGATGCGCGGACCTTGTCATCGGCGGCCCAGACGTAGCCCGCGTCGGCAAACAGCGACAGCCGCATGGACTTGTCCTTCTGGGTACCGGGCATCGGCAAATAATACTCCGCATTGCCGACCACGCGCCGGTTGCCGCCCAGAGCGCGGACATAGCCATTGGTGTCGGTGTAGCGCGGACCCAGGGTGCTCTGCTCGTAGCCACGCACGGAGCCGATGCCACCCGCATAGAAGTTCTTGTAGAAAGGAAGCTCCTTGCCGTCGTAGCCGTGCGCGTAGCCGAAATCACCGTTCAGCATGAGGGCGTAACCGCCACCGAAGGGAATCCAGTACTGGTGCTGATAGTTGCCGCGGATGTAACGCATGTCCAGCGCCGGCGTCGCCACCTCGACGGAGGCGCGCTGATACACACCCGAGGTGGGATACAGGAAGCTGTCGCGCCGGTCACGCGCCCAGCCGGCAGTGACGAGCAGGCTGCGGGCCGTGTCCCCGAAGGTGTTCACGAAGTTCACGTAAGGCGCCGGGCTCGAGTCGTAGACCTTGATGGTGGTCTGATCGATGGACAGGCCGAAGTTGATCCGGTCGTCTTCGGCGATCGGATAGCCAAAGCGCACACCGCCACCGATGGAGGAACTCTTGTAAGTCGCCACCGACAGCGAGGTCGGATCGACGTTGCGCTGATAGATATCCCAACCCACGCTGACACCGTCGATGGTCCAGTAGGGGTTGGTGAAGGACAGCGCGACCGTCTTGTTGATCCTGCCGGTATTGAGCTGCAGGGTCATCGCATTACCCGTACCGAACAGGTTCTGCTGCGAGATCGACGCGGACAGGATGATCTTTTCGGCGCTGGAGAAGCCTGCACCCAGCATCAAGTTGCCGGTGGCGCGTTCCTTGACCGTGAAGTTGGCATCGACCTGATCGGTCGACCCCGTCACCGCCGGCGTCTCGATGGTCACCTCTTCGAAGTAGCCGAGGCGATCGAGGCGGACCTTGGAGCGATTGAGCGCCTGACCGTCGTACCAGGCCCCTTCCATCTGCCGCATCTCCCGACGCAGCACTTCGTCGCGGGTACGCGCGTTACCGGCGAAATTGATCTTCCGCACATACACGCGCCGCCCCGGATCCACAAAGAAGGTGAACACCACCTCACGCTTCGCCTTGTCCACTTCGGGCGCTGCATTGACGTTGGCAAACGCATAACCCGCGTTGCCGAGGCGATCACTGATCGCCTTGGTGGTCGCGGTGACGTTGTCCCGCACGAAGGTATCGCCCGCCTTGAGCTTGACCAGTTGCTGGAGCTCCGCCTCGGGCACCACCATGTTGCCCGCCAGCTTGACGTCGGACACGGTGTACTTCTCTCCCTCGGTGATGCTGAGGGTGATGTAGATATCCTTCTTGTCCGGGGTGATCGACACCTGCGTGGAGTCGATATTGAAGTCGAGGTAACCCCGGTTGAGGTAATAGGTGCGCAGCGCCTCGATATCGGCAGACAGCTTCTGCTTGGAGTACTGGTCGCTCTTCGAGTACCAGGTCATCAGGCCCGGGGTGGTCAGCGAGAAGAGCTCGAGCAGCTCCTTCTCCTTGAACACCTTGTTGCCGATGATGCTGATCTGGCGGATCTTGGCGGCCTCGCCTTCAACCACGTTGAAATTGACACCGACCCGGTTGCGCTCAAGGGGCGTGACCGTGGTGGTGATCTGTACGCCGTACAGGCCTTTGGACAGGTACTGGCGCTTGAGCTCCTGCTCCGCACGCTCGAGCACCGCACGGTCGAAGATCCGGGATTCGGCCAGACCGACTTCCTTGAGGCCCTTCTTGAGTGCGTCCTTGTCGAACTCCTTGATGCCCACGAAATCGACCTGGGAGATCGCCGGACGCTCGTCGAGGACGACCACGATCACGTCCTTGTCGACCTCGACACGAACGTCCTTGAAGAACCCGGTGGCAAAGAGGGCCTTGATCGCCTGCGCCGCCTTGTCGTCCGTGAAGCGCTCACCCACCTTCACGGGCAGGTAGCTGAACACGGTACCGGCTTCGGTACGCTGGATCCCCTCGATGCGGATATCTTTGACAATGAACGGCTCGAAGGCCAGAGCGGGGGATGCCACGAAAAGCGCAGCGATCACCCCGGGAAGAAGCTTGGATTTCATCCGATTTCAGCTTGCAACAAGGCGGTTGATGTCGTTGTAGAAGGCGAATGCCATTAGCGCCGCCAGCAGGACCATGCCGATCTGCTGGCCGATCTCCATAACCCGCTCGGAAACCGGGCCGCCCTTGATGATCTCGATCACATAATACAGCAAGTGCCCGCCATCAAGCACAGGGACCGGGAGCAGATTGAGGACACCCAGGCTGATGCTGATGAGCGCCAGGAACTTGATGTAGTGGGACCAGCCCATGCGGGCGGACTGACCTGCAAAATCAGCGATCGTGACGGGACCACTCAGGTTCTTGACCGAAACTTCGCCGATGATCATGCGCCCCATCACGGACAGACTGAGCACGGTGGTATCCCAGGTCTGGCGCAACCCCTTGCCCAGGGCATCCAGACTGTCGTAGCGCACGGTCACGAACATCAGGTCGCGACGGATGTCGGCATCCGCCACCGCAACACCGATGCGGCCGATGGTGCGCCCGCCCTCCTCCACCGCGCCGGGAACAATCTGCACGACCAGGGACTCACTGCCGCGCAGGGCCTCCAGTTCGAGCGGACGGCCTGGCGCCTCGCGAACGGCAGATACCAGATCGGACCAGTCATCCACCTCGACCGTGCCGATCCGCAGCACTTTGTCACCGGCGCGCAGCCCTGCCACCTCGGCGGCACCACCGGGAACGAGGCGCCCCAGCACCGCGGGCACCCGCGGCCGGTAGAGGGTCAGCCCCACCTGATGGGCGACGTCCTTCTCACCCTGATCCACCACAGTGGACGCCAGGTCGAGGCGCCGCAGGGCGATGTCACCCGCCGCGTTGATGGTCTCCACCTCCACCACCTGCTTCTCGAGCGCCTGGTTGAGCAGCACCCAGCGGAAGTCCTGCCAGGTATCCACGCTCTGCCCCGCCACCTTGCGCACCAACTCTCCCGGGGCGAACCCGGCACGCTCGGCCAGGCTACCCACCTCTGGCGAGCCCAGGCGCGGCCGCAACTCTTCGACCCCGCCCGTGTAGAGCCCCCAGTAGAGGGCAATGGCGAGCAGGAAATTGGCGATGGGGCCCGCCGCCACGATGGCGATGCGACGCCACACGCTCTGCCGGTTGAAGGCGCGATGCAGCTCGAAGGCCTCCACCGGCGCTTCGCGCTCGTCGAGCATCTTCACGTAGCCGCCCAAGGGAAAGGCCGACAGGACCCATTCCGTCTGATCGACCCCGGCCCGGCGTACCAGCAAGGGCTTTCCGAAACCGAGGGAGAAGCGGAGCACCTTCACGCCACACAGGCGCGCCACCGCATAGTGTCCGAACTCATGGACGACAATCAGGATGCCCAGCGCCAGCAGGAAAGGCAGTACGTAGTCGAGCAGCCCCATGCCGGTCACGACAGGAACCCGCGGACGAAGCCCCCGGCCAGCTCGCGGGCACGCCGGTCAAAATCGAAAACGGCCTCCAGGCTGTCGGCCGGCGCAGCCGGAACCGCGTCCAGGGTACGCGCGATGACTTCGGCAATGCGATCGAAACGCAGGCTTCCGTCAAGAAAGCTGGCGACCGCCACTTCGTTGGAGGCATTCAGCACCGCAGGTGCGACGCCGCCCTCGCGCAATGCACGATAAGCGTGCGCCAGACACGGAAAACGCTCGAAGTCGGGGCGCTCGAAATCCAGCCGGGCGATCTCGAACAGATCGAGGGGCCGTACCCCCGCATCGACTCGGTCGGGATAGGCCATCGCGTGGGCGATCGGCGTACGCATGTCCGGATTGCCCAGCTGGGCGATCACCGAGCCGTCGGCGTACGACACCATGGAATGGATGACGCTCTGGGGGTGGATCACCACCTCGATGCGCTCGGCTTCGGCGCCGAACAGCCAGTGGGCCTCGATCACCTCGAGCCCCTTGTTCATCATCGTCGCGGAGTCCACCGAGATCTTGCGCCCCATCACCCAGTTGGGGTGGGCGCAGGCCATCTCGGGCGTGACATCCCGCAGCTCTTCCACGGGTTTGCGGCGGAAAGGACCGCCCGAGGCGGTCAGCAGCACACGGGTCACGCCACTGCCTTGCAAGCCACGCTCAAAGCCGGCAGGCAGCGACTGGAAGATCGCGTTGTGTTCGCTGTCGATGGGGAGCAGCGTGGCCCCATTGGCCACCACCTCCTGCATGAACAGCGCACCCGACATCACCAGGGCTTCCTTGTTGGCCAGCAGGATCCGCTTGCCCGCCCGTGCGGCCGCGAGCGCAGGCACCAGGCCTGCAGCACCGACAATGGCGGCCATGACCAGATCGACCTCCGGAGCGGCAGCCACCTGAGCCAGCGCATCGGCCCCTGCCAGCACCTCGGTGGCGCAGCCCGCCTCGCGCAACAGGCCGGCGAGCCGGCTGGCGTCCTCGGCCCGGTCGAGCACCGCATAAGCAGGCCGATGGACAAGACACTGTTCCAGCAGCTTGTCCACCTGGCGGTGCGCCGTGAGGGCGAACACGCCGAAACGCTCCGGGTGGCGGGCCACCACATCCAGCGTGCTGACACCGATCGAGCCCGTGGCACCGAGTACGGTTACGAGTTTCTTGCCTTGTTCCATGAGTTCAGCGGGCCATCCAGAGCAACAACAGGCCTGCGACAGGAAGCGTCGACGTCAGACTGTCGATGCGATCGAGCACACCACCATGGCCGGGCAGCAGGGAGCCACTGTCCTTAACGCCGGCCTGGCGCTTGACCAGAGATTCGAAAAGATCGCCGATGATGCTCAGCGCGGTAAACGCCACCAGCGCCGGCACCACGACCAGATAGGACAGTACGGCCCCGATATGCCCGACCGACGCGATCACCACCAGACCGTAGATCACCACACCGACCACCGCGCCATACGCACCTTCCCAGCTCTTGCCGGGACTGATCCCGGGCGCCAGCTTGCGACGACCGAAGGCCCGCCCCGTGAAGTAGGCTGCGATATCGGCCACCCAGACAGCCGCCATCACACCCAGCAACAGCCAGGGACTGAGCAGGCGCAAATGGGCAATTGCGACGGCCGGCGGCAACAGCAGCACCAGACCGACCAGGGCCGCCGCAGCGGGACTGGGCAGCCGCCACTTGGCACGCAACCACAAGGGGACGCAGAAAATCCAGAACGCCGCACTCACCGCGTAGACCGGTACGAGACCGAAAGGCGCGATGGTCTCCGGTCGGTGGAGGCCAGCCACCCCTCCCGCGGCAAAGCACAGTGCGCCGACAAGCAGCGCATAGACCTTGCGGGAGGCAGGGGAAAAGCCCGTCATGGCGGCCCACTCCGCCGCGCCGATGGCACAGATGAGAGAGGCAAACGCCAGCCACGCGGGCGCCGGCAGCAGGAACAATCCCGCCAGCAAGCCCGCAAGCAGAAACAGCGCGGTGATGACCCGCGCTTTAAGCATGATCGGGCGTTGTGGAGCCGGCGGCGCCGCCGACGACCTGCTCGCTGGTCCGCCCGAAGCGACGCTCACGCGACTGATAAGAGGCAATGGCCTCATCCAGCGCGGCTTCGCCAAACTCGGGCCACAGCTTGTCGGTGAAATAAAGCTCGGAGTAGGCAAGCTGCCAGAGCATGAAGTTGCTGATCCGCTGCTCGCCGCCGGTGCGAATGAAGAGATCCGGCTCCGGACTGAAGCTCAAGGCGAGGTGGGGGGCCAGTTCTTCTTCGGTGTACTCGCCATCCTTGGGCGCAATCGAGGTCATCTTGCGCACGGCCTGCAGAATGTCCCACCGCCCGCCGTAATTGGCGCAGATGGTGAGATTCATCTTGGTGTTCCCCTCGGTCAGCGCCTCACCTTCCCGGATCAGGGAAACCAGGGCTGCATCAAAAGGCTCGAGGTCGCCCACCACGCGCAAGCGGATGTTGTTGCGGTGGATCCGCTCGATCTCCGCCTTCAGCGACTTGACGAACAGCTGCATCAGGAACGAGACCTCGTCCTTGGGACGACGCCAGTTCTCGGAGCTGAAGGCAAAAACGGTGAGGTACTCGACACCACGGTCGAGGGAGGTCCGGATGACCTCACGCAAGGAATCGACGCCCTTTGCATGACCGGCAACACGGGGCATCAGGCGCTTGCGCGCCCAACGACCGTTGCCGTCCATGATGATGGCGATGTGCCGCGGCACTTTGGCAGCCTCGGGGACCCCCCGGGTCGAGCTGAGAAACGGCAATCGCACCATGTCGTATCCGCCTGGAATGAAAAAACCGGTGGAGGAGATGTCGACCTGGTGGTCAGATCTGCATCAGCTCTTGTTCTTTCTGGGCCAGCAGCTTGTCGATCTCGACAATCGCCTTGTCGGTCAGCTTCTGAACCTCATCCTCGGTACGACGCTCTTCGTCCTCGGAAATGGTCTTGGCCTTCAACGCATCCTTCAGGGATGCATTGGCGTCGCGCCGCAGGTTACGGATCGCCACTTTGGCGCCCTCGCCTTCCTGCTTCACGACCTTGATCAGTTCTTTCCGGCGCTCTTCGGTCAAGGGAGGCATCGGCACGCGGATGATCTCACCCTGAGCAGCCGGATTCAGCCCCAGATCGGAGTCGCGGATCGCCTTCTCGACCTTGCCGACCATGGGCTTCTCCCACGGTTGCACGCCGATGGTCCGCGCGTCGATGAGCGTGACGTTGGCGACCTGGTTGATGGGCACAGGGTTGCCATAGTACTCGACCATGACATGATCGAGAACGCCCACGTGGGCTCGGCCGGTTCGCACCTTGGCGAGATCCAGCTTGAGCGCCTCGATGGACTTCTGCATCTTGTGTTCAGTAGTTTTCTTGAGCTCGGGAATCATTGCGTCATCCTCAGCAATAGACCAGCGTACCTTCATCCTCGCCCATCACGACGCGCTTGAGGGCGCCGCTCTTGAACAGGCTGAAGACATTGATGGGCAGGCGCTGGTCGCGGCACAAGGCAAAGGCCGTCGCATCCATCACCGCGAGATTGCGGGTGATTGCCTCATCGAAGGAAATCCGGTTGAAACGGGTCGCCGTGGGGTCCTTCTTGGGATCCGCGGTATAGATACCATCCACTTTGGTGGCCTTCAACACGATATCCGCACCGATCTCGGACCCGCGCAGCGCGGCGGCAGTGTCGGTCGTGAAGAAGGGATTGCCGGTACCCGCACCAAAAATGACCACACGCCCCTCTTCGAGGTAGCGGATCGCCTTGCCCCTGATGTAGGGCTCAACCACCTGATCGATGCGCAGCGCCGACTGCACGCGCGCATTGACCCCCGCGGCGCGGAAGGCGTCCGCGAGGGCCATTGCATTCATCACGGTGGCCAGCATCCCCATGTAGTCAGCAGTAGCACGATCCATGCCGGTCGCAGCGCCTGCCATCCCACGGAAGATGTTGCCGCCGCCTATGACGATCCCGACCTCAACACCGATGCGGGTCACTTCGACGACGTCGGCCACGATTCCGGCCACGACATCGCGATTGATACCGTAGGCGTCGTCGCCCATCAGGGCTTCGCCGGAGAGCTTGAGGAGGATACGTTTATAGGCGGGCTGGCTCATCGTTCTGAAGACCTCTTACTTTTGGGCAGCAGCCGCAGCGGCTTGGGCAGCCACTTCAGCAGCGAAGTCGGTCACCTTCTTCTCGATGCCTTCACCCACGATGTAGAGGGTGAAACCGGCAACGGAGGCGCCCTTGGCCTTGAGCAGCTGAGCCACGGTCTGCTTGCCGTCTTCAGCCTTGACGAAGACCTGGTCGAGCAGGGTCACGTCCTTCAGGAACTTCTGCACGGTACCTTCGGCGATCTTCTCGAGCATCGCTTCCGGCTTGCCGGCTTCGCGAGCCTTCTCGATGGCGATACGACGCTCGACATCCAGCAGCTCGGCGGGCACGCCGGAGGCATCCAGGGACTTGGGCTTGGAAGCGGCGATGTGCATGGCCAGATCCTTGGCCAGGGCTTCGTCACCACCGACGAGGTCGATCAGCACGCCGATCTTGGAGCCGCCGTGGATGTAGCTGGCAGCCGCACCCTGGGCTTCGGTACGCACGAAGCGGCGGATGGACATGTTCTCGCCGATCTTGCCGATCAGGGCCTTGCGCACTTCTTCAACGGTCTGGCCGTTGATCTCGAGGGCGGACAGGGCTTCCACGTCAGCGGGGTTCTTGGTCGCGACGAGCTCGGCGACGTTCTTGACCAGAGCCAGGAAGTCGTCGTTCTTGGCCACGAAGTCGGTCTCACAGTTGACTTCGACCATGGCAGCCAGCTTGGCGTCAGCGGAGATATACACACCCACGATGCCTTCAGCGGTGACACGGGCAGCCGCCTTGGAGGCCTTGTTACCCAGCTTGACCCGCAGAATCTCTTCAGCCTTGTCCATGTCGCCGGCGGCTTCGGACAGGGCCTTCTTGCACTCCATCATGGGCGCGTCGGTTTTCTCGCGCAGCTCCTTGACCATGCTTGCGGTGATTTCCGCCATGCTTGCTCCTAATAGATCTATGGGTTTGTATTCAGTCGAGCGGGCGCTCGCAGCGCCCGCCCAGAGGAAGATCAGGCCTGCTCTTCAGCGCCGTCTTCGACTTCCACGAACTCGTCGGAACCGGCCGCGACGATTTCCTGGATCACCTGGTTCTTGCCTTCGAGCACGGCATCGGCCACGCCACGGGCGTACAGACGGATCGCGCGGGAGGAGTCATCGTTACCCGGGATCACGAAATCCACGCCTTCAGGGGTGTGGTTGGTATCGACCACGGCCACAACCGGGATGCCCAGCTTGTTGGCTTCGGTGATGGCGATCTTGTGGTAGCCCACGTCGATCACGAACAGGGCATCCGGCAGACCGCCCAGATCCTTGATGCCGCCGAGGCTCTTCTGCAGCTTCTCGAGCTCGCGGGAGGCCATCAGGGCTTCCTTCTTGGAGAGACGCTCGATGGAGCCGTCTTCAACCATGGCTTCCATGTCCTTCAGGCGCTTGATGGACACCTTCACGGTCTTGAAGTTGGTGAGCATGCCGCCCAGCCAACGCTCATCAACGTAGGGCATGCCGGCGCGGCGAGCTTCCTCGGCCACGATCTCACGGGCCTGGCGCTTGGTGCCGACGCACAGGATGGTGCCGCGATTGGCGGCCAGCTTGCGCACGAAATCCATCGCCTCGTTGTACTTGACGAGGGTCTTTTCGAGGTTGACGATATGGATCTTGTTGCGCTGACCGAAGATGAACGGAGCCATCTTCGGGTTCCAGAAACGGGTTTGGTGGCCGAAGTGGACGCCCGCTTCGAGCATTTGACGCATGGTGACAGACATTGTGTGACTCCAATACAGAGGTTTGACCGCCGCCCGACCTGCCCGACCCGCCACTGCGGTGCCGAACATCGCCTCAGGCGCCCGTAATTTGAATCAGGCGCCCCGGACCTCAATGGGCCGGACGTGTGAATTTTGCCCAGCTCAATACCAGACAAGCCTCCGATTATATCAGCTTTCCATTACCTCCCTCAAGACCGGCTCCACACAACGACGAGCGGCCAGATTGCCCGGGCGGGCTGCATGAGCTAGCCTAGCGCGTTCGACACCCAACCAAGAGTTTCCATGAGCGTCACCATAAAGACACCGGACGAAATCGAGAAGATGCGCATTGCTGGCCGCCTCGGCTCGGAAGTCCTGGATTACATCGCCCCCTTCGTGAAGCCCGGCGTCACCACCGCCGAGCTGGACCGGCTCTGCCACGACTACATGGTCAACGAGCAAGGCTGCATCCCCGCCCCGCTGAATTACGCACCGCCGGGCTACACGCCCTACCCCAAGTCGATCTGCACCTCGATCAATCACCAGGTGTGCCACGGTGTTCCCAGCGACAAGGTGCTGAAGAAGGGCGACATCGTCAATCTGGACATCACCGTCATCAAGGACGGCTACCACGGCGACACCAGCCGCATGTTCCTGGTCGGCGGCGAGAACAACTGCAGCATCCTGGCCCGCCGCCTGTGCCAGATCACCTATGAGTGCCTGTGGCTGGGCATCGCCCAGGTCAAGCCGGGCGCCCACCTCGGCGATATCGGTCACGCCATCCAGAAGCATGCCGAAGGCAGTGGCTTCTCGGTGGTCCGGGAATTCTGCGGCCATGGCATCGGCGCCAACTTCCACGAGGACCCGCAGGTGCTGCACTACGGCAAGCCCGGCACCGGCATCGAGCTCAAGCCGGGCATGATCTTCACCATCGAGCCGATGATCAACGCCGGCAAGGCAGCGATCTCCGAACTCCCCGACGGCTGGACCATCGTCACCCGTGACCGCAGCCTGTCGGCCCAGTGGGAACACATGATCCTCGTCACCGAGACAGGCGTGGAAGTCCTGACCCTGTCGGCTGGCTCCCCGCCGCGCCCGGACATCGTCGCCAACCTCCTGCCCTGACCCGTCCCGCCAAGATGTCCGAATCCGCTCCCATCCTGTCGCCCGACGCCACGCGGGCACTGATCACCCGCCTCAAGACGCGCCTGAAGACCGGCGGTGAAGCCCTCCGCGAAGCCTACGAGGCCCGCCCCCTGACCGACCCCATCCTCAGGGGGCGCTCCCATCTGGTGGATGCGGTGCTGGTGGACCTCTGGAAGGAGTTCCAGCTGCCCGCGGGCGCCAGCCTGGTGGCGGTGGGCGGCTACGGACGGGAGGAGCTGTTTCCCTGCTCGGACGTGGACCTGCTCTTTCTGCTGGAGCAAGAAGCCGATGCTGATCTGGAGGAACGCCTGGCCCAGATGATCGGCCTGATCTGGGACATCGGCCTGGACATCGGACACAGTGTACGCACCGTCGCGGAGTGCCTGGACGAGGCCGGGCGCGACGTGACGGTCATGACCAACCTGCTCGAGGCGCGCTTCATCCATGGCAACCGGCGCCTTTTCGACGGGTTCGAGACCGACCTGCGCGGCCTGCTCAACCCCGGCCAGTTCTTCAAGGCCAAGCGCCTGGAGCAGGAGCAGCGCTACACCCGCCACAACGAAACCCCCTACTCCCTCGAGCCGAACTGCAAGGAGAGCCCAGGCGGGCTGCGCGACCTCCAGCTGATCGGCTGGATCAGCCGGGCGGCCGGCTTCGGCACCCACTGGCGCGATCTGGCCCGCCACGGCCTGATCACCGACGAGGAGGCCACCGAACTGCGAGAGCTCGAGCGCTTCCTGCAGCACGTGCGGATCCGCCTGCACCACCTGACCGGCCGGCGTGAAGACCGGCTGCTGTTCGACCACCAGGAGAAGCTCGCCCGCAAGTTCGGCTACGACGCCACCGAGACCCGCCGGGCCTCGGAGGTCTTCATGCAGGAGTATTACCGGACCGCCAAGAAGGTCACCCAGCTCAACACCATCCTGCTGCAGAACTTCGGGGTCGAGTTCTTCCCGAACCGCTATCCGGCGGCAATCAACATCAACGAGCGCTTCCAGTGCGTGCGCGAACTCCTGGACGTGCGCGACGAAGGCGTCTTCGACCGCCACCCCAGCGCCCTGCTCGAGTGCTTCCTGCTCCTCGAGCAGCGCTCGGAGCTGAAGGGCATGACCGCCCGCACCCTGCGCGCCCTGTGGCGCGGGCGCAAGCTGATCAACGCGGAGTTCCGCCAGAACCCGACCAACCGGGCCCTGTTCCTGCGCCTGCTGCAGCAACGCCGGGGGGTGGTGCACGAGCTGCGACGGATGAACCAGTACGGCATCCTGAGCTTTTACCTGCCAGCCTGGCGCCGCATCGTCGGCCAGATGCAGCACGACCTCTTCCACGTCTATACCGTGGATCAGCACATCCTGCAGGTGCTGCGCAACGTCCGCCGCTTCATGGTGGCCGAGCATGCCCACGAGTACCCGCTGCTGACCCGCATCTGCACCGGCTTCGAGAAGCCCTGGCTGATCTACATCGCCGCGCTGTTCCATGACATTGCCAAGGGCCGTGGCGGAGACCACTCCAAGCTCGGCATGAAGGACGCCCGCGACTTCTGCGAATCCCACGGGCTGGAAGCCGCGGACACCGACCTGGTCGAATGGCTGGTGCAGCACCACCTGTCCATGTCCAACGTGGCCCAGAAGCAGGATCTCTCCGACCTCGAGGTGATCCAGCGCTTCGCCACGCTGGTGCAGGACGAGCGTCATCTCAACGCCCTCTACATCCTGAGTCATGCCGACATCCGGGGTACCAGCCCGAAGGTCTGGAACGGCTGGAAGGGCAAGCTACTGGAAGACCTTTATTTCGCCACCCAGCGCCTGCTGCGCGGCGCAACCCCACAACAGGCCCTGGGCACCCCGATCCGTCAGGAAGACGCCCGCAACCTGCTACGCTATTACGGCCTGCGGCCGGGCACCGAAGACGCCCTGTGGGACCAGCTCGACACCGTGTACTTCCTGCGCCACGACGCCGAGGACATCGCCTGGCATGCGCGCATGCTGTATTTCCGGGTGGAAACGGTCGAACCCATCGTCAAGGCGCGCCTGAGCCACGTGGGTGAAGGCCTGCAGGTGATGGTGTACATGAAGGACCAGAAAGACCTCTTCATGCGTCTGTGCGGCTTCTTCAGCCGGCTCGGCTTCTCGATCGCCGACGCCAAGATCCACACCACGCGCCACGGCTACGCCCTCGACAGCTTCGTGCTCCTCGACCCGGGCCAGGAAGTCCATTACCGGGATCTGATCAACCTGCTGGAGCACGACCTGACCGAGAGGTTGGCCACCCATGCGCCAGTGGACCGCCCCGCCGGCGGTCGCCTGTCCCGCGAGGTCAAGCACTTCCCGATCACGCCGGAAGTCAGCATCCGACCGGACGAGCGCGGCCAGCACCACATCATGTCGGTCACCGCCGCCGACCGGCCAGGGCTGCTCTTCGATGTTGCAGAGACCCTGGTGAACTACGGAATCAACCTGCACACGGCCAAGATCGCCACCCTCGGCGAGCGCGTCGAGGACACCTTCCTGATCAGCGGCCCCGGACTATCCCAGGACGCCCAGGTCCTCAAGATCGAATCCGACCTGCTGGAGAAGCTCGCCGTATAAGCATGTAGGGGCGGCTTCAGCCGCCCGCAGTGAGTTGATCGAAGTCCGCGGGCGGCTGAAGCCGCCCCTACAGCCAACCCCGATAGCCACCCCCTGCAGCGCCTTCGCAGCCAGCAACGATCTCAATCGTCGTCGGCGACCGAGCCGTCCGGAAACAGCACCTCGGTGTACCCGAAGCGTGAAAAGTCCCTGACGCGCATCGGGTAGAGCACACCGTCCAGGTGGTCGCACTCGTGCTGCACGACGCGGGCGTGAAAGCCCTCGGCACGTCGGTCGATGGGATTGCCCGACTCGTCGAAGCCGGTATAGCACAAGGCGGTCCAGCGGGGCACCCAGCCGCGCAGGCCCGGCACCGACAGGCACCCCTCCCAGCCGCCCTCCTCGTCCTCGCCGAGCGGCGTCAGGACAGGATTGATCAGTACGGTGTCGGGCACCGCCGCAGCGTCCGGATAGCGCGGACTCGGCCCGCCACCGAAGATGACCACGCGCAGATCGACACCGATCTGCGGCGCCGCCAGACCGGCGCCGTTGAGATGGGCCATCGTGTCCCGCATGTCGCGGATCAGGGCCGCCAACTCCGGCGTGCCGAAGGCCACCACCGGTTGCGCCCGCCTCAGCAGGCGCGGGTCGCCCATGCGCAGGACTTCGCGGATCATGCTTCGCAGATGTGGTCGAGCACCTTGCGGACCCGCCCCATCGCCTCACGCAGCACCACGTCGATCTCGTCGAAGCAGATCCGGTTGGCACTGTTGGCGCGACCCGCCGCGTAGTTGGCCACCACGTTGATGGCCGCATAGGGGATGCCCAGCTCACGAGCCAGGGCCGCCTCGGGCATGCCCGTCATGCCCACCACGTCGGCGCCATCCCGTTCCAGGCGGTTGATCTCGGCCGCCGTCTCGAGGCGCGGGCCCTGGGTCGCCGCATACACGGCACCGTCGAAGATCTTCTCGCCGGCCGCCGCACCGGCGCGCAGGATGCGCTGACGGATCCCGTCATCGTAGGGTTCGGTGAAATCGATGTGCACCACGGGCTCTTCCGAACCCTCATGGAAGGTGCTCTTGCGACCCCAGGTGTAGTCGATGATCTGGTCCGGCACCACCAGGGACCCCGGGCACAGGTCAGCCCGGATGCCGCCCACCGAAGCCACCGAGATGATCGCGTCCACCTTGGCGTTGTGAAGCGCCCACAGGTTGGCCTGGTAGTTCACCCGATGGGGCGGAATGGTGTGGCCGTATCCGTGGCGCGCCAGAAAAACCACCGGCTTGCCGCACAGCTTGCCGAAGGTGAGCGCCCCGGAGGGCTCCCCATAGGGCGTGCGCACCACCTCGCGGCGGAGCAGGTCAAGGGTGGCCAACTGGGTCAGGCCGCTACCGCCGATGATTGCCAGCATGGGGGGCTGCTCCTCGTGAATGCGTGTCGGGCGCGAATTTTAGCACGGCCCGAGATCGCATCCTGTAATGCTGCGACGCGCAAAGACGTGCTAAAATTTTATGTTTACAAGTACTTCCGGTATCCAACTACATGTCCCGCGCCATTCGTAACATCGCCATCATCGCCCACGTCGACCACGGCAAGACCACCCTCGTCGACCAGCTCCTGCGCCAGTCCGGCACCTTCCGTGAAAATCAGCAGGTCAGCGAACGAATCATGGATTCGGGCGATATCGAAAAGGAACGGGGCATCACCATCCTCTCGAAGAACTGTGCGATCCAGTACGGTGAGACCCACATCAACATCGTCGACACCCCGGGCCACGCCGACTTCGGCGGCGAGGTCGAGCGCGTGCTGTCGATGGTCGACAGCGTGCTGCTGCTGGTGGACGCGGTCGAGGGCCCGATGCCCCAGACCCGCTTCGTGACCCGCAAGGCCCTGGCTCTCGGCCTCAAGCCGATCGTCGTGGTCAACAAGATCGACCGTCCGGGCGCCCGTCCTGACTGGGTCATCAATCACACCTTCGATCTCTTCGACAAGCTCGGCGCCACCGACGAACAGCTCGACTTCCCGGTCATTTACGCCTCCGGCCTCAATGGTTTCGCCGTCGAGAACGTGGATGACGAACGCGTCGACATGCGCCCCCTGTTCGAGGCCATTCTCAAGCACGTGCCGGCCCCCGAAGTGGACGCCGAAGGCCCCCTGCAGATGCAGATCTGCTCCCTCGACTACTCCACCTACATGGGCCAGATCGGCATCGGCCGCATCAAGCGCGGCCGCATCCGCCCGAACCAGGAACTCGTCGTGATGTACGGCGACGAAAACCGCGGCAAGGGCAAGGTCAGCCAGATCCTGACCTTCAAGGGCCTCGAGCGCTCCCCCGCCGAAGTGGCCGAAGCCGGCGACATCGTGCTGGTGGCCGGCATCCAGCAGGTCAACATCGGTGTGACCCTGTGTGATCCGGAATGCCTGGAAGGCATGACCCCGATCGCCGTGGACGAGCCCACCCTGACCATGAACTTCATGGTCAACTCGTCCCCGCTGGCCGGCCGCGAAGGCAAGTTCGTGACCAGCCGCCAGATCCGTGAGCGCCTCGAGAAGGAACTGCTCAAGAACGTCGCCCTGCGCGTCAACTTCACCAGCGACTCCGATACCTTCGAAGTCTCCGGCCGTGGCGAGCTGCACCTGACCATCCTCCTCGAGAACATGCGCCGCGAAGGCTACGAGCTGGCTGTCGGCCGCCCGCGTGTGGTGTTCAAGGAAATCGACGGCGTGAAGTGCGAGCCCTACGAAATGCTCACCGTCGACGT
>CALBTT010000095.1 GCA_937967645.1 uncultured Zoogloea sp.
GCTGCTCCTGCTCGCCGATGAGGTCCACCTTGGCCACGCCGGGCACCCGCAGCAGTTCGCTGCGGATCCGGTCGGCCTCGGCCTTCAGTCGGGCGTAGTCGAAACCGTCGCCGGTCAGCGCATAGATGTTGCCGAAGACGTCACCGAACTCATCATTGAAATAAGGGCCGCGGATACCCGCTGGCAGGGTGCCACGGATGTCCCCGATCTTCTTGCGGACCTGGTAGAAAACATCCGGCACCTCCTTGGCGGGGGTCGAATCCTTGGCCACGAACAGCACCACAGACTCGCCGGGGCGGGAATAGCTGCGGATGTTGTCCACATAGGGGACTTCCTGCAGCTTCTTCTCGATGCGGTCGGTCAGCTGCTCCTCCACCTCCCGCGCCGAGGCGCCGGGCCACTCGGCGCGGACCACCATGACCTTGAAGGTGAAGGGCGGATCCTCTGACTGGCCGAGGTTCTGGTAGGAGATCACGCCGATCAGGGCCAGCGCGACGATGAGATAGCGGACCAGCGGCTGATGGTGCAGGGCCCATTCGGAAAGGTTGAAGCGCTTCACGCTCAATCCCCCGCCTTGACGGCCACGGGCAGGGCCGCCGCCGCGGGCTTGCCTTCGGCCACCGGCTTCAGGGGCTGGCCGGCGACGATCTTGTGCGCACCAGCGATGGCGATGGTCTCGCCTGCCTTGACACCACCACTCAGCAACACACCGTCCTCACGGTACTGCGCGACGCTCACGCTGCGAAGCACCGGCTTGACCAGCTCACCCTCGGCCTGCATCACCCACACAGCGCTGCGCCCCTGGCTCTCGAACACGGCGCTGGCCGGCACCAGCAAGGCCCCGTCACGTCCGGAATCCGATGGCAGGATGACGTTGGCGGTCATGCCAAGCTGCACCTCGGGCGTCGGCTCGACGATGGAGATGCGCACCGCATAGGTGCGGGTCGCCGCATCGGCGGCGGGAGCGATCTCGCGCACCCGCCCCTTGAGGCTGACATCCGGCCGGGCCCACAGGCGCACCAACACCTGGCCGGACTTGCGCAGTTCGGCGATGCGGCTCTCGGGCACCCCGATCAACACTTCCCGCTCACCCTCGCGGGCCAGGCGCAGCACCGGCGTACCCTCCTTGACCACCTGGCCGACCTCGCCGCTCAGCGCCGTGATCACGCCGGCCTGGTCAGCCACCAGGGTGGTGTAGCCGGCCTGGTTGGCCGCCACGGTGGCCTGGGCCTGAGCCTGTTCGACCCGCGCCGCGGCGGACTTGTAGGTGGCCTCCTTGGCCTCCAGCACGCTGCGGCTGACGAAATTGCGACCGACGAGGTCGCGGTATCGCTCCATCTCGGCTTTGGCAAACACATATTCGTTACGGGCCGCCGCCAGCTGGGCCCGCGCCGCCTCCGCCGACAAGCCGGCATCGGTGGGATCGAGCCGCGCCAGCACCTGACCGGGCTTCACCGTGCTCCCCACATCCACCTTGCGCTCGACGATCTTGCCGGCGATGCGGAAGGACAGATCCGACTCGTAGCGCGCACGCACCTCGCCGGAATACACCGCGCCCCCCGCCACGGGCGCCTCCGCGAGGATCCGCACCAGAACCGGACGCGGGGCTTCGGCCACCGGCTCGGGATGGGAACAGGCACCGAGCAGGGCCATGGCGATCACGCCGGGAAGAGACTTGTGGATCATGCGGAAAGCTCCGGAGGGGCGACCAGCAGGCCGCGGAAGATCATGTCGAAATAGGTGTCGAAATAGGTTGGCGAGATCGGATTCGCCGCTGCCGAACACGCCGCCGCACAGCCGGCGATGGAGTGCTTCCAGACCGACAGCATGAGCAGTGGAAAGAACACCAGCTGGCGCAGGGTCTCCACGTCCATGGCGCGGAAGACGCCCTGCTCCACCCCGGTCTCGATGACATTGCCGAGCAGGCGCATCCAGCGCTGGATCACGGCCTCGTTGTGATAGGCCGCCACTTCAGGAAAGTTGCGCGCCTCGGAGATGATCAGCTTGGAGATGCCACCCAGCTCGGTGGAGCCCACATGGGTCCACCAGTCCAGCAGGATCTCCTTGAGGAGACGCTCCGGATCGTCCTTGAGGGTCTCCAGCTTGGCCTCCATCTGCTCGAACAAGGGCACCAGTCCCTCCTCGATCACGGCCCGGAACAAGGCTTCCTTGCTGTCGAAATACAGATAGAGCGTGCCCTTGGAGACACCGGCACGCGCCGCCACCTCGTCGAGGCGCGTGGCGGCAAAGCCTTTCTCGATGAACAGCGACAGCGCGGCCGCCGCGAGCTCGGCAGGACGCGCCTCCTTGCGACGCTGGCGGCGGGGGAAATCAGACTCGGTCATGGATCTAAGTTAATGACTGACTGGTCAGTAATTTAGACAGCTCTGCGCCGTTTGTAAACCCGCACACGCACACCGGGGCCAACGCACCACCGGACACAGGCCCCGCCTCAGGGGGCCAACCCGCAATAGGCCTGGAGCAATGCCTCTCTGTCGACGGGCCGTCCAAACAGGTATCCCTGAAGATACTGGCAGCCCATCTCACGCAGGGTGGCGGCCTGCAGTTCGGTCTCCACCCCTTCGGCCACAGTCCTCAGGTCGAGGCTCCTGGCCATTGCAACGATGGCCCGGGTCAACTCCAGGCTCTGGGGGTGGCCGGGCAAGCGGGAGACGAAGGCCCGGTCGATCTTGAGGGTATCGAAGGGAAAGCGTGTCAGGTAGGAGAGCGAGGAATAGCCCGTACCGAAATCATCCAGCGCCAGGCTGATGCCCAACGCCTTCACCGCGGCGATCCGCGCGTTCACGGCCTCGGCGTTGGAGACCAGAACGCTCTCGGTCATCTCGAGCTCCAGCTCCCGGGATGAGATACCGCTCCGGCGGAGGGCCCGCTCAACGATCCGCGACAGGTCGGAATCCTTGAACTGCGCAGCGGAAACATTGACCGACACCGTCAAGGGGCGCCCACTGCGGGCCCTGAACTCGCGGGACAGGGCGCAGGCCTCGTCAAGCACCCAGCGGCCCAGCTCGAGGATGCTGCCGTTTTCCTCGGCGATGGCGATGAACTCATCGGGCCGCACCGCGCCCAGTTCCGGATGCATCCAACGCAGCAGGGCCTCGGCCTTCACAAGCTCACCGGACAGCGCATCGACGATCGGCTGGTAGACCACCCGGATCTCCCCCCGCGCCAGAGCCCCGCGCAGGGCCATGTCGAGGTTGAGCTGACGCTCGATGCGCGCGCTGGTCTCACGGCCATAGAAACCGATCCGCTTGCGGCCGCTGGCCTTGGCTTCATACATGGCGGTGTCGGCATGCTTGAGGAGCTGCTCGGCATCCTGCGCATCGGCGGGATACAGGGCCACCCCCACGGTCGCCGACAGCATCAGCTGGCGGTCACCCATTTGCACGGGGGGCTCGAAGGCCTCCAGCACGCGCTGGGCGCACTTCAACACCTCGGCACGCTCGTCGATGCGATCCAGAAAGATGACGAACTCATCCCCACCGAAACGGGCGGCCGTATCCGAGTGACGGGCAATCTCCTGAAGACGCTGGCCGATCTCGCGCAACAGGGCATCTCCGCCGGCATGCCCAAGGAGATCGTTAACCCGCTTGAAGTGATCCACATCGATGAACAGCAGGCCACAGGCGTAACCCAGCTGGCCCGCGGCCTCCAGCCCCCGGGCCATGCGCTCGACCAGCAGGCTGCGATTGGGCAGGCCGGTCACCTCGTCATAGTAGGCCCGATGCATCAGGGCGGCCTGATTACGCTCGCGCTCCTCCAGGCTGCGCAGTTGCAGCATGACCATCGGGCGCCCCTGCCACTGCAGGCGCACGGCACTGCTCTCGACCGGAAACAGGCTGCCGTCATGGCGCCGGCACTGCTGCCGCTCCGGGGTCCCATCAATCGGCGGCAGGTGATCGAGAATGGCTTGAGCCCCCGTCAGCGCGTTACCCCATTGCCGAGGCGATTCGGGCAAGCGGAGGGCCTCGCGGGCGGCGGCATTGAGCCGGATGATGGTGCCGTCCTCATCCAGGATCAGCCACGGGTTGCGCACGGCATTCGTGATGGTCTCGAGACGCAGCTTTTCACTCTGGATCTTGCGGATCTGAAGCTGGATCGTACGCAGCAACAGCAATACGATCGTGATGACCAGAAGACAGGACACAACGATCCATTCGAATCGGTAAAGCCAGCGCGCAGTGAGCTCATCGGTCCGGGTGGACAGGCCGACGAGCAGGGGCCAGCCCCCCACCTGCGCGAAGCTCGCCAGACGCACCGCTTGATCCACCGGGCTCACCACCTCGACAACAGTCTGGGCAGAACCGGCCTCCTGTTGCGGCGCGGCGGATTTCAGCCGGGACAGCGCCCTGAGCAGTTCGGGATTTGTGCTGACATCCATCCCCACGGCCTGCGCGCTGTGGGGATGGCGCGTCAGCACACGGCCGTTCGCCTTGCACAGGAGCACAGCGAAGGACTTGCCCGCAAGCAGGCTGGCGATCAGGCGTTCGACCCGGGCGGCACTGAAGCGCGCGGCAACGATGCCCGCAAACCGCCCGTCCGGAGCATTGAGGCGACGGGACACCACGAAACTGCGCTCCCCGGACGCCTCGTCCAAAAACGGATCGGAGATGAACAGCCCGGCATCCGGGTCATCCCGGTGAACCCGAAAGAAATCGGCCCCCACGGCCACATCCCGGGCCGATTTGCCACCAGACTGGTGCCCCCGCTGGACAATCGTGCCGACGGCGCTGGCAAGGAAGACATCCGTGATCTCGGGCGAGCTATCCGTGAGGGCCCGCAAGAAGGCCGGCTGGATGGCGCTGCCGTAGCCCAACCGCCGCTCATCCTCGAAGGCGCCCGCGGCGCGCCGGAGCATCTCATCCGACTCCTGCAGGCTGCGCTGCAGGTTGTGACTCACCATCCGCGCAAAGGTGACCAGCTCCTGCTCTGTCTCGACCCGCAGATCCCTGTAGGAGACGTAAGCCTCTGCCGCCGCGGCAAGCAACACGCAGATGACCAGTACGCTGGCCGTCACCAGCGGAGTGATCCGGCAGCGCAGCAGCCTCGCCCTCAGTCCCCCTGAGGGTCCGCGCATGGCAGCGACCAGAAAGTCAGGCAAGTCCACAGGCAGGCCCCTCGCTCAAACCCGCAGCGGCTCGGATCCAGCACGTCCAGCCAATGCCGGCCCCAGCACTGCCTTGCCCCGGGATCGCATCGCCGACCTCACCGGCCGCCCGGCCGACCGGCTGGCGCTCCCCATCCGCACTGACGGCGGAGATGGTCAAGGTAGGAGCAAACCCGGAGAGTCGTCAGTCGTTCTGCCATGCGCATTGTGGTCTCCTCATGCCCCACCCCGGGGACGTCAGGCGCCCCCACCCTGACCGGCCCCGGCAGGGAGGCGGGCGGGAAGCTTCTGCGCCCATATCGGAGCCCACAATGGGCTTCTTTAATTGAATTAACTGATTTTAAATGTTTTATAGCTTTGTCATATCATCACTCTTGACGGGCCCTGGCCACGCTCAAGGGTTGAACCGCTGGCGTCAGGAAAGCCTCCCCCGGCACCGCCTCGAAACTGCGCGCACCACCTGACACGAGGCCCCTCCCGCGCCCCGTGACATCCAGCCGCTCCAGGCGGACGCCGTCCGGCACCTTCCAGTGGGCGAGGAGCCGTCCGCCATAGGCGTCATGCACATCCAGGCCGCGCTCCCCGAGCACCCACACCCGTCGCGTCTCCCGCTGCACCTGCACCGCCACCACAGCCCCCCGCGCCTTGTTGCGCAGCGTCGCCAGCGGCGTGATCGCCTGGCGCCCCAGATCCAGCACCTGAACCTCGGCCCCGCCCGGCGGCACCACCAGAACCCAGTTGAGTTCCGGCACCTGAACCTGCATGCCGGCCGCCCTGGCAGGCCCCGGCCAGGACCACACCAATACGGCAAGCATCAGGGGCAAACAGGATCTCAACATGGGAAAGCCTCTTTAACGGCAGGAGAAGACCTGACAATACCGAACACTTATGAGGCCACACAGATACACTATCCGCACAAACCAGCTGGCCGTACCGGCCCACTCGACCAGATTGGCCCGGCGACGCCACCAACACACCTGCCCACACGCCCATGCTGCAGATCACCCTCTCCCCCGACCTCCCCACCCCGCTGGTGGACCAGATCGTCCAGGCCATCCGCACCCGCATCGAAGACCGGGTACTGCGCCCCGGCGCGCGCCTGCCGCCGATCCGGCAGTTCGCCGAGCAATACGGGGTGTCCCGCTTCACGGTGGTCGAGGCCTACGACCGGCTGGTGGCCCTCGGCCACCTGCAGTCGCGTCGCGGCTCGGGCTTCTATGTGGCGAGCCGCCCCCTCCCGACCCCGTCGGGCCACCCCGGCGAGGTGATCGAGCGGGCCATCGATGCCACCTGGCTGATGCGGGAGATGGCGGTGGACGGCCCTGATCGGGTGCTGGCAGGCGCCGGCAGCCTGCCAGCGGCCTGGCTCGACGAAGCCGGCGTCCTGCGCGCCCTGCGCACCCTGAGCCGCCGCAAGGACTTGCGCCCCGTCAGCTATGGCGCCCCCCAGGGCTACGCCCCGCTGCGGGACCAGCTGCAGGTGCGGCTGGCGGAGATCGGCATCGGCGCCACCGCGGGGCAGATCGTGCTCACCTACGGCATCCACCAGGCCCTCGACATCGTCTGCCGCTACTTCCTCAAGCCGGGCGACTGCGTGCTGGTGGATGATCCCGGCTACTGGAACCTGTTCGGCAACCTGCGGCTTTACGGGGTGGCCCTGGTCGGCGTCCCGCGCACCACGGAAGGCCCCGATGTCCGCGCGCTCGAAGCCCTGCTGGCGGATCACCAGCCGCGCCTGTTCTTCACCCATTCGGTGCTGCACAACCCGACTGGATGCAGCCTGTCCCCGGCCACCGCCTTCCGCATCCTGCAGCTGGCCGAGAAACACGACTTCATGGTGGTGGAGGACGACATCTACGGCGACATCGCCCCCAACGCCGCCACCCGCCTGGCCAGCCTCGACCAGCTATCCCGGGTGATCTACACCGGCAGCTTCTCCAAGACCATCTCCGGCAACCTGCGGGTGGGCTTCCTGGCCTGCCGGCCCGACCTCGCCCACCTCCTCACCGACGTCAAGATCGTCTCGATGATGTCGTCCGCGGAGCTGTCCGAGCAGCTCATCCACCAGCTCCTCACCGACGGTCATTACCGGAAGCTGCTCGAGCGCCTCAAGGGGCGCCTGATGGAGGCCACCGGCCGCTGCCTGCGGATGCTCGAGCGGGTCGGACTGCAGGCCGACCCGGAGCCCGCCGGCGGTGTCTTCGTCTGGGCCCGCGTTCCCGGGCTGGCGGACAGTGCCGAACTGGCCCGCCACGCCGCGCGGGACAACATCGTGCTGGCGCCGGGCAGCGTATTCCGTCCCCAGGGGCAGCCCTCCAGCTACCTGCGCTTCAACGTCGGCTTCAGCGAAGACCCCCGGCTGGAACGCTTCCTGGCCCGGACGCTGGATTCAGGCCGGGCCACTTGCAGCAGCGGAGTGCCAATTCGGTCACACCCGGCGGCGTAGTCGGGGTAAAGATCTCCTCCAGCACACCGTTAGCACTCATCGTGCCTTGAAGAGGCAACCCACGCCCGATTGCTGCCGGAGACCTCTGTGACCGAAAACCCGCTTACCGCGCAACACCTTGGCGCCATGGTCGACTGGCGAGCCCTCGAAGCCCAGTTCAAGGGCAAGACCCGCTTCGTCACCGGCCTCGCCGAAAAGGCATTGAAGCAATACCGCACCAGCGCCGAGCAGCTCCGCGCCATGGCCGCCGGCACCGGCGACTACCCGGACATCTCGTTCCTGGCCCACAGCATCAAGGGCACCGCCGGCACCCTCAAGGCCGGCGTGGTGTTCACCCAGGCCGCCGAGACCGATCTCGCCGCCCGCGCGGCACGTCCGGAATCCCGCAGCATGGCCGGTGATCTGGCCGAGCTGCTGGAAATCCTGATACTTGAGCTGGAGGAGCGAATCCGGAACCAGCCGGCCTGACCCCGCCTCCTGGCAGACCGATTGAAAGCAGAAGGGGCGACCGCGATGGTCGCCCCTTCTGCTTTGCGGGGCCGGAAAGCCGGCCCCACCCGCCTCAGCGGGATTCCTTGATCAGCCGCCCACGCACCGACTGCACCGGCCGCGCGTTCATGGGATACAGGCGCGAGAAGATGGCGATCTGCTCCGCCGAAAGCTGCGCCGGCTGCTTCATCACCATCCACAGCACGCCCTCACTGCAGGGCGGCGTCGTCAGCGAGCCCATGTAGGTGTAGTAGGCCCGGTTGTCCGGCAGCAGCTGATTCAGGTCGATGGACACGCCCTCGGGGGAATAATCCACGTTCTTCTCGAGCGGCAGGTTGTTCCACAGGGTCTGCACCAGCGGATGCGCCTGTCCCCGCTCCAGCAGCACCGCCACCACGGCCAGGCGTCCATCCAGATCCTTGTGGACCAGATGTACCACCATGTCGAAGCCGCGGCCGTTGATACGCTCCTCGGACGGACGGTGGAAGTGGAACTGCACCAGGTCGTACATCCGCCCCATCACCGCCATGGTGTTGCCCTGCCCCAGGTTCACCTGCACGGTATGGCCGTTGTCGATGATCCTGAAATTGGACAGCTTGTAGTCGAAGCGGATCGGCTCCAGCTCGACCTTGATGCCCTCACGGATATCGATCGGCGACTGGCGCTCACCCACATTGCACAGCTGCCACTCCGGCTTGAGGGTGCCCCAGTTGGGCGGCCCGCTCTCTCCGTCGTAGGTCCAGTGGATGTCGTGATGCGCCAGCGGCGTACCCGCCGCCGCTCCGCCGTGACCCACACCGGTAGCCACGGCCACCGAAGGAGAACGGATGATCCGGGGCCTGGGCCGCGGCGGAGGCACATAGGCGGGCACCCGACTGACTTCCGGCGGCGCCGCTTCAGCCCGGGGAGCGGGCTTCTCGACCGGCTCCGCCCTGGGCGGAGGCGCCGGCTTGTCGATGAAGTTCTTGCGGATCGGGATAGTCTGCTGCTCCTCCGCAGGCTGGCCCTTTCCTTCGGACACGCGGGTCACCGCGGCCTTGTCAGCGCCCTTGGCAGGACGATAATCCGCCGCCCGCAGGTCAGACTTGGCCTGGGCACTCTGGGCCGCCTTGGAGGCGGTCCTGGCCAGCTGCGAGATATCCGCCGGGCCACCGCCCGGCTTGCAGACGTCACGCCAGAGCTTTTCATCCACGCTGCCCTGCGCGACCGCCACATCCTTCTCGACCTTGACCTTCTCGTCCTTCAGGACCGCCGAATCCGCATCGAGGTAAACACGCTTGATGGTCGCGAAAGTCTGGTTGCGACAGTCGTAGCGGTTGAGTGCCTTAACCGTGGTGTAGCCAGCCGCCTCGGCCTCTGACTCCGACAGCACGATACGGCCCCAGGCCACCTTGGTACCGGGATCAGATTGCAGGACGCTGGCCCGATCGAGTTCGATGGTGCGCTTCTTGTCGGACGCAACGGTCTGCCAGTCGGCCGCGAACACGGAAGCCGTGCCGGCCAGCAGCAGGAGCGCAGCGATGGGTCGCATGCTTGAACGCATGTTTTCTTCTCCGGAAGAGTGCAGGGCCATGCAAGGCCCGAATGCCAACCATTTCGGCATCGCAGGCCAAAAGCTTTAGCCGACGCCCTTCCCGAGTGCCAGACCCTTTCTGCCAAAGGGTTTTACAGAATGTGGCAAACCACAAAAACCCCCGAAGAATCTTGCCTTTAGGATGCGCTTCCAGTAATTTGCCGCCCATACGTTAGGGGTGCCGGTGTGCGCAGTCGCACGGCTGAGACTTACCCTCCGAACCTGATCCGGGTCATGCCGGCGTAGGGAAACGTGGCTCCTGCCGCCTTTCCCACTGCTGGCGGCCCTCCCCCAAGGAGCCTTCATGAACGCCACCGACAAATTCCTCGCCGCCTCCGCCCAGGTGGACGAAGCGGCCGTTGCGCCGCTGCCCAATTCCCGCAAGATCTACA
>CALBTT010000096.1 GCA_937967645.1 uncultured Zoogloea sp.
GATCCGGCGCCCACCGAGATCTACGCTCTTTCCCTACACGACGCTCTTCCGATCTACGCTCGAGGCGGTGGGCCTCCTCCGCGACGCGGGTCTCGAGCACGTCGTACTCCTGCAGCACGGCCAGGCTGGCGACCACGCCAAAGACCAGCAGCAGCCAGCCGGTGAGGCTGGGCAGGCGGCGGTGACGCGCAAAATCCAGGTCAAGCGCGGACGGGGCACTACGCAGCCTCATGGCGCGCTCTCCAGGCCATGAGCCTGCCAGCCGGGGGGCAAGCTAGCGGGTGGTGACTGCGAGCCGACGGTGTAGAGCGTCCCGGCCGCCACGGCCCGGGACGCAGGGAGGGTGGCCAGAAGCTGGCTGAGGGCCTCCCCGCTACAGCCGGCCTGCCCCAGGGGCTGGCTGCGCACCGCCTGCCACTGGCCGTCGCGCCACAGCCCGAGGGTCAAGCGCCCGTCCTCGCGTCGCGCGAAGGCGCCGTCGCCACGGAGGCGCCGGCAGTGACGGTTGTAGTCGGCGACGAAGGCGGCCTGCAGGGACGTCAGGCGCAGACGCCGCTCAGCCGCCCAGACCTTCAGGGCATCGACCAGCCCGGCCGGCAGTGCGGCCGCCAGGGCGGGCAGGTGGAAGGCGTCCCGGTCGGCCAGGGTATGCCAGGGGCCGGCCCCGAAGACACTGTGGAAGCGGCTCTCCACCCACACCTGCCGCTCTGTCCGGCGCAGGCCCGCCGGCCAGGCCAGGCGCAGGTAGCGGGCATGGCGGTCGGCCACTTCCACATGCAGGCGGGCCCACCCTGGCGAGGGCGGCAGGGCCGCCAGGGCGCCCACCCAGCCGGCATCCAGCGGCACCTCACCGAGGGGCTGGCCACGGCGGGAAAGCAGCAGGCTGTCGGGCCCCACCTGGAGGCGCAGGGGCTCAAACCACGAAAGTGACACGATTGAGCTCCTGCAAGGTGGTGTGGCCGTCCCTTACCAGGCCGAGGCCCACTTCGCGCAGGCTGGCAAAGCCCTGCTTGCGGGCGGTGTCCTTGAGCTGGCGCAGGGGCGCACGGGCGACGATCAGGTCGCGCAATTCGTCGTCCAGCAGCAGCACCTCGGCAATCGCCCGGCGCCCCCGGTAGCCACTGCCGCGGCAGGCGCCGCAACCGGCACCGGCCCGGAAACGGTAGGTGGCCGTATCGGCTGCGCTCAGGCCGGACTCGGCCAGCAGGGCCTCGTCCGGCGGCGCGTCGGCCACGCAGGCGGTGCAGTTGAGCCGCAGCAGGCGCTGGGCCACCACCCCGTTGAGCGCCGCCACCAGGTTGTAGGGGTCGACGCCCATGTGCATGAAGCGGCCGATCACGTCGAAGACGTTGTTGGCATGCACCGTGGTGAACACCAGGTGACCAGTCAGAGCGGCCTGGATGGCGATCTCGGCGGTTTCCGGGTCGCGGATCTCGCCGACCATGATCTTGTCCGGGTCGTGGCGCAGGATGGAGCGCAGCCCCCGGGCGAAGCCCAGGCCCTTCTTCTCATTCACCGGGATCTGCAGCACGCCGGGGAGCTGGTACTCCACCGGGTCCTCGATGGTGACGATCTTCTCCTGGCCGGAGTGGGTCTCCGAGAGCAGGGCGTAAAGGCTGGTGGTCTTGCCCGAGCCGGTGGGGCCGGTGACCAGCAGCATGCCGTAGGGCTCGCCGGCCATGCGCCGCAGGCGGCCGCGGGTGAGTACGTCGAAGCCCAGGGTCTCGAGGGTGAGGCCGGCCAGTTCGCGGGTCAGGTGGGCTTTGTCGAGGATGCGCAGCACGGCGTCCTCGCCGTGGATGCTGGGCATGATGGAGACGCGGAAGTCGATCGGGCGTCCGCCGGCCTGAACCTTGAAGCGTCCGTCCTGGGGTACCCGCCGCTCGGCGATGTCCAGCTCGGCGAGCACCTTGAGGCGTGACACGGCCTGCTCGGCGAGGTCGCGGCCAGGCACGCCGCCGGCCCGCACCAGCACCCCGTCCACCCGGTACTTGATGGTCAGCCCACCGGGCACACTCTCCAGGTGGATGTCGCTGGCCCCCTGGCGGATGGCGTCGTAGAGGGTGGAGTTGACCAGTTTGACCACCGGGCTGGCGTCGCCGGCGATGCGTCGCAGGGAGAGGTCCTCCCCCTCGCTGCCGAGGGTCTCGACCGGGTCGGCGGCGAGCCCGCCTGCCAGGCTGCGGCGGTTGTGACCCTGCGTGTCCTCGTGTCGGGCCAGGCACGCGGCCAGGTCTTCGCGCTGGGCCAGGCGCAGGCCGAAGGCTTCACCCAGGCGGGCCCCGAGGCCGTCGAGCAGGTCACCCTCCGCGGGATCGGCCAGCGCCACCCACAGCTGCCCCATGCCGTCGCGGCCGGCCAGGGCCTCCCGGCGCAGGGCCTCGTCGAAGCCCAGCACGGAAAAGTCGGGCGCCAGGGCCAAGAGTTCGGCGTGGGCGATGGGGCGGATCGCGGTGCTCACTGGATGCTCTCCGCCACCTGGAAGATGGGCAGGTAGAGCATCACCAGGATCAGGCCCACCGCCAGTGCGATGATCAACATCAGCAGCGGTCCGGCCAGGCGGGTCAGCAGGTCGAGGCTGCGGGCCCCCTCCTCCTCGTGGAAACCCGCCGCCCGCTCCAGCATCTCGCCCAGATTGCCGGCCCGCTCCCCCACCGCCAGCATGCGCAGGGCCACGGGCGTGGCCAGGCCCTGGGCCTGCAGGGTGGCGGCAAAACCCTGCCCTTCCCCTACCGCCACGATGCAGCGGGCGAGGCCCGGACGCAGGGCCGGCGAGAGCAGGCCTTCGAGCATGCCCATCGCCGGTACGGCGGGAATCCCGCCGCGCAGCAGCATGCCCAGGGTGCGATAGAAGCGGGCCAGCTCGAACACCCGCAACTGCTCACCCACCCGCGGCAGGCGCCAGGCCAGGCGCAGGGCAGCGGCCCGCACCGGGGCCCGGCTCAACACAAGGACGAGCCCTGCCGGGACGGCCAGCAGGCCCGCCGCCACCGGGCCGGCCTGCGTCTGCATCAAACGGCCCCAGTCGAGCAGCAGGCGTGACAGCCAGGGCAGCTCGCCCCCCACGCTCTCGAAGATCATGGCGAAGCGCGGCACCACGAAGATCATCAGGAAGAACATCACCGCTCCGCCCACCAGCAGCAGCAGCGCCGGGTAGATCGTCGCCGCCACCAGCTTGGCGCGCAGCGCCTCCAGCTGGCGCAGGTAGTCGATGTAACGGGACAGGGCCGGCTCGAGGTCGCTGGTCCGCTCGGCAGCCCGCACCGTGGCCACGAAGAGGGGCGGAAAGCTGTGCGGGTGATCGGTGAGGGCCAGGGACAGGGGGCGCCCTTCCCGCAGGGCCTGGACAAGCGCCGCCAGCACGGCCCGGGTGGCCAGCCGGCCCTCCTTCTCGGTCAGCGCGGCCAGGGCATCGGCCAGGGGAATACCGGCCCGCAGCAGGGCCACCAGCTCCTGGGTGAACAGCAGCAGGGGGAAGGCTCCGGCACGCCCGCTGGCCTCCCGCAGCGGCGCCACCGACAGCACCTCCAGCCCACGGTCCACGGCCAGTCCACGCGCCGCCTCGGCGTTGACTGCATCCACGTCGATCTCCTGCAGCGCCGCAGCGGCGCCCAGGCCCCTCACCCGGAAACGCATGGCTTACCAGTTCACCACGTCGGCGGACTCGCCCGTACCGCCCGGCTGGCCGTCCTTGCCAAAGGAATACAGGTCGAACTCCCCGTGCTCCCCGGGCTGCAGGTACTGGTAAGGCTTGCCCCAGGGATCGTCCGGCACCGCCTTCTTGAGATAGGGCCCACCCCAGCGCCCCGCCTCGGCGGGTTTCTCGGTCAAGGCCTGCAGGCCTTCCTCGGTGCTCGGATAGCGCCCCATGTCCAGCCGGAACTGGTCCAGCGCCTTCTCCAGCCCGTCAATCTGTGCCCGCGCCGCCTTGATCTCCGACTTCCCGATATGGGCGAAAAACTTCGGCCCGACGTAGCCAGCCAGCAGACCGATGATGGTCATGACGACGAGGAGTTCGAGGAGGGTGAAGCCGGCGGCCTGACGGCCACGCACGGAGATGACTGAAACTGGGGACATGGTCCCGTCATGCTAGCCAGGGCGGGTGACAGGGAGATAACAGTCTGGCGGCAGGGAAGTTTCAGGCAGCTTCGGGGCGCCAATATTTCATTCCGCAACAGACTCCTGGTCCGGACGGACCAGTTCCCGGCGGTCCGGCCCGCTGATCCATGTAGCATTCGCCCCATAAAGTTGCGGGCTGTTCACCTTTCCGGAGCCCCCCATGCCCAACCCGAATCGCCTTGCGGCGGCCCTGTGTGCCGCCGGACTCCTTTCCGCTGGCGGTGCCCTCGCCGCGGACGTCGTCATCAGCCAGATCTACGGCGGTGGGGGCAACAGTTTCAACGCCGATTACGTCGAACTCTTCAACCGCAGCGCCAATCCGGTGGATGTGAGCAACTGGTCGGTGCAATACGGCAGTGCCACCGGCACCGGCAATTTCTCGGCCAATGGCGTCACGCCGCTCAGCGGCGTGCTGCAGCCGGGCCAGTACCTGCTGGTCCGCCTGCAGACCGCGACGGCCGGTGCGCCCCTGCCGACGGCCGATGCCACTGGCACCAGTCCCGTGTCCGCCACCAACGGCAAGGTCGTCCTGGCCAACGTGGCGACCGGTCTGGCCTGCAACGGTGGCAGCACGCCCTGCAACAGCAACCAGCTGGCCCAGATCGTGGACCTGGTCGGCTTTGGCTCCGCCAATTATTTCGAGGGGAGCGCGGCCCCCCAGGCCAGCAACACCCAGGCCCTCTTTCGCGCCGCCGACGGTTGCACCGACACCGACCAGAACGGGTCGGATTTCGTGCTCGGCACGCCCGCCCCGCGCAACCGCAGCTCGGCGCCCAAGCTGTGCGCCGGAACCCCGGTGAATGCCCCCATCGCCAGCACCTGCGCCCCCCTCGCTGTCCAGACCGGCAACGCCGGCAGCGTGCAGCTGAGCGCCACCGACCCGGACAGCATGGTCAATGGCGCCAGCATTACCAGCGCAGCGGTGGCGGGCATCAGCCTCGGCAGCCTGAGCCCGGCCACGGCCGACGGCGCCACGGCCAGCGTGAGCCTGCAAGCCAGCGCAGCCGTTGCGCCGGGCACCTACCCGGTGACGGTGCAGTTCACCAATAACGAAGCCCAGAGCGCCAGCTGCACGGTCGAAGTAAGCGTCAGCGCGCTGCCGTCCACCACCCCGATCCATGACATCCAGGGGGCCGCCAATGCCAGCCCCCGCGTCGGTGAAACCCTCGTCACCGGTGGTGTGGTGACCGCCGTGTTCCCCGGCCTGAAGGGCTTCTACCTGCAGGACCCGGTCGGCGACGGCAACCCGGCCACCTCCGACGGCATCTTCGTGTTCGTCAATAGCGCCACCATGCCGGCCGGCGTGGCGGTGGGCAACCACATCACCGTGAAGGGAACGGTGGCCGAGTTCAATGGCCAGACCGAACTGATCTCCCCCAGCGCCGTCACCGTGCTGAGCACCGGCCACAGCGTGAGCCCGGTGGACGTGAGCCTGCCGGAGAGCGTGAACGGCGACCTCGAGCGCTATGAAGGCATGCTGGTGCGCATCGTGTCACCGATGACGGTGGCCCAGAACTACTTCCTGGGCCGTTACGGCCAACTGACCCTCGCCGCCAACGGTCGCATCGAGAAGGCCACCAACCGCTTTGCCGCCGGCACGCCGGAGGCCATCGCCCTGGCCGACGAGAACCAACGCCGCCTGCTGGTGCTGGATGATGGCTCGTCCCTGCAGAACCCCAACCCGACCCCCTACCTGGGTGCCGGCAATACGGTGCGCGGCGGCGACACGGTGAACGGCTACCTGGTGGGCGTGCTCGACCAGGGCCCGATCAACGCCAGCAGCCCGGCCACCATCGACTACCGACTGCACCCCGTCGAGGCCCCCACCTTCACCCGCAGCCAACCGCGCACCGCGGCACCGGCGGATGTGGGCGGCAACCTCAAGGTGGCCAGCTTCAACGTGCTGAACTACTTCAATGGCAACGGAGCCGGCGGTGGCTTCCCCACCTCCCGCGGCGCGAGCACGGCCGCCGAGTTCGATCGCCAGCGGGTCAAGATCATCGCCGCGCTGAAGGCGGTCAATGCCGACGTGGTCGGTCTGATGGAGATTGAGAACGACGGCAACGGCAGCGCCAGCGCCATCCAGGACCTGGTCAACGGCCTCAATGCCCAGATGGGCGCCGGCACCTACGCCGTCCTGCCCGACCCGGCGACCGGCACCGGCACCGACGAGATCAAGGTCGCCATGATCTACAAGCCGGCCCGTGTCGCGCCGGTCGGCGCGTCCGTCTCCGATCCGTCCCCGATCCACAACCGCCCTCCCCTGGCTCAGACTTTCAGCGCCCTCAACGGCGAGAAGTTCTCGGTGGTGGTCAATCACTTCAAGTCGAAGGGCTGCACCGACGCCACGGGCGCCGACCTCGACCAGGGCGATGGCCAGGGCTGCTACAACGCCCGCCGCATCGACCAGGCACGACAGCTGCTGAGCTTCGTGAGCCAGGTGCAGTCCGCCTCCGGTGACAATGATGTGGTGCTGATCGGCGACTTCAATGCCTACGGCAAGGAAGACCCGATCAACCTGCTCACCGCCGCCGGCATGGTGGACCAGCTGGCAGCCCGCCTCCAGCGGCCGTATTCCTACGTCTTTGACGGGGAGACCGGCTATCTGGACCACGCCCTGACCAGCGCCTCCCTGGCCCCCCAGGTGAGCGGCATCAGCCACTGGCATATCAACGCCGACGAGCCGGCCTTCCTGGACTACAACGTCGAGTTCAAGCAACCCGCCTGCGCCGCCTGCGAGCCGGATCTCTACACCGCCACGCCGTATCGCTCCTCCGATCACGACCCGGTGGTGGTCGGCCTCAGCCTGCTCAGGAAGATCGACGGCAGCAGCGGCCGCGACACCCTGACCGGCACCCCTGGCGATGACGTGATCAGCGGCGGCGACGGCGCCGACACCCTGACCGGGGGCAGTGGCGCCGACACCTTCGTGTATCGCAGCCTCCGCGAGGCCGGCGATACAATCACCGACTTCACTCCGGGCACCGACCGTATCGACCTGCGTGCCCTGCTCGCCAGCATCAACTACATGGGGGGGTCGCCCTTCGGCGGCGGCTACGTGAAGCTGGTCGCCACGGCCGCCGGTACCAGCGTGCAGATCGACAGCGACGGCAGCGCGGGAGCCGGTGCGCCGCGCCCCCTCGTCCTGCTGAAGAACGTGGCTCCGGACAGCATCGATCCGACCCGTGACTTTCTCTACAGTATCCCCCGTTAAGGAAACACGATGAAACTCAAGACATTCTGCGGCCTGCTGATGGCCACGGCCGCCCTGGCGGCTGCCCCGGCCTCCTGGGCCGGCGTGGTCGTCAATGGCGACTTCTCTGCGGGCCTGACCGGCTGGAGCAGCCTCGGCGACGTCACCGCCAGCGGTGGCAGTGCCCAGCTCAGCACGGCATCCCTGTACGTGGACGATGCACCGGCAGCGGCAGGCACCTTCAACCTGTCGGGCACCTCCGCCGCTCTGGTCGGCGTCCCCGGTGGTATCGAGGCGTTCTCCGGACTCAGCCTGGGCAGCCTGGACCCGGATCCCGCCGCGGGGACCTGGGCCTTCGAAGGCTCCGCGCTGCGCCAGACCCTGGCCGTCGCCGCCGGCGACACCCTCCGCCTCGACTGGCACTTCAGCAGCCAGGAAGACCCCCTGGCCGGCATGAACGACTATGCCTTCCTGGTCATCGATGGCCTGCTGATCCGCCTGACCGATGTGAGCAACGCGGTCGGCAGTGGTCAGTTCAGCTACAGCTTCAACACGGCCGGCACCGTGGAGCTGGCCCTCGGCGTGGTGGATGTGGGTGACTTCATCGGCACCTCCACCCTGGGCATCGACAACGTGGTGCTCGACAGCGCCCTCGCCGTGCCGGAGCCGGGCTCCCTTGCCCTGGCCCTGCTGGGCCTGGGCATGCTGCGCCGACGCGGCCGCCGCTGAACGACCCGCGCGCCCGGCCCGGCGCGTGCAGAAGGCCTGCCCCGGTCTCCGGGAGCAGGCCTTCTGCTTTTCAGGCCACCCGCTTCAATACATGCAGCAGCTGGTGCTGGGCCGGCCCCAGCACCTCGGCCAGGGTCACCCGGTCGAGGGACTCGAAGAAGGCCTCCAAAGCCGTGTTGAGCACCCCCTTCAGGCGGCAGGTGGCGGTGAGCAGGCAGCGGCTGGTGTCGGTGAAGCACTCCACCAGGGCCAGATCGGACTCCATCCTGCGCACCACCTCGCCCACCCGGATCTCCGTCGGCCGGCGGGCCAGACGCATGCCGCCCCCCTTGCCCCGGACCCCCTCGACAAAGCCGTTGCGGATCAGCTGATTGACGACCTTCATCAGGTGGCTGCGGGACACCTCGAAGCGCTCCGAAACTTCCTGGATGGTGACCAGGCGCTGTTCGTTGGCGGCCAGGTAAATCAGCGCGCGCAAGGCGTAGTCGGTGTGCTGGGTGATGTGCATGGTGGCTCCCTCCACGGTGCATTTGGTACTTCAACCCTTCCATTATAAGGGGAATTTCAAAAGATTCATTTACGTTGACTCTTTAAAAGATGCATTTTAAAGTCCACTTAACCCGATCACAGAACGGAGATGAAGATGGACCCCACAGTGAACCCCAGCCCTTTCCCCAACCCCGGCAAGGTCTTGCTCACCGGACGCTCGATGATGGTCATTGCCGGGCTCGGCATGCTCGTTTCGACCCTGGTGGCCTACCCCTTCGCCGAGCGCTTCAGCCTCGGCATGCAGATCGCCGGCCACCTGGCCCTGCCGATCTCGGCGGCCTTCTTCAAGCTCGGCTACGTGATCCGGCTGGCCGCCCACCACGCCCTCGGCAACCTGCAGGCCGGCTGATTCCGGCCCCTGCCCCTCACAAGACAAGAAAAGGAAACCCCATGCTGTCCCTCACCGCCCGCCCCCTGATCGAGGCCACCGTGCCGGTGCTGCTCGCCCACGGCGAGGCGATCACCCGCCATTTCTACGAACGCATGTTCAGCCATCACCCGGAGCTGAAGAACCTCTTCAACATGGGCAACCAGGCCACCGGCGATCAGGCCCAGGCCCTGGCCGGATCCGTGTATGCCTTCGCCGCCCACATGGACAAACCCGCCATCATCGGGCCGGTGCTCGACCGCATCGCCCACAAGCATGTCAGCCTGGGCATCACCCCGGCCCAATACACCATCGTCGGGCGCCACCTGCTGGCCTCCCTCGGTGAAGTGCTAGGCGCGGCGATCACGCCCGACATCGCCGCCGCCTGGGACGAGGTGTACTGGCTGATGGCCACCGAACTGGTGGCCCGCGAGGCGAGGCTCTACCAGGCCCGCGACTGGCAGGCCGGCCAGGACTGGCCGGAGATGGAGGTCGTAGACCGGGAGGAAGCCGCCGACGGCATCGTTGCCCTGCGCCTGCGCCCGGTCGACGGCAGCCCGCCGGCCGGCTTCGTGCCGGGCCAGTACATCAGCGTGGCCCTGCCCATCCCTGCCAGCGGGCTGATCCAGGTACGCCAGTACAGCCTGTCCGACGCGCCCGGCGGCGACACCTGGCGGATCACCGTGAAGCGCGTGCCCCACGGCGAAGGCGCGCCGCCGGGCGCGGTGTCGGGCCAGCTCAACGATGTGGTCCGGGTCGGTGACACCCTGCGGGTCGGGCCGCCAGCGGGCGACTTCCAGCTCGCCGGCGACGACCGGCCGGTGGTGCTGCTGAGCGCAGGCGTGGGCATCACCCCGATGCTGGCGATGCTCCGCCATCTGGCCGCAACCCAGCCGGCGCGCCAGGTCGTGTTTGGCTATGCCACCACTGACTCCCTGCACTTTCCGCACCGTGACGAGGTACGTGATGCCCTCGGAGCGCTGCAGCATGCTCGCCAGCACCTGTGGCTGGAGACGCCGGACGACGCCGGAACCGACGCCTTCGCCGGGCGCATGGACCTGGACAGCGTGGACGCGCTGCCCGATGACGCCGACGTCTACCTGTGCGGCCCGCTGCCCTTCATGCAACTGCAGCGGCGCGCGCTGGTGGCACGGGGCATCCCGCGGGAACGCATCCACTACGAAGTCTTCGGCCCCGACCTGTTCGGCGAGCTGGAGTAAGCCACGCTCCCGGCGCCCCCGCCGGGAGGCCTCGCGGGCCGAATACGATACAACTCAGTATATTTTTTCCAGAAAAATGTTATACATCGCAACCACCGAGTAACTCACCCGAGGGCTGCGATGCCGACCCGCCATTCCCTGGCCACCCTGTTCGAACCCGCCTCCATCGCCGTGATCGGCGCCTCCGAAGAGGCCCGCTCGGTGGGCCGGGTGATCTTCTCCAACCTGCGCGAGGCCGGCTTCCGCGGCCCCCTGCATGCGGTCAATCCCAAGCACAAGACGGTCTTCGGCCAGGCCTGCCACGCCTCGGTGGAGGACATCGGCGGCCGCGTGGACCTGGCCGTCATCGCCGCGCCGGCGCGGGCCCTGCACGCCATCGTCGAACAATGCGGCCGCAGCGGGGTGCGCAACGCGGTGATCGTCACCGCCACCGGCCCGGGCGGCGACGCCCTGGAGAAGCGCCTGCTCGACACCGCCCGCGAGACCGGCCTGCGCCTGCTCGGGCCGGGCAGCCTGGGCATCCTGCGGCCCGACATCGGCCTAAACGCCGCCCTGACCCGCATCGCCGTGGGCACCGGCGACCTGGCCCTGGTGTCCCAGTCCGGGGCCATGTGCTCGGTGGTGCTGGACTGGGCGGCCACCAACCAGGTCGGCTTCTCGTCGGTGATCTCCCTCAGTTCCACCCTCGACGTGGACTTCGGCGAGACCCTCGACTACCTGGTGCACGACCCGCGCACCCGCCACATCCTGCTCTACGTGGACCACGTGCGGCATGCCCGGCGCTTCATGAGCGCCCTGCGCTCGGCGGCCCGGATCAAGCCGATCATCCTGCTCAAGGCCGGCCGCCATGAAACGGACAGCCCCGCCGGCAGCCCCTGCGTGGCCGACGCGGTGTTCGACGCGGCGATGCGCCGCGCCGGGGTGGTGCGGGTCCAGCACATCGGCCAGCTGTTCTTCGCCGCCAAGGCCCTGGCCGCCGGCTTCCGCCCCCGCGAGGCGCCACTGACCATCGTCACCAACGGCGGCGGGCCCGGCGCCATGGCCGCCGACCGGGCCGGTGACCTGGGCATTCCGCTGGCCGTGCTGTCCGACGACAGCCTGGCCAGGCTGGGCCGCCTGATCGCCGGCGAGCGGCGCCCGGGCAACCCCCTGGACCTGGGCGGCGATGCGTCGCCGGAGCGCTACCGCGACGCACTGCGACTGCTGGCCGAAGACCCGGCCGTCGACAATGTGCTGGTCATGCTGTCGCCCCACGCGATGACCGACCCGCTCGAGGTTGCCCGGGCCCTGATCGACCTCGCCGCCGACTCGCGCCTGCGCCTGTGCGCCTGCTGGATGGGCGGCGGCCAGGTGGCCGAGGGGCGCCAGCTGCTCGAACAGGCCGGCCTGCCGGTGTTCCGCTCGCCGGAGACGGCCATCGAGCTGTTCCACAACATCTCCCGCTTCTACCGCAACCAGAACCTGCTGCTGCAGGCCGCCGGGCGCACCACCGGCAACGGCCGCAGCGGCCCGGCAGGGGCCAGAATGCTGGTGGAGGCCCTGCTCGGCCAGCGCCGCACGGTGCTGTCCAGCCCCGAATCGAAGACCCTGCTGCGCAGTTTCGGCGTGCCGGTCACCCCGGGCACCCTCGCCCGGGACGCCACCGAAGCCCTGTTCGCCGCCGAGCAGACCGGTTTTCCGGTGGTCATGAAGATCGACTCCCCCGACCTGCCCCACAAGGCCGACGCCGGCGGGGTGCGCCTCAACCTGGGGGCGGCGGAGTCCGTCTGGAGCGCCTTCCACGACATGCTCGCCACGGTACGCGCCGGCCACCCGGAGGCCCGCATCAACGGGGTGTCGCTGGAGCCCTACCTGCATCGCCCCCACGGCCGCGAGCTGCGCCTGTCCGTCTTCCGCGACCCGGTGTTCGGGCCGGTGATCGGACTCGGCGCCGGCGGCTCGCGGGTCGGCCGCAGCGATGATCAGGCCTTGGCCCTCCCGCCCCTCAACCCGGTACTGGCCGGCGACCTGATCGACTCATCCAGCGTCGCCCGCCTGCTCGGCCCGCTGGGCGAACTCCCGGCAGCCGACCGCCAGGCCCTGGAGGACGTGCTGATCGCCGTATCCGGGCTGGTCTGCGAGCTGCCCTGGCTGAAAACCCTGGAGATCGATCCGCTGATCGTGGACGAGGATGGCGCCATCGTGGCCGACGCCCGCATGGTCATCGACCAGGGGCTGCCTGCCGGCAGCGACCGCTACGCCCACATGGCGATCCATCCCTACCCGGCCCACCTGGAGCACGACTGGAAGATGCCCGACGGCCGCATCGTGCGAGTCCGCCCGATCCGCCCCGAAGACGCCGACCTGGTGCAGGCCTTCTTCGACAGCCTGAGCCCTGAGACCCGCTACTTCCGCTTCATGGAGGAGATCGACAGCCTGCCGCCCAGCCTGATCGCCCGCTTCACGCAGATCGACTACGACCGGGAGATGGCCCTGATGGCCACCACCCGGGACGACGGTGTCGAACGCCTGCTCGGCGGAGCCCGCTACGCCCTGGCTCCGGATGGCGAGGCCGTGGAGTTCGCCCTGGTGGTCGGCGACGACTGGCAGCGCTACGGCCTGGGCCGCCGCCTGATGGGTGCCCTGATCGACTGCGCGCGGGCCCATGGCTACCGCACCATGGTCGGCGACGTGCTCGGCGACAACCCCAAGATGCTGCGCCTGATGCAGGCCCTCGGCTTCACCATCGGTCCCCACCCCGAGGAAAGCGGGCTGCGCCGCGTCAGCAAGATCCTGCACGGCTGAGCCCGGCGGGCCCGCTCCCTAGAAAGCCTGGCGGTAGCGCTCCAGGCTGTTGAGGGAACCGCACACGAACAGCCGGTCATCGGGCCGGACGGTAAAGTCGTCACCGAAGCTCACGATCACCTCACTCCCCCGCTCCACCGCGACGATCTTGGCGCCGGTACGCTCGAGGGCCTCGCTGCGCCAGGGGTGGACGCCGGCCAGGGCGCCGGCCTCCATGCGGCTGAACTTGATGCGGCTCTCCAGGCCCAGGGTCTGCTCGTCGAGCAAGTGATGGGCCAGGATCTGCCCGGCCACCTCGCCCACGGAGATGGCGAAATCCGCCCCGGCACGGTACAGCCGACCGGTGTTGGTGGCCCGCAGCACGCGCACGATGAGGGGAACCTGGGGAGCGAAATCACGCACCGCGGCCGTGGCGAAGACCGACTCGCCATCGTCGCTCAGGGCCAGGATCACCGCGCTGGCCTCATGCACACCGGCCTGCACCAGGGTGGCGTGCTCCAGGATGTTACCGACCACATCCACCCCGGGCCCCGCGGCCCGGTCGATGGTCACGCAGTGCTCTCCCGCATCCCGCAGAATCTCCCTCACCTTGTGCCCGACGGCCCCGAAGCCGGCCACCACGATCGGGCCTGAGCGGCGGATCGGCATGGCCATCCGCTCCACCTCCTCAAGCCCCCGCGGGGCCCCGACCAAGACCAGGATGGCACCGGACTCGACCACCGTATCCGGCCCCTTCGAGGTGGTGAACACCCCACCGCGCCAGGCCCCGATCACCGCCACGCCGTAGGTCTCGCGCAGGCGCAGGTCACCCAGGCGCCGACCGGCAAGGGGGCTGTTGGGACGCACCCGGAACTCCCCCATACCCACCTGTTCGCCGAGCAGGTGCATGCCCTCGGCCGGCGGGCTGATGCGTACGCTGGCCCGTGAGGCCAGGGCCGCCCCCAGCACGTGGGACGGCGTGAACACGTCGGTCGCACCGATCTGCAGCATGGGCGCCCGGTACAACGGCTCATCGGCCAGGGCGAACAAGGGACCGGTGAAGCCCAGCTCCCGAACGATCAGGGTGCAGGTGGCGTTGCGATGGTCTCCCCCGTTGGCCACCACCGCCCGGGCGTCGCACACCCGTGCCAGCACGCTGGAATCCTCGGCCAGCTGCCCGAACACCACGTCGTAGCCCCGGTCCCTCAGGTGACGCGCCTGCGCCAGGTCCTCCTCGAAGATGACAAAGGGGGTGGCCGTGCGCTTGAAGTCTTCCAGCAAGGGATCGATCACCAGTCCGTAACGATAGAACAGGACCTTGCCCTCCATCTTCGGCAGCACATGCTGCAAGCGCACTTCAAAACGCTCTTCGAAATAGGGCAGCACGAAGACAGGAAAGATCAGGAACACCAGGAACTGGCCCATGAACTGGCCCAGGATCACGAACAGCGCCACCACGGGGTGATTCCAGTGGTTGTCACCCCCATAGCCTGTGGTGGTAAGGGTCTCGGAGGCCCACTGGATGCTCTCCAGGAAGGTGCGCGGCGTGCCTTCGAGGTGCTCCATGCCGAGCATGTAGATCACGCCCAGCAGGAGCACGGTGGCGGGTAGCACGGCCAGCAGCGCCAGCAGGCGCCGGGTTGATCGCTTGAGTCGGGAGAACATGGGCCTGGGCAGAAGGAGAAAACCCTGCTCACAGCCAGGGATTTCCCAGTATCAAGGGCCCCGGGAGGTGGGTCAAGAGCGTGGGAGACCAGGGTAAAGACACAGCCTGAGTGTGAGCAAATACCACCAGGACACAAAAATACCCAAATTCACTACAAGCCCTAGTACCCTCATCGCTTAATCTCCGGTCCTGTGTAACGAATTGTCATCTATCCGGCGCACGCAGCATGGGCCTCGCCGGCTCACGATGAGACGGAAGACGACGTCCGGACCGCTGGCCGCCGTCACCGCACACCTTTCCATCACACTTTCCTATCAACTCTTGCCGTCCAGACTCTCCATGCTCACCTCCGAATCGAAACCGCAATCGGGCATCGCCTGCGCGCCGTGCCTGCACCCTCCCCCGCGGCAATCCTGGCGCACCGCCTTGGCCATTGCCGGGCTGGTCTTCAGCCAGGCCACCCTCGCGGCGCCCCCCACGCTCAGCTGCAATTCGACCGCCAGCATCCTGAACACCGGCTACAACGCCGGTACCGGCGGCATCCTGCCCGACGGCAGTCCCGACGCCCACTGGGAGGTGTCGGACATGCAGCCGCCCACCGGCGCCATCCAGCCGCCGCCGGCCTCGATCAACTGGGGGCCGGCCTACGTGGGTAATCTCGTACCGAGTGCGTGGGCAGCCAGCCCCTTCGGCAACGCCAACTGGATCAGCCGTGAGGGCGCCAGTATCGACAAGCGGAGCCCCAACGGCGACTGGTATTACCGCTACCAGTTCTACCTGGACCCGGCCGTCACGCCGTCATCCTTCTCCCTGGCGATGAAGTTCAATTCGGACAACAGCGTGGGCGAGGTCTATGTGAACGGTGTGGCCCAGAGCGGGCAGACCACCGGCCTGCCGCAGCCCGGCGGCTATTACGGGACAGGTTATGCCAGCGCCCAGGCCGCCAGCACCACCCTGAACCACAACTGGCAGACCGGCCTCAACACCCTCGTCGTGCAGATCCAGAGCGGCGCCGACTACGAAGGCTTCATGGCCCAGATGGCGGCCAACGCGGTGTGCGACAGCACGCCCCAGATCAATGTCAGCAAGACCACGCCGGCCACCAGCCTGGTGGCGGGTGGCACCATCACCTACACGATTGCGGTGAGCAACGTGGGCGGCGCGCCCGCCTCCAACGTCGTCGTCTCCGATCCGTTGCCCGTCGGCATCAGCAGCGCCACCTGGACATGTACGGCCACCGGCGGTGCGGTGTGTGCCGCGAGCGGGAGCGGGGCCATCAACGACACCATCGCCACCCTGCCGGCTGGAGCCAAAGCCACCTACACCCTGCAGGCCCTGGTCAGCGGCTCGCCCCCTGCCTCCATCACCAACACGGCCAGCGTCACACCGGGCGGGAGCGCCGTGTGTGCCCCGAGCGGCAGCACCCCGCCTTGCACCAGTTCGGCCAGCGTGCCGCCGCCGCCGCCGCAGGTGAGCTTCACCAAGACGGCCAATGTGGCGAGCGCACCTCCCGGTGGCACCGTCCGTTACACCCTCACCGTGCGCAACACCGGTCAGGTTGCGGCCAATGGCA
>CALBTT010000097.1 GCA_937967645.1 uncultured Zoogloea sp.
GAGATGGTGATTCGTGACTGGAGTTCAGACGTGTGCTCTTCCGATCTCTGGAAGCGCAAGACCGAGTTCCTGACCAAGATCACCAAGGAAACGTACAGCGCGGCGAAGGCCGAGGGCGGCGGCTTCGACCTCAAGCAGTACGTCGATGCGGCCAAGACCTTCTACGAGTCCGAGTCGGTGCTGTACGCGGGCCAACTGGGCGAGTTGGCCGAGTACATCAAGAAGTCGATGGAGGCGGGCGTGAAGCCCGACATCGAGCGCTTCGCACGCGAGGCTTACGTGAGCATGGCTCGCATGTCCGGTGCCATCGGCAACCTCGAAAGCATCGGGGCGCGGGCGAACGCCCAGCAGGTGGCCCAGATGATGAAGAAGGGCATCGAGCACATCAATTTCGCCACCGTCACGCAGCCCGGCCAGTCCTTGCAGGTCGGGCGCGAACTGCTCAAGGTGGTCGATCAGATCGCGCAGGCCCCGCAGAAGTACATGCAGTTCGTCGATCCGCACAAGCTGGGCACGCCCAAGGCGGGGCCGTGGGACTTCGAGCCTGTTCACCGCAGCCGGTCTGACAACTCGCTCTCGTTCTAGTCAGAAAAATGCAACGACAAAAAACGAGCAAGGAATAAAAAACTTGATTTTTGGTATGTCCTTCGCTACGATGGGAACCGTAGCGGACAACCTATGAGGTGAACAACATGAATGCAACCCTTCCGATGAAAGAGTGGGCGGTCAAGGCCAAGACCACCGCCTTCGGCAACTACATCGACCCGGAGCGCAAGCTGGTCGATCTGCCGAACATGGTTCTGGTCGAGGTGGATGTGCCGGAGTACGAGCGCAACGGTCTGGGCCGCATGGTCGCCAAGACCCTGCGCTACGACTTCACGGACATCGGCCAGATCGGTTGCGAGGCCATGTCCATCGGTGCGGACGGCTCGCGGGCGCACATGATCTACGAGGACATGCAGCCGACCGTGCTGGGCACGTTCGCCGAGGTCGAGGCCAAGTCCCCGGCCATCGCCAAGGTGCTGTTCCAGCGCCGCTACGGCCCCGAGATGGTGGCTCTGGGCGTGCTGCGTGGCGTCGCCATGAACATCAACCCGGAGTCCCCGGAGGATGTGGCGAAGCTGGTGGCCTTCCTGAACAAGTACCACCGCCGCGCCTCGTGGATGGAGGCGCACAACATGGAAGTGCGCATGGCGAACATGGAAGCGCTGGTGGGCAACCCCGCGCCGTTCGACTGGGTGCGCATCTTCCCGGATGTCGAAACCGGCGAACTCTGAGCGTTCGCATCAACGGAGGGCTTCGTCATGGAGGCGATCATGGGAACCACGATAGTCGGGCAAAAGCTGCGTGCGCAGGTTGTCCAGTTCATGAGCGGCTTGCCGATTCCCGAGAGCACGCCCGCTGGCGAGGCCCCGGTGCAGCGCGACGATGGCGTGCTTGAGTTCTACAAGCACTGGCGCGTGCGCGGCACCGGCAAGGTCAACGGCCTGTACGCGACCTACGCGGACAACGACGACGTGATCGAGTTCGGCCTGTCCGACCGTCATGGCGACGAGGTGCGCAACGTGTTGCAGGCCACGCTCGTGCTCGACACCGAGCACGGCGATCTGAACGTGGCGAGCGAGACGAAGAGCGAACTCAACGTCGATGCCGTCGTGACCCCGGAGAAGGCTGTCGCGCTGGAAGCGGCACTGCTGTACTTCGCCGAGGTGTTGTCTGGCCGTGAGGGGAGTTGAGCCACATGAGCACCGACATCAAGCCGCTTTCGCGGCAAGACGAGATTCAAGAAGCGTTGGCCAAGCATGGGTTCCGCATGGAGCACAGCTTGGCCGTTTTTGATGGTGGCGGCCACGCCATCATGAGCATCGCCACGGGCGAGCAAGCCGAGGACGAGGACTTGTCCCCCGAGGTGATCGCTCTGGCCGAAGAGTGGACGGTGCTCGAAGGCCCCGTGGTGGGCGAGGAAGCCGAGGCCATTGCGGATCGCATCGCGAGCCGCGTGCTGCCCCCGGTGCCTGATCGCCTGACGTTCCACGTCTGGCACGACGGCGACAGTTCGGTGGGCCTGCCCGGTGATCGCAGCACGGTCGAGATCGACCTGCGCAGCTACGAGCAGGCGGATCGCCGCGACTACATCGAGCAGGTGCGCGAGTCCCTGAAAGCGTCTTTCGGCGCGATCTGGGACACGCGGCCCAAGGTGATGACCGCCGATGAAGTCCGCGCCGAAGAGGCGTGGCTGGACGAAGGCGGGAAGGTCTGGCAGCAGGGCGACACCGCCAAGTTCGGCAAGAACAACGAGCGCGACGTGCAGGTGTTCTCGGGCCTGTTCCGCTACAGCGGCTTCGGCATGGGCAACTACTACAGCGCCTCGCAGCGTGTCGAGTGGATCGACACCACCGAGGCGCAGCGCAAGGCCAAGGAAGAGGGCGTGCGGTTCGTCTACTGGGACGCCGAGCAAGCCTACGACCCGGCCGGGTATGAGGTGCAGACGGGCGACAAGTACATCGCCATGTCCGAGCACAACTTCCAGTTCTGGCGCGACCAGCAGGCCGCGTGGCACAAGGTTGCCACCGCCCTGCAAGACCATTGGAGCAGCCGCGTGCTGGATCGTGGCGTCGATGGTGCCGTGGAGTGCATCAAGATGCTTGCGAAGGAGGCCAACGCCTACCGTTCGCTGGGCCGCCCCGAGCCGGTGGCGGATGCGGTCGCGGACACGCTGCGCGAGGCCCGCTCCGCGTTCGCCGTGCTGGCGAACAACTCGCAGGAGCAGCACACCCGCGAGTTCGCCCAGTCATGGTTCAACAAGCTGGGCACACCCCTCAAGACTGCTGAGAGCACCCGGACACTGCTGGGTGCAGCGCTGACCTACATCGAGTCCCCGGAGCAGGTGAACGTGGAGTGGCTGGCCGCGTCCTTGCAGCGGCACAGCAAGGGCACTCCGCTGCCCGACCCGGAGTTCGCCAAGCCGGTTGCAGAGGCAGTGGCCGATGCCGACCGGCAACTGGCCGGTGTGGGCCTGCCGACCTACTCGCAGGCCATCGGCGCGCTGGCCGATGCCAAGCCCTACGTCGAGGCGTCGGTGCGCGGCGAGAAGGGCCGCGAGTACCCGAATGCCTACGTCTACAACATGAGCCGTCTGGCGGCCGTGGATCAGGTGCTGACGCAGCACCGGGCGGTGCAGGAAGCCCCTGCGCCCGCACCCATGCCGCAGCCGGTGCCCGGCTTCGTGCTGGCCTTCCCCGGTGCCTCGGAAGCCGAGGGCGACGAACTGATCGAGACGCTGCGCATGGGTGGCAACACCGTCTATCGCGTGGATGACGAAACCGCTGGCCCGGTGCTGCGCGAGGTCGCGGCATCGGCTGGGTTGGACGCAGACGACTTCCAGCCCTGACGACAACAAGAAGGAGCATGAAAGGTGGAAGACCCTCAACAACAAAGCCAGGAAAATCGCCTCAAGGCCGTTCGTCAGAACGGCCTTTCCGCGATTGCGGGGATTGACCGCGATCTCAACACCGTCCTCGACGGGCAATGCGAGCGCACG